>NZ_JACJSH010000058.1:0-40698 GCF_014698055.1 Nostoc sp. FACHB-133
GAGACAATGTTTCGCGGGAGATGCGGTTTGTAAGTGGGTGGTGGTGGCGAGACAAGCGCTAGGGCTGCACTCTCACAGAGTAGCGAGGGATGAGGTAAAGCGTCCTTGATCCGGATTCTTTGTGGGCGATAGGTTTCATATAAAGTATCTTTTAGTCCATCTGTAGCAAACCATTCGACGACTTCGTATTCCAACACTACTATGTCGTCTGGAAGAGAGGAAACAGTTTCTGGTTGTGCAACTGTAGTACGTTTTGGCAATTGAACAACAATTGCCTTCGCAGCAGCTTTGATTTTTTCTGAGCGTTCCCACGAAGACCTCTGTGGCAACTGCTCAATTAATGCCAGTATTTCAGGCAAATCCAAGGTTTCAGAAATATAGGGGATTTGCCTGTGATTATCAGCCGGAACCTTGTCAATTACTGTGATTCTGGTGTCAATTTGCGTACCATGTTTTGAGTACACCTTGCCGTTAATCCCAACAGATAGTAGAACTCGCGCAAAATCCTGCCACTTAACAAAAGTCTCTCGCCAGCTTGGGTTAGCCGGAGAAAACCAGTTGGCTGTGATTGTTACCAGCCGTCCACCGTCAGCCAGTCTTTGCAATGCCGAGTTGATGTGGCTCTTAGTTGCGTCCGGGTTGCGACTGTTGATTTTGGGAGATGCGGAGAAAGGCGGATTCATCAGCACAACTGAGGGCTGAGTCTTGCCAACCAGATAGTCGTTGATCTGTTCCGCGTTTACTGAGAATAATGGTGTACCAGGGAATAATCGCCGCAGAATCTTACTTCTATCGGGTGCTAGCTCGTTTAGCATCAGACTTGCACTGTGCAATTTAGCCATTTGTGCTAACAAACCAGTCCCGGCTGATGGCTCCAGCACCAAATCAGTAGCTTGTATAAATCCTGCTTTGGCTACCAGATAAGCAAGCGGCAGAGGGGTCGAGAATTGCTGAAGCTGTACTGACTCTTCACTGCGGCGAGTATGCGTCGGGCAGAGAGCTACTAACTTCTCCAATTCCAATAATACTGTTAGCGGCGACTCTAATAAAAGCTTGTAACCTTTTTGACGCAGATATAATATTTGCGCTACTTCCACAGCTTCGTAAGCGTCTTTCCACTGCCACGCACCAGACGCGGCAGTGCCTAGAAAGTAGCGATTCATCTGGGAAGAAACAGTTTTCGTAGAGAGAGGGCGATTATCTATTAAAACTTTTGCAAGCTCTTGGGCAACATTAATAACTGACTGCCCATAATCGATTACTGTTTGCAAATCGAATAAAGAACCTTGAGTGAAAAGTTGCTGTACCATTGCATCACTCACAATATTATTTTTTCACTTTTGCTATGGCGAAGCCTTCCTCTTACTAATAAATGAGGCAAGTAATTGCCTCATTTAAACCTTTGAACGTTCAGATATTTATTCTTCGGTGATCAGCCGAGGCTTAAAAAGCGAATTAGCCAGCTTTACGCGGTCTGCCTAGCTTGCGCTTGCCTGAAGAATTTACATCAACCTTTTTAGTTTTCGGTAACTTGTTGGCAGCATTGTTAGCTTTATTTGAACGAGTAGTACGTTTTGGTTGCGGTGAAATCTCTTTAACTGAAGGCAGTAATCTCAATGTAGGGAATGAGAGACTAACTGCTTCGTTACTGGTACGATGAACAACTTCATCATCTAACGCCCAAGGATCTGGCAATTTTTCAAAAGTCATCGCTTGTGGTGTGATTACTTGTGATACTGATGGGATTGTAGAAGCCGCTATATTTAGATTGCTAACCAAAACCACATTACTAGCATAAGCAGCCGATACAAATAGTCCATTAATGAACTGGAATATAAGGAGAGTAACAAATGCCCAAAAGATAGCTACGATTGCCAAAGTGAGTAGAGATTGCATATCAATGATTTTTCCTCAACTAAGGATTTGTAATTTTCAACTAGTCTACGCAAAGCGTTCTTAAGCCTTGTTCAAATGTGAAGCGAATTTGAAAAGATTCTCTCTTCAAGAGAGGAATTCACTCTAAATTTAGCGTAGCCTCTCTCTGATTTAACTCAGCGAAACTTTTCCGTTATTTTAAAGCTTAGTTATAAAATGAAACAGCTTTTAGTATTTACCTATTTGAAGATTTCAAGTTTTATAGTTATAAACTTGTTTGACCAATATAAGCATTGGGTTAAGTCTATGGTTAAGATTTAATTTGTTAGCTAATTGTTGAGATAAAAGATTTTGTTCAAACGAAAAATATGCCCAGCCTAACTACCGACTTAGTTCGCTCCTACCTTAAAGAAATCGGACACTACCTTCTGCTAACTCCTGAGCAATAAATTATAAATGCAAGGGCGTTGCAGCAGATAATGGCGATTGAAGAACAACGCTTAAGCCTCGCACTTGAACTAAACCGACAACCAATAACAATTCGCAATTCGCAATTAATAATAGCCCAAGCATTTATACGAGGGCTTGAATATTGATGCTATATGTTTTGTTTTTTTCATAATTGAAATTACAGGCTTTGATTCCAAGATGAATCAATTATCAATTACGTCCGCAATTGCGAATTGCGAGTTGCGAACTGGAGACGGCTAGTGGTATCTGTTGCGAAAAAGTACCAGAATCAC
The DNA here is from genome assembly GCF_014698055.1 of Nostoc sp. FACHB-133. NCBI lineage: Bacteria > Bacillati > Cyanobacteriota > Cyanophyceae > Nostocales > Nostocaceae > Nostoc > Nostoc sp. FACHB-133. The sequence goes on from NZ_JACJSH010000058.1 coordinate 2,619, forward strand.
AATTTAGATTTTCTCGATTTGCTTCAAGAAGGGGCATTAGGTTTACAAAAGGGGATCGAAAAGTTTGATCCCAACTGAGGCTATAAATTATCGACCTACGTTTACTGGTGGATTACGCAGTCAATTACACGGGCGATCGGAGAAAAATCTTGCACAAACCTTGTTTTGAGGAAATGTTGTGCAATTTTTCTCACTAAGTGCAAACTTATATTTCCAAATGTTGAGCTTTATTTAGTCTTATAAAACTTTTGGACTGGCTGGGAATGCTAAATACAACACTTGAATGTCCTTTTATTTGACAGTGGTGAATAACGTTCATTAGCCTCATACCCAGTTCATCCTAATACTTAGGCTTAGAAAAATGATACCTGTTCTTCCCAGTTACAACTTTATTGAAGCTCTGTATGAAGGTGTCAATACCGTTATTTATCGCGCTTCCAAGCAGTCAGATCAAACTCTTGCGATCGTTAAAGCCCTGAAAGCTGAGTATCCCAGCCTCGAAGAAGTAACCCGACTCAGACATGAATATAAAATCTCACAGACGCTAGTAGATATAGAAGGAATTGTCAAGTCTCTAGCTTTAGAAAATCATCATAACGGTCTAGCCCTAATTTTGGCAGACTTTGGTGCAGAATCTCTGAAAAAGTATATTAGCGATCGCCAATTATCATTAACCGAATTTCTCACAATAGCCATTCAGTTAGCATCCACTCTCACTCAACTGCATCAAGCCAAGATTATTCATAAAGATATTAAACCTGACAATATTGTTATTAACCCAAAAACCGGACAAGTTAAAATTATCGACTTCAGTATTGCATCGCGGTTAGAAAAAGAAAATCAAAGCATCAGCAATCCCAATTTACTAGAAGGCACTCTCGCCTATATGTCACCGGAGCAAACCGGACGAATGAATCGGTCAATTGATTACCGTACCGACTTTTATTCTTTAGGCGTTACCTTTTATGAAATGCTGACAGGTTCGCTGCCCTTTAATGCCGCTGACTCTCTGGAATTTGTTCATTGCCATATTGCTAAAACCCCAATAACGCCTCAAGAGTTCAATCCAAAAATTCCTTCAGCAGTTTCTGATATTGTAATGAAATTGTTAGCTAAAACTGCTGAAGATAGATATCAAAGCTCTCTAGGACTAAAAGCCGATTTAGAAACCTGTCTGACTCAGTTGCAGACGAATGGCGAAATTTCCCACTTAATTGTCGGTCAACTAGATTCATACAGCCAATTTTCCATTCCCCAAAAACTCTACGGACGGGAAATAGAAGTTGCTACTTTGTTAGAAGCATTCGATCGCGTCAGTTCTGGTACTACGGAAATGATGCTAGTTTCTGGTTACTCAGGCATCGGTAAATCGTGCTTAGTTTCCGAAGTTCACAAACCGATTGTGCGCCAGCGGGGTTATTTTATCTCCGGTAAATTTGACCAGTTCAAGCGGAATATTCCTTTTGCTTCTCTAATTCAAGCATTCCAAGATTTGATGCGGCAATTGCTAACAGAAACCGATGAGCAAATAGCCGTTTGGAAATCAAAACTAATAGATGCCCTCGGCTCTAACGCTCAAGTGATTATAGACGTTATTCCCGAATTAGAAGGGATTATTAGCCCGCAGCTAGTAGTTCCTCAATTAGGGTCATCAGAATCACAAAACCGATTTAATCGGGTGTTTCAACAATTCATTCATGTATTTAGTCAACCCGAACATCCGCTAGTTTTGTTTCTGGATGACTTGCAGTGGGCAGATTCAGCTTCCCTCAAGCTTATCCAGTTAATTATGACCGACCCAGATAGCCAATATCTATTGCTAATTGGTGCATATCGAGATAACGAAGTAAGTCCAACTCATCCCTTGATTCAGACCTTGGAGGAGATTCAACAGACTGGTGCGATCGTAAATAACATTATCCTCCAGCTTTTGGATATCGCTCACGTCAATCAGTTAGTAGCCGATACTCTTCGTAGTGAAATTTTAAAGGTAAAACCGCTAGCTGAGTTAGTTTTTACAAAAACCCAAGGCAATCCATTTTTCTTAACTCAATTACTCAAATCTCTTTATCAAGACAACTTATTATCATTTGACTTTGAGCGCAGTTTTTGGCAATGGAATATTGAGTTTATTCAGGGAGTTAATATAACTGATAACGTCGTTGAATTGATGGTCAGTCAAATTCAAAAACTATCTGAAAAAACACAGAATGTGTTAAAGTTGTCCGCCTGCATTGGAGACAAGTTTACTTTAGATATGTTGGCGATTATTAATAAAACATCTCAGTCAGAAACAGCAGCAGATTTGTGGGAAGCTCTGCAATCAGGTTTGGTTCTGCCCCTCAACAATTCCTACAAAACACCGCTTGTTTTTGACTCAGAACAAATGGAGGCTGAGAACAGGCGATCGCACATTAACCAGCCCCCATTACCCATCACCTATAAGTTCTTACACGACCGGGTGCAGCAAGCATCTTATTCTCTCATTCCAGATGACCAGAAAAAACAGACTCACCTAAAAATCGGTGAATTGCTACTCAAACATACCTCGGAAACGGACATTGAAGAAAACATTTTTGAAATTGTCAACCAACTAAATGTTGGTGCTGAATTCATTACCATACAGCCTCAAAAAGATAGACTGGCTCAACTCAATCTTATAGCTGGGCAGAAAGCAAAAGCAGCAACAGCGTATGAATCATCTGTTAAATATTTAAATGTAGGTTTGGAACTTCTTGCAGCAGATAGTTGGAAGTGTCAGTATGACATGACACTCAATCTCTATGTAGAAACAGCAGCAGTAGAATTTCTCAACACTAACTTCGAGCGAGCAGAAATGCTTTCTGATGTAGTTTTATCACAGGCAAAAACCTTGCTCGAACGAGTCCAGGTGTACGAGACAAAAATGCAGTTTTATATTGCTAAAAACCAAATGCAAGCTGCGTTAAATACCGGAATGCAAGTGCTGAAAATGCTAGGGTTGCCTTTAGCAGCGAAATCCCCAACAAGACTAACTAGATTGAATTTAGGAGGGAAAAGGATTGAGGATTTAATAGAATTGCCAGAAATGACTGATGTTTATAAATTAGCTGCACTGCGAGTCTTGATCAATCTGATTCCTCCGGTTTATATTGCAGCACCCGAACTTTATCCCCAGGTCGTTTTTAAAATGACCAATCTATGTCTCAAAGATGGAAACTCTCCTCTGTCAGCTTATGCGTATGTACTTTATGGAATGTTCCTATGTGGCGCTTTTGAAGACATGGATTCTGGCTATCAATTTGGTCAACTAGGCTTAAAGCTGTTAAATCAATTCAATGCTAAAGAAATGACGGCGAAAATCTATGAAACATTTAATTATTTTATCAGGCATTGGAAAGAGCCAGCTATTAATACTATAGAACCGTTAATTGAGGGTGTCCAAAGAGGTCTAGAAACAGGAGATTTAGAATATGCTTCTTATTCGGCTTGTTTTTATTGTACGCATTTGTTTTTTATCGGTGAAAATCTAGAAATAGCTCTCCAAAGACAGGCGGATTATATTGCTTTGATGCAAAGAAACAAACAAGAGTTTCAAATTATCTATGCTCAGATAGTTCGACAAACAGGTTTGAATTTAATTAAGAAAACATCAGAACCAGATCGATTAATTGGCGAAAGTTTTGATGAAAATAAAATGTTGCCAATTCTGATAAATAGCAATAATTATATGGCTATTTATCCTATCTATGTTTCTAAACTGATTCTAGGTTATTTATTTAGAAATTACGATCGCGCTGCTGAGGATGCCTTGCTGGCAGAAAAATACGAACAAGGTGGACGAGCGTTGATGTACAAAGCTGAACACAAGTTCTACTCTTCTCTGACTCTCTTAGCTTTGTATCCCAGTGCATCAAAAAGCGATCGCCAACAATATTTCAGCCAAGTGATAGCGCAGCAGAAAAAAATGAAGCAATGGGCGTTGCATTCTCCTGCTAACTACCAGCATAAGTACGATTTAGTGGAAGCAGAAAAAGCACGAGTATTGCAACAAGATGCCAAAGCGATCGCGTTTTATGACCGAGCCATAACTGGAGCCAGAGAACATGGATATATTCAAGAAGAAGCCCTAGCCTCAGAACTAGCAGCAGAGTTCTATTTTGCTTGTGGCAGAGAAAAAGTTGCTAATACCTATCTCAACGATGCCTACTATGGATATGGTTGCTGGGGAGCGAAGGCAAAAGTCAAAGACTTGGAAAAAAGATATCCTCAACTATTTCGGATATCAAAGCGAGAAACCGTCAGTACGAACGCGACTCGGATGATAAGCTATACAGGTGAAAATGCTTCAGACTCGCTAGATTTAGCCACAGTTATGAAAGCATCTCAAGCCCTTTCTGGTGAAATAGTTTTGGGCAAGTTGTTGGCTAAATTAATGACAATTGTGCTAGAAAATGCTGGCGCTCAAACAGGCTACTTAATTTTAGAAAAATCAGGAGAACTGCTAATAGAAGCATCAGGAGCAGTAGACAAAAATGATGTAACTGTGCTACAAGGAATTTCAGTCTCAACCAGTCAGCAGCTACCAATTTCATTGATTAACTATGTAGCCCGAACTAAAGAAAATGTTGTCCTCATTAATGCAACTTGTGAAGGAACATTTACCACAGATACATACATCGCCACCCATCAACCCAAATCGGTTTTATGTACACCGCTCATCCATCAAGGAAAACTTAGTGGCATCCTTTATTTAGAAAATAATCTCACCATTGGTGCATTCACATCAGATCGCTTAGAAGTATTACAACTGTTATCCTCTCAAGCGGCAATTTCCATTGAAAATGCTCGTCTTTATAAAGACTTAAAATTAGCCAACACTAACTTAGAAGCCAAAGTACAAGAGCGAACTTTAGAGTTACAAGAAAAAAATGTGCATCTGCAAAAAGCAGAAGAAATCGCCCAATCAGCCAACCGTGCTAAAAGCGATTTCCTTGCCAACATGAGCCATGAACTGAGAACACCACTTAATGGCATTTTGGGTTACGCCCAAATCCTTAAACGAGACAAAAGTTTAACTAACTCACAAAAAGATAGTATAGGTACTATTCATCAGTGTGGCGACCATCTCTTAAACCTGATCAATGACATTTTAGACCTCTCTAAAATTGAAGCGAGAAAAATGGAACTCCACCTAACGGATTTTCATTTCCTAGATTTTCTCGAAGGCATTGCCGAAATCTGCCGTATCCGCGCCGAACAAAAAGGTATTTGCTTAATTTTTGAACAAATTACTCAACTTCCTATAGGTGTCAAAGCTGATGAAAAACGGTTGCGGCAAGCTTTGATTAACTTACTGGGTAATGCCGTTAAGTTTACTGAAACTGGAGGCGTGGCTTTCAAAGTCGGCTATCAGGAAGGTAAAATTCGGTTTCAGGTGGAAGATACAGGAATTGGCATGGCACCAGAGCAATTAGAAGAGATATTTTTGCCGTTCCAGCAGGTAGGAGATCACAATCGCAAAGCAGAAGGAACGGGATTAGGACTGGCAATTACCCGCCAATTAGTTCAGATGATGGGTGGCCAAATCCAGGTAAAGAGTAACTTAGGAAAAGGGAGCGTTTTCTTCTTTGATTTAGATTTACCCGAAGTTTCTAAATACGCTGATGTTATCAAAAAAGAGCAACGAAATATCCAAAGTTTTAAAGGTGAGAAGCGGAAAGTTATCGTGGCAGATGACAGACTAGAAAATCGGGCAATTTTAGTCAAGATGCTATCGCCTTTAGGATTTGAAATGATAGAAGCAGTAGATGGTCAAGATTGTCTCAATAAGGCATTTGAATTAAATCCAGATTGTATCTTAATGGACTTGATGATGCCTCAAATGAATGGCTTTGAAACTACTCGTCGCATTCGGCGATCGCCTGAACTAAAGAATGTGATCGTGATTGGCACTTCTGCCAGTGTTTTTGATTTCGATCTCAACAAAAGTAGAGAGGCGGGTTGCAATGATTTTTTACCTAAGCCCATCCGCATAACAGAGCTTTTAGAAAAGTTACGGCATCACTTAGAACTGGAATGGATTTATGATGATGGGGAAACTCAAGTATATAAAGGTAACAAAGAAGAAAATTCTCAGCAATCATTGGTAGCTCCCTCCGCAGACGAAATTGCGATTCTGTTGAATTTAGCAATGAAAGGCGATCTCAAACGGATTGTGGAGCGAGTTACTCACTTGGAAGAAGTGGATGTTAAATATACACCTTTTTCTTTAGAGTTGCGTCAATTAGCTAAAGGTTTTCAAGTTAAAAAAATTCGTGAAATTCTAAAAAATATAGGGGTAAATTAATGAGTATTTCCAACATTGAAAATAGCATTATCTTAATCGTTGATGATAACCCGACAAATTTAGGAGTATTATTTGATTTCTTGGCTGACTCTGGCTTCCAAGTGTTGGTGGCGCAGGATGGCGAAGATGCAATTGAACAAGTCGAATATGCTCTCCCCGATCTAATTTTGTTAGATGTACTCATGCCTGGTATGGACGGGTTTGAAACTTGTGAACACTTGAAAGCTCAAGAATCAACTAAAGACATCCCCGTAATTTTTATGACGGCGCTTTCTGAGACGGTTGATAAGGTCAGAGGGTTGAATCTTGGGGCGGTGGATTACATCACTAAGCCGCTTCAGCATGAAGAGGTTTTAGCTCGTGTCAAAATCCATTTAAGCATCCGAAATCTGACGAAGAGACTGCAAGAACAAAATGTGCATCTAGAGCAGGAGATTCAAGAGCGAACTAAGGCAGAGAACGCCCTCTTAAAACTGACATCTGAGTTAGAAGAACGGGTGGAACAAAGAACGGCTGCGCTTGGACAATCTAATCAGCTGCTGCAACAGGAAATTCAAGAGCGCATTTGTACAGAGCAAGCATTGCAGGAATCAGAAGCACGTTATCGAGAACAAGCCAATCGGCTAGAACTTGCCTTTCGCCAACTTCAAGAAACTCAAAGCCAACTGGTTCATAGTGAAAAAATGTCCAGTCTGGGACAATTGGTGGCAGGTGTCGCCCATGAAATTAACAATCCTGTCAACTTTATCTATGGAAATCTGACTCACGCCTATCAATATACCCAAGATTTACTTAACCTTCTGAATCTCTATGCCAAGTACACTCCCTCACCGCTACCTGAAATTCAACAACTGGCTGAAGCGATAGATTTAGAATTTCTGAGTGACGACCTACCCAAATTGCTGAGTTCGATGAAGGTTGGGGCTGACCGTATCCGCGAAATCATTCAGTCGTTACGGATTTTTTCTCGCGTGGATGAAGCCCAAATGAAGCTGGTGGATATTCATGCTGGGCTAGATAGCACGTTGCTGATTTTGCACAATCGGTTTAAAGCCAGTTCTAACCAAATAGGTATTCAACTCGTTAAAGATTATGGCGATCTACCGCTTGTGGAGTGTTATGCAGGACAACTCAACCAAGTGTTTATGAATCTACTGGCGAACGCAATTGATGCTTTGGAGGAGTATGATAAACAGCGATCGCCCCAAGAAATTTACTTTTGCCGCAGCACGATTAGGATTCGCACCGAAGTAACTGACAATGAGTTTGTGACTATTTGGATTGGCGATACTGGCCCCGGCATGACAGAGGAAGTACGCGATCGCTTATTCGACCCCTTCTTTACCACAAAACCCGTAGGTAGAGGCACGGGTTTAGGCTTGTCGATTAGCCAGGAAATTATTGTTTCTAAACATGGTGGTCAAATAACGTGCATTTCAGCACCTGGTCAGGGAACAGAGTTTATGATTAAAATTCCGATGCGATCACACCCTTTAGAATCAGTAAACCAAAAAGTTTTTTCCCAAGAGCGATGCCTGCGCCTGGCTACGCCTACACTAATTAAGTTTACGTAATCTAAAGTCCTATCTTTTACTAATTACAGAATTACTACTTGGGGTAAATATAGCGTAGGTGACACTGTAACCAGACCCAAAATTTGTCAGGTCTGAAAGCATAACTGAGTAATTCAATGTCACTTATCCTTTAAGTGACATTGAATTATAAGCATAAGCACGTAAAAACGTCAATATAATGGTTCCACCAACACAATAAGCATTTGAAGCTATTTTACCCCTGGTGTTAACTACGCTATATCTGCCCCAAATAAAACACGGATTACAGAACCGATGCCCAGCAAAACTATTGAAGTCCGAGAGTACACCGTCAGAGCGCACAAGCGGGAAATTCATACTCGCGTTTTCAACTTTGTGTGTAAGCAGTGTGAACAACCCACACAACGAGAAACCTTTGGTGTGCGACCGCTCTACTGTGAAAGATGTCGTCCGCCACAAGCACCCAAGAAATCAGTAGTCCCTCTTAGAAAACGGAAGCCCAGAGCTATGACTTATAGGAGTGATGAGAGTAAGCTAGGATAATTTTTTGTCAAAGATTGGTAGTCAGTGGTGGTGACTCAAAATCAAGCAAGAAAGTTGATTTCAGTCCCCACCTTTAACTTCGTATTCAACTCAAAAGCTTACTTTTCCACCCCAGCATCAATCATTTTGGCTAAAGACTCAGCGTTAAATCTCGTCAGCGATTCTGCTAACTGCTGAAAATATCGGTATTGCTCATCTGCATACTCCCCTGGTTCTAATTCTAAAAGCTCACAAAATTTGAAGTAATCAACTTTCCAATTAAATTCAGCAATGCCATTGGCGAACTTTTCGGCCATTTGACGTGATTGAATGCTAGCTGTTGATGGTTGACCATTATGGTTGTAAATGCTGCCTTGTTCTGTCATCTTATTCGTTTGATAGTATATTTATACTATCAAGTATTTTAGTTCTCTCCGAAGCTTAATGAAAGTAAGGCAGAGGAAGCGTTTGGCAACATTTAAAACATAGCTGGTCTTTCTTTAGTCTTGCAGTAAAGGTACGTAGCCTTCTTGAACCGTAGGCATCACTCAAGCGCAAAATAGATAATTGAAAATATACATTTCCCCTGAAGATAGATTTATTCTGTATTCATCCCTGTCTTGTAGAAAATGATTTTGGTACACACAATGCCAAAGTTATTGTTCTTGCTGCCATAAATAAAGACATTGATAGCCATAGTAAATGACTATTATGGAAATACATTGCTGTAATTGCTGATGGAATAAAACCGATTACAGTGGCTTTCAGCATAGCTTGGCGAAGTGTATGACCTTGAGTCAACCCTAGAAAATAACCGTCTAGCGCATAAGCAACTGAGCCAAAACCCAAAACTGGTAACAACCAAGGAATATAAGAACGTAAATTATTGATAATATCAGTATGATTGGTCAGCAATCTTAACAGTGATTCTGGGGCAAAAATAAATGCAGTAGCAAACATTAATCCGATAACCAAGCTACTGACTACAGAAGTTTGCAACAGTTGTTTTAAAGAAGTAATATTTCCACTACCTTGAAAAATTCCAGCCAAGCTCTCAGTAGCGAATGCCAAGCCATCAATGAAATATGCTGCCAAGCTCACCAATTGCATCAGTAGGGTATTTGCCGCCAGAATTTCAGTTCCTAACATAGAACTGAGATTGCTAAACATCGCCATTGTCGAAATTAAAGCGAAAGTCCGAATAATAATTTCTCCATTCAGCATGAAAGCTGATTTTAAAGCAGATAGGTTAAATACTTCCCCAATTGAAGCTTGTATTTGTTTAAATGAAATTGTTTGACAATATAGCAAAGTACCTACTATTAGCATGAGATACTGACTAGTGGCTGTCGCTAATCCAGCTCCTCTACTTGACCATCCCCACTGAACAATAAATAGATAATCAAGTAGTACATTTGCACAATTACTAATAGCTGAAAGCAACAACACTTTACTACTTTGGGCTTGTCCAAGAAACCAACCAATCAAGACAAAGTTAATCAATGTTGCTGGGGCACCCCATATTAAAGCATTATAGAAATCAACACCAGAAGTTTTAACTTCTGGTGTAGCACTTAGAATTGCAAAGCCTAATATTTGTAAAGGTTTTTGAAATATCAGGATGGCAAGTCCTAATATCAGCGCTAAAATTCCATGCTGTAAACTAATCAGTACTGCCGATTGGTTATCTTTACGCCCTATAGCCTGTGCAACCATTCCAGTTGTACCCATGCGTAAGAAACCGAATGTCCAATAAATATAATTGAATAAAATTGTTGCTATTGCCACACCTGCTAAATGACGAATCTCCGTTAAATGCCCTAAAAACATTACATCTATTAGTCCTGCCAACGGAACCATTAGATTTGAAAGAACATTTACAGATGCCAGTTTTAGAAAACTGCGGATGAATACTGAACGTTGAGCAAAGATAGACAAAATTAGTAAATCCCTTGACCACAACAATGACCTACATTGGAGTTATTTTTTCGGCTTAACCGAACAGTATTGTAACAAGTCCAAGTATCTCATCAGTCGTGAGCTTGTCTCAAAGCCCAGTATATACCCGATGGTCAAACTGAACTGGTCCTAAAAGCCGGAGTTCATACTATTTCTTGGTGCTGGAATCTGTTTGTTCTTGTGGCCAAAATTGAGAGCAAATCAAAGCCATTCAGGCAATGAGGAACCTAACGGCGATGACGGTAAATCCCAATACATCGGACAACCTTCTATAACTAAAGGTGGTTTCAGACGCTGTGCCGCCCCCCACGCGGTAGCTTCGATGGCTGGATCGAGATCATTGCTATTCTCCGCCTCAATCTTTGCAGCAAGACCATTTTCAACCGGATAACAAGCAAGTATTGCTGCTGTTCTGGCAAGCGAAGCCCGTACTTCCATACCTTGGCCGCTCGTCACACGCCTAATTAAGCCTCGTATCGCTGCTGCTGCAAGCAAATACCCCGTTGCATGATCAAGAGCCTGCACGGGCAACGGAAATGGGCAGTTTTTATTTGCTTTGACCATCCCGGTATGTGCAATACCGCTTGACATCTGTACCAGGCTATCAAATCCCCTACGCAATTTCCATGGCCCGTTCCAGCCATAAGCATTGAGTGAAATATCAACCAGCCCAGGACGCAACTTTTGTCTTTCTTCACTGTCAAGACCAAGATGTGCCAGTGCGCCAGTTCGATATCCATGTATAATTACATCAGCATCACCCAACAGTTTTTTCAGTGTGGCCATACCGTTGGCATTCTTTAGATCAAGCCGGGCACAGCGCTTGCCTAATACAACTTCCGGCACAGCACCTGGTTCTTCCCATCCTATCGGATCAATACGCAATACTTGCGCCCCATAACTGGCAAGAAACCGTGTGGCAACGGGGCCAGCAAGAACTCTGGTCAGGTCAAGTACACGTATGCCTTTTAAAGGCCGCCCTGCCGGAATTAGCCAGTTTGGCATCTGAGCGGAATCCGTAGCAGAAATGTGCATAAGCGGCTCAGTGGCTACCGCTCGCCCCTGAGCGTGCATGCTCCAATCTTCTGCTGATCTCATAACGGCGGCACAACCGTTTGCAGAAACTATTGCATCTTCAAGCTCATTTGCTTGCCAACTCGCAACAGCCTTCGTTACGGCTTCTCTATCTTCTGAACAACCAAGCACTTGCAGTGCAGCACGGCGATGGTGCGGTGCATTGGTGTGTAATCTTATCCAGTGGTCACTTGCCTTATAATCACCGGCCACTGCATCCCATTGCGGAGGCAACTGCCACCCTATTGGACGTAAGGATCTAGAAAACCACATGGATGTAAGCCGTCGATCCACCTGAATTAGCGGCATCTTGCCACTGCGTATGGCAATAAATTCGGCAACCGCCATTCCAGCAGATGCAAGGGATGCTATCGCCAAATCGGTAACAGCATAGACCGATGCCAGATCACCAACACCAGATACATTGAGAATATCCATTGGGGCAAGCGACCCGCCAAATGCTTCCTGGATTTCTGCTATGATGGCTTTATGCATGGCCATAATATACCATCAAGCCGGCGCTTCCGGTATGGCGATGTACTGTGATTTGAATCATAAAATAAACTTTTAGCTCAAGATATGTTTCAAAAAGAGTTAACCATATTTTAGTCATTTTGAACCATTTTTTGGTCGGAAAGTTGATGAAAGAGCTAATTGTTTTGTGCAATTTTAAAGTTTTCAGGCTAAAAAACTTCAGGCTTTATTATGATTCATTTTTTCAACACGCGGTCATGAATTAATACAAAATTTTATTTGTCTGTTGCCTGCAAGCTCTGTAATTTCGTTAACTTTTGGTCAAGTTATGGTTCATAATTTGGCCATTTTTTGGGTAAAACCATAGTGAGTCTTACGTATAAAGTTATGTTAAAGTGTGTGCGAGTCTGAAGTGCTTTTTTCTAAATGCGAATGCTATTAATAGCCAATACTGTTTTTGAAATAGGAATTGGTTGCGTATTTCTCTTCTTTCCAACTTTGCTTAATCTGGATAGCCAACTGTCTATTTCTTTAGTGCGGGTAATTGGATGCGGTGCTTTGTCTTTGGGGACTTTGAGTTTTTTAATGCTGGATTTGACTGATAAAAAAGAACTAAAACCGGGATTAATCGCTTTGTCTATTTTTCATAGTCTGGTATCGAGCGCCCAAATTTACAGTTTTCTTGGCAGCATGATTAATACACTTATAATCATTGTACATTCAGTATTTGCAGTGTTATTTACCAGTGTTTTATGGCAACTAATTAGATAAATTTAAAAGTGCTTCAGTTAATAACACATCCGTGCCTGGGCGATCGCTTTGCGACAACAATGACAGCAGTCGCATTAAGCGGGCGCTTACTGCGACTGAGCGGACAGCGCCTTGCGGTAAACGATTTTGTCAGCGCCCGCTTGATAGAAGTCGCGTATGCTTGCTTCTTCTTCATAACCGCACTTGCAGTAGAACGCTCGCGTGCGCTCGAAGTCCAGCGTACCTGACGTTTCCACCAATAGTACACGCCTAGCGCGTGTCATCAATGTTTGCTCAACCTAGCGTAGCAGGGTCGCACCACATCCTTGTTTTGGCGGTCGGGTCGGATAGCAATCAACTGTAGATTCCACGTCTGATCAGTCATTCGTTCTATCTCGCAGTAAGCGACCCCCACCGCCCCGTTGTCATCGTCGGTAATCCAAAAGCGTTCAGTCCATTGGCGCAGATGGGGTAATATTTAAGCGATCACCAATGGGGAAGGGTGCGCGAAGACTACAGCCCTAACGGTACTGCATGGGACTATTTCACCCATGACCAAACCCGTTCTCGCGCCTACCGTTGGGATGAAGATGGGATTTTTGGTATTTCTGATAATCATCAACGGCTTTGTTTTGCGTAGGCGTAGCCCGTCGTAGACATCGCTCTTTGGAATGGTGAAGATTCTATTCTCAAAGAAACCTTAGCTTGGTCTATTAAATAAAGGAATTCACAACCTCATGGCAATTCATAACTTTACTCTATCCCGCCAGTTATTACGCAACTTGTCCATGATTTCGCTGACTGTTTTACTCTTATATGGTGCATCTCGTGTGATACTTCCTGCTCCGGCCATTGATATCTCGACTGCCATACCGCAGGGAAAGCAAGTAGCAGTTTTCGGTGGTGGGTGCTACTGGGGAATGGAAGCAGTTTTTGAGCATCTATTAGGTGTTTCTGATGCCATTTCTGGCTTTTCTGGGGGTGATGCAAGAACCGCAGACTACGCGATTGTTAGTGCTGGATTAACCAATCATGCTGAATCAGTAAAAGTCACCTACGATCCATCACAAATATCATATAGCCAGCTTCTGAAGGTCTACTTTTTGGTAGCGCATGACCCAACAGAGTTGAATCGACAAGGCCCCGACTCAGGTAAGCAATATCGTTCGGTCATCTTTTTTGCTAACGATGAGCAGAAGCAAGTTGCACAAGAATATATCGCTCAACTCAACAAATCGCGAATCTTCGACAAGCAGATTGTGACAGAATTAGCTACCTTGAAAGGTTTTTATCAGGCTGCGGCATACCATCAGAATTATATCGCACGTCATCCGAGCGATCGCTATGTTGTAATGAATGACTTGCCGAAACTGGCTAAACTTCAAGCAAAGTTCCCTGATATGTATAGCAAGTAAGGGGATTTGCAGCATTCGACTTTTAATATCCCCTTAATCCAGTGAAAGATTAGCCTATCCTGTAAGACGCTCGTCGCTGCTTCTTTTGATATTGCTGATGATACTCTTCTGCTTTGTAAAATTGCGATGCAGGTACAATCTCCGTCACAATTGGATTTTTATGATAACGAGAACTATTTTCAAGCTGCTCCTTGGAGGCTCTTGCTAATAATTCCTGCTCTGGAGTGTGGAAAAATATCACTGACCGATATTGATAACCAACATCTAGCTCCTGATGGTTTGATGCTGTGGGGTTGTGCTTATTCCAAAACACATTTAGCAGTTCATTATAAGATACTATTGTTGGATTGTATTTCACTTCCACTGCTTCAGCATGTCCAGTTTTGCCTCTACAGACATCTTCGTAGGTTGGATTCTCAAAGTGCCCGCCAGTGTAACCAACTGCTGTAGAAGTTACTCCCTTTACTTGACGAAATGTTGCTTCAACTCCCCAGAAACAGCCTGCTCCAAATGTCGCTTTTTGTAGATTAGCATTTTGCATATCTTTGACAACTCTTTTATGATAATTTTAAGTGAAATTTATCGAATCAGACAAATACGTTATAAGGAAATATTGCCTCAATACTGCCTGATTTATTTTAATTATTAGAGTGACAGATTATTCTGAGATGAGTCTGATACAAAGCTGAATATTATCTAAAAATTGGAAAATTAGTTTAATTTAAAATTTATCTACTACTACAGTACGGCGTAAATAAAACACCCATTCCAAATCAATGAAAAGCTTGTAGTATCGGGATTACGCCAAGCTGTACTAGCTTTTGCTAACTATAGGAATATTTCTTAGAATACTCACTATTTCAATTGGGTCTAACCGTTTAGTATAATCTGCATCAACAAAAGCATAAACGATTTTTCCGTCTCGATCAACTACAAATGTAGCTGGAATAGGTAGTTCAAAAGACTCATCTCCATTGTATCTAGGTAACACATGACCCTTTGACTCTAATATAGGTCTTAGATACTCCGGGATTTGAAACACAATGCCAAATTGACGAGCAATCATATTGCTGCGATCGCTCAATACTTCATAAGTTAGTTCATGTTTTTCTACAGTTGACATGGTATGACGATTAGTTTGAGGTGAAATAGCAATTATTGATGCTCCTAATGTTTTAATTGCAGGTAATGCTTGTTGGAGTCCTGCTAGTTCCAAGTTACAGAAAGGACACCAAGAACCTCGATAAAAGGAAATAACTACAGGCCCACTAACTAGTAGTTTTTTTAATTCTACTGCTTGGCTGAAAGCATTAGGTAGAATGAAATTAGGAATAATATCTCCTACCTTTAAAGTTTGTTCAATTATACCTGAAGAAATTAGCTCATTTTTGAGAGACTCTGTAAAATTCATCGTAATTTTCCTGAAAGTTAACTTCTACTTTTATGTACCTTTATAGAGAAATACTGTTGCAGTAAATTTACTGAAATAAGAAAAGTAGACTTTTGGATTTGCATTACTGGGATAATTGCTTTAGATTATAAGGGATGATTATCATTTAATATTCCTGTTGTTTTTATACACGTTAAGCTATCCGTTCAAAATCCTGGTTCATAAAGCGTTACCACTTCTATTTTCCACCAAGGGTCGTAATTGGTTTATGATCCTTCTATACACCAAGAACTTTACCCAGATAGTCAGAGTAATTATGTGAGGAAAGCTTGTAGATACAAATTAGCGACAATATCAGCAGCAGCCCACTCAAGTTTTTTGGTGTGCCAACGAACCGGATTTGTTGAGACTTGAATAGAAAAATTGATAGATTCAACATAACTTTAATCCTCTTTTATTGTTACCCAATCACTCAAAACAGCTATACAGCAAGCGGTCAGTGCTGGCCTTCTTAAGGTCTTACTTTCATATTTAGCAATATCACCACCCTCTAATTCGTTTTGCTCAAAAGAAACTCCAATTACATCAAAAACCTTATTAGCAACATCAAGAGAAATAGATTTCGACCAAGACATATTTACTCCCATAAATCCAAGAGTTCAGCTAAATAATTAAAACCAATCTTCAACTACTTCAACTTATTCCCCTTTTTGAACCAATAATTTCCCAGACACTCCAGCCGTAAAACCCAACCCAATCGCCGCTACAGTAACACTAGGCTTGATAAATAACGTCGCAATTCCGATAACTGCACCCCAAAGACAGCCATAGCAGCAAAGGATAATCAACTGATTTTTGGGTTTAGCCCTTTCGTCTGATATTGTATGAACGAGCAGGATTTAGCCGTTCAGCAGGAATATAGCTTAGGAAATACCAATGAACTTAAGCATTCAACAGATTGTGCCGGAGGACGTTGCATTAATGGAAGCTCTATTAGCGACCTTTGGTGAGGCGTTCGATGAGGTGGAAACATATAGAAATCCCCCTAGCGCAGACTACCTGCGGCAACTGCTCGATAGTGACTACTTCATTGCGATCGCCGCATTGAAAGAAGGTGAGGTCGTTGGCGGTCTTACTGCCTACGAGCTTAAAAAGTTTGAGCAGGAGCGCAGTGAGATTTACATCTACGATCTAGCTGTTGCCTCTGCACACCGACGGCAGGGGATCGCAACGGCATTAATTCAAAAGCTGAAGGAAGTAGCAGCAGCTTATGGAGCTTATGTCATTTTCGTCCAGGCGGATATTGGTGATGATCCAGCCATTAAACTTTATACAAAGCTGGGTGAGCGCGAAGACGTGTTGCATTTCGACATATCAGTTAATAGCGGCAATGACAATGCCTAATGCTTATCTGAGTGTTTCATGATTGAGATTTGTGGTGAGCGATTGTCAGCCTTAGCATCAGCCGAAATTCAAGGCTTGGAGTTTAATGGCTTAGTGGTATTTGAAGATTTGTTAATGGCACTAGGGCAGCTTTTCTAAAAATCACAGCAACGCTTGCTAGGACGAGAATTTAAGAATAATTGAGAGATTTTAATCAAAATACGCTCGCTACGGCAATTGTGCGGATTTATAAAGTTAGCTGATTAATAAGTCCCGCACAAACACGGATTCATTCCTGCCGCCTTTCAGTAAAACTGCATTATACAAGTTTTGAAGGTGCATTTATGGCTGATACTGCAATGTTAGATAACCGTATAAATAAGCAAATAAAATTTGAACCATTAGAATCGACAGTAGCAGCAACAGAAGAAGAGTCAGTAATATTAGCCGAAAAGCTCACACAGGTGGCAATTCCTTTACAAGTATTGTTACAAGCACTGAGTATAGCAAAATACGATAAGTCAGCAGCTTTTCAATACGCTGACAAATACCTAAAGAATATCAAAAAGTCGAAATGGGTTATTATCAAAACGGCTTGAAAATTTCCCATGTAACGCTCGGTTGGATATTTTTCTCCTGATGTAAATTCTCAGTTTTGATTATTTCAGCATCATTTTTCGCCATCATGGTCAACAACTTTACAAGCCTTACCTTTGTATCCTGCGTCCTTGACAATATGATTCAGCTTTAAGGCAGATTCTAATGCTTCAGTTCTATCAGGCAAATTGGTTAACACATCCGCTTTTGTGCCAGAGTTAGATTCTATATGAACTGAGTAAGTCACTTTAATCCCTATTTGTCTTTATCTCCTATTGCTCTATAGTCAAATTCTATATCTTGCTTAAAAGCTATAGTTAATCTTCAATTTTATCTCCCACCCAATCCCGGAAAAAACTTACTCTAAACACTTTGCTCTTTTGATGCTGATTCTTGTGAGTCTAAAATATTCTGTACCCCTCGCTGATTACTCTGAATCTCCTGCATATTAAGAGCGTGAATAGTTTGGGCTAACACTGGATTGTCTTCTAACAATTCAGCCTCAAAGCTTAACTCCTGCTGCAACAATTGAGCATTTCGGCGCAAGAACATCTGCTGATTGTGTCGTTGTATGATTTGGGATTCAGTCAGGTGTAATTATTCTGCATAACCTAGAGCTTTACAAGCGTGCCGTTGGGCTATTCGCCTGCCTTGTATTTGCGTATTAGCCCTGATGTTTGGAAGTCATTCAGGAGGTGCAAACTGTGCAAATACCTCGGTCCCTGTCAGGTTTTTAGTTTCATTGGCAAAACAGTAATATTGGGGCTTTTCATCAATGAATACCTGATGATCGAAAACAAGACCTTCAGAACTATCGAATAGTCCAACGGGGATGAAATACTGGTTACTTTGTTTCAAATTGTAAAATAGATGGCTACCACACTGCTTACAGAATCCACGTTCTGCCCACTGTGACGATTGATAAACCCCAATATTTTCTTTACCAGAGAAGCTAACATCACTTTTACAATCAACAACGAACAGAGGCCCTCCGCCCCAATTGCGGCAGATACTACAATGACACGCTCCCACACTTTTACTCATGCTAGTTGTAGAAAGACTTACTGCTCCACACAGGCAACTACCTTTTGCAATGCTTACGTTAGACATATTATTTTCTCTGACTCCATGCAGGCGCTCCAATTACTCATATTTTCCCCTATTTCATACTGGAAATGCCAAGAATATTAAGTAGTTCGCTTTCGTGACTTTGCTCTTTTAAAGGTAAGAGCAAAGTTACGAAACAACTTTTACAATTTATTATCTAGAAAGCTTGCTGAGAGACTATTTATAAAGTAAATCTTTAGAGAACAAGACGACGCAACATAATTTTGTGCTTGGCATTAGCGAGAAACGGGATATCAGATACAGGTTTTGGTTAACATAGAAATTCCCCTGACATTGCAAATCAACTATGCCCAAGACCTGGAATATCAAGATAGATAACTATATTCAAGCCAACCCCAATTGCATCATCGCCACCGCCCATGTAGACTCATTCCCTATAGACCTGCCGCTAGAACCGAACATCCGCGAACCGAACCGCAAAAGCGCGACCTACAGACAAATCTTCGACTCACTGACCACCGAACCTGGAAAATTCTTCTCTCGCCACAGTGGAATCGTTCTGTCAGCGAATATTGCTAAACCTGTCAAGAACAAAACTGAACTAGAGCTAGAAGTCTTAGAAGCTAACGAGGGGGGTAGCGATGGCATTATCAACGGTGGGCATACAGTTTTAGCATTTGAGCAAGCGAAAAATTACAACTACAATTTAACCGAAGCCAGAGTAAAAGTTACGATTCACATCGGGCTGACTGAAGAATCAGCCAAAGATATAGCTCTAGCTTCAAATACCACAACGCCAGTAGATTCTCGCTCCAAAGTCAACGCCAGAGGTGATTACAAATTCATCAAGCAGTATTTAGCCCAGTTAGAGAGAGCAGAAGATAGGAAATTCCGCATTGCCTATTACCAAAACCAAAGCGGCGCTCCCAGAAATGCCCAATGCAATGTCACCCATTTGCTGAAGCTCCTTTACTGCCTCGACAGAAATAAATACAACCCCGACAGCAATAAACGAACCAAACATCCAGCAGGGATGAGTCTTCCAAGTAACATCACAGATGCAGAAAGGGAAAGATTAACCGCCTTACTGCCTCTCTTGACTCATGCTTTGTGGATAGAGCAAAGACTCTACGAAATAATCCAAGAATATATCAGCAACCCCAGAAGAAAGGGTGCTAACGACCTAGCATCAATTGATATACGTAAAACTACATTGTTGCCTGATAGCAAGTACTCTTTTGGGTTTGGTGCGCCAACTGACCTGGCACTGCCGATAATTGCGTCCTATCGGGTATTTCTAGACAAGGACTATAAATGGATTCTGCCGTTTAACGAATTTGCTGAAGATTTCCTGCAACACTTGTGGAATAACTATTTCCGTAAATACTTGGTGTCAGAGAAAACAGCAGGAAATACAGTCGGTACAAAAATCAGCCGCAATCAAGAGATTTGGGAAAGTCTTTATATCTCGGCGCAGAGTTATCTCAATTCTTCTTTGGTGAAAATGGTTAACTCCAATAAGTCAGAAGAACCGAAGGTTACAGAAGGTGCAAACAAGAGGACAAAAAGGAAAAGCAATGCGACTACTGTGCCTAAATAAATAGCTTTTTACTGTTCGATTTAGTTCATTAAGGTTAAACGTTGTAGGGGCTTAAGTGCCAGCCTGTAGCTCAAGTAGTACTGCAATGATCTCCATCGGCTCTACACGTTTTGTAAAGTCTAGATCAACAAAGGCATAAGCAACTCTACCATCTGGAGCAATTACCTTCTTAGCTTTGTCAGGAAACAAAGCAAAAAAGTTATATCAGCCTTAGCAAGAAACCCTTAGTAAAATTAAGAAATATTATGTTTAGGTAAAGATTCTGTAAAAAATGTAACTTCATCTATCTAAAGGGGTAAATTAAAAATAGTTAAAAAAAACTTTATAACCAATGCTTAAAAGTCTCAATTTCTGAATATTTTGACCTCAAAAACTATTTAGTGTTTAAGTAGCTGTAATAAATGCTAATAATTTATCTTTTGATAAATTATTAGATTTTTATAAAAAGTACCCAACTTTTATATTCAATAGTAAAAATAAAATCATCTGTTTTTTCCTATTTTATAGAGTTATATAATTTCTGTGTTATGGCTTTTTAGAAAGCTCAAATATAGGGTTGAATCTATTTGGTAATTTATCAAACTTGAAAAACTTTATTGACTTGAATGTGTACGAAAATCAGTATACGCCAAATACTCCTACTAAAAAGCTGATTTTATTAAATGAAGAATACATAAGGGGGTGTAGCTATACGAGTAAAGATTCGTTGCCAGAGGTGAAAGCTTCAGATAACCCGCTAAAAATAGACTGGGAGCAGATACTTTATTCGCTAACGGAACTTAGCCCGTTTCCGATTGGAATTGTATGTCTGCAAAACGAACAGATTCTTTTTCAAAACGGATTACTAGCGCCTTTTTTTGGAATTGATTCAAGCCAAAAATTCGACAAGATTATCCCTGAGTTTTATGCCCAGCCTGCTTTATGGACTCAATTAGTTAACAAGCTTAAAAGTGGCAACCTCATCAATAGTTATGCCGTAGAAGTCAAAAAAACCAACGGTGATACTTTTAAGGCACAAATTTCAGCTAAGGTTGTTAATTACGAAGACAAACTGGCGGCACTATTCATATTTACGAATAATACTGAGCATTTAAAAACCCAGCAGGAGAATTTATTATTAACAAATACTGTAGAACCGCTCAAAGATGTCATTGACTTCACGCACAGCCAACCAAACTTGGTAGATGTTAACTCTTCCATTGTAAGCACTACAGACGACAATCTGAGCATCCAAACAGTTGAAACTGTCTCCAGATTAGAAGAGCCACAAGTAGATTTGCATCTGATGGAACGTGCGATTGCTGCTAGTAGTAATGGGATTATTTTGACAGATCCCAATCAACCAGATAATCCGATCATTTATGTTAATCCAGCATTTGAGTCGATCACAGGCTACTGTGCCAGTGAAGTAATTGGGCGAAACTGCCGTTTTTTGCAAGGAAACGATCCAGAACAATTAGCCCTTCAGGAATTGCGTAATGCAATTCAAGAACGAAGAGAATGTCATGTCATTTTACGGAATTACCGTAAGGATAATCTACCGTTTTGGCATGAACTCTACTTAGCTCCAGTATTTGACAATTCTGGCTATTTGACTAATTTTATTGGTATCCAAACTGATATTACTCACCATCTAGAAGCTCTTGAAGCATTACGAAAGCAAGAAGAACAGTATCGCCGCATTGTACAAACAGCAACTGAAGGAATTTGGGTACTCGATAGAGACAATCGTACTACTTTTGTCAACCAACAGATGGCAACAATGTTGGGTTACACCATTGAAGAGATGATGGGTGCAACGCTGTTTTCTTTTATGGATTCAGAAGGGCTGGAAATTGCCAATGCTTGCCTTTTGCGTCGTCATCAAGGGATTCACGAAGCACATGATTTCAAATTTCGCTGTCAGGATGGTTCAGACCTCTGGGCAATTATTTCTTGTGCCCCGTTATTAGACGACCAGGGAAATTATGCTGGAGCCTTGGGGATGGTTACTAACATCACTGACCGGAAACGAGCAGAAGCTGCACTGCAAGAAAGCAAACAACGTTTGGATGGAATTTTATGTTCTCTTGAAGATGTGATTTGGTCAATTTCTGCTGATACTTTTGAAACCCTTTATCTCAACCCCTCTGCCCTGAAAGTTTATGGTTATTCTGTATCAGAATTTTTTGAGAACTCTAATCTTTGGTTTGAAGTCATTCACCCAGAAGATCAGCAACTAGTTTATGCTGCCATTCAACCATTGTTCTTAACTGACAAGCAAGAACTAGAATACCGAATTGTCAGACCTGATGGACAGGTACGCTGGCTGTTGAACCGAAGCCATTTAATTTATGACGCTTGTGGTCAGCCGATTCGTATTGATGGAATTGCAACAGATATCACTGAACGCAAACTTCTTGAAGAAAAGTTAGTTCACAATGCTTTTTATGATGCTCTGACTGGACTGCCCAATCGGATTTTATTTATAGACAAGCTAGAACAAGCCATTACAGAGATAAAAAGTAATCCAGATAATTTATTTGCTGTCCTATTCCTTGACCTGGATCGTTTCAAAGTCGTCAACGATAGTTTAGGACACTTAGTTGGCGACCAACTATTGGTGACACTTGCTCAACGTTTACAACAGTGCCTCCAGCCTGACGATACTGTTGCTCGCTTGGGTGGAGACGAGTTTACCATTTTACTTTCCCATATTCAAAGTATTGAAGATGCTACATGCATCGCAGAAAATATACATCAGGCATTAAAGTCGCCCTTCAACTTGTGCGGATACGAAGTATTTATGACTGCTAGCATTGGTATTGCTTTAGGTACAAACAAATACGCTCAACCTGCGGATTTACTTCGAGATGCTGATACTGCCCTTTACCGCGCTAAAGAGCAGAGTCAAGTTGGGTATATAGTATTTGATACTACTATGTATCATCGGGCAGTAACGCTGTTGCAGTTAGAAACTGACTTGCGCTGGGCAATTGAACGACAGGAGCTGTGCCTTTACTACCAGCCAATTATTTGTATGAAAACTGGAACAATTACTGGATTTGAAGCGCTCGTGCGCTGGCAACATCCAGAACGTGGACTTATTTCTCCAGGCGAGTTTATTCCTATAGCAGAAGAAACTGGACTAATTATCCCAATTGGTCAATGGGTATTAACTGAGTCTTGTCAGCAATTGCGGCAGTGGCAACTACAATTTCCTGCCATCAAATCTTTGACCATCAATGTTAACCTTTCTGGTAAACAGTTTTCTCAACCTGATCTAATTGAACAAATCAGCCAAATTCTCGAAGATACTAGTCTTAACCCTAGCAACTTAAAGCTAGAAATCACTGAAACTGCAATTATCGCCTCTCCTGAAAAGGCTACCTCCGTCCTTAAGCAACTTAAGGCTTTTGGTTTGCAATTATGTATTGATGATTTTGGGACAGGTTATTCATCTCTAGCTTATTTGCATCATTTTCCCATTGATGTTCTCAAGATTGACCGCTCCTTTATTAATCGCATTGATAGCGATACTGAACAATTCGCTATTGTTCGGGCTATTGTTACTTTAGCTGATAACTTAGGAATGAGTGTCGTTGCTGAAGGGGTAGAAACAATTGACCAATTAGTACAACTTAAATTGCTACAATGCCAACAAGCACAAGGTTACTTATTTTCAAAGCCCTTGGCTCAAGAACAAGCAAGAATTTTACTAGCTTCTGAGCAATCTTTTTTCAGCGCATAAAAGCATACATTAAAGAAGAATTCAGCTATTCACCAATTCTGGAGTCAGAATCAATCAGTGGAGGATTTTGATCTGCCACTGAATTGTTGCACCGCTAAATCTTCTCTTCCAGAGACGCTCTTGCGTTCGATTTAGCGGGGGTCTTAAACCCACTTATTCAGACGCTCGCGGACTCGCTAACGCTGCGCTATCCGCTAAATCGATTCAGAATTCGATTCTGTTAGCGGATAGCTAAGGTTTAGCCCATTCTGGCGACTGACGCATGTATTCTGTTTGATTAACTCAGAGTAAATAAATGCTAGTATTCAGAAGGAGGACTTGCTCCTGATTGGAATCTGGATCTGAAACTCTGTTCCCTGAAGTGGTTGTGTAATACAGTTTAACTGACCACCATGCTTGTCTACAATTTGATAACAAATTGACATTCCTAAACCTGTACCTGAACCAACAGGTTTAGTTGTAAAGAAAGGGTCAAAGATTTTTTGCCTGACTTTTTCTGTCATCCCACAACCATTGTCAATAACTCGAATCATTACTTGATTACTATCTAAAACTTCAGTAGCAATGCGGATTTGGGGATTGTGATTCGTTGATTGTTGATTTCCAGTCTTTATAATATTGCTTTCTGGTACTGGGCAACCGACAATTGACTCTCTCAAAGCATCAATGGCATTAGTCAGAAGGTTCATAAATACCTGATTAAGCTGTCCTGGATAGCAATCTACTTGAGGGAGTTCACCATATTCTTTAATAACTTCAATATCTGGATATTTTCCTTGACCTTTTAATTGATTCCCTAAAATTAAGAGAGTACTATTAATACCTTCGTGTAGATCAACTCTTTTTATCTCGGCTTCATCTAGCCTCGAAAAGTTCCGTAATGATAGAACAATCTTGCAGATGCGTTCAGCTCCTATTTTTATTGAAGATAATATTTTTGGTAAATCTTCTCTAACAAAGTCGAATTCTATTGTCTCAGCTAAAATTTTAATTTCTGATAGGGTTTGTGGGTAGCATTCTTGATAAAGTGAGATTAATTTAAACAAGTTTTCAGTATATTCATTGGCAATGGCGATATTACCATAAATGAAACTAACAGGGTTGTTAATTTCATGGGCAATGCCTGCAACTAACCGCCCTAAAGAAGACATTTTTTCAGTTTGAATAAGTTGAGTTTGTGTATCTGCAAGGTCTTTGAGAGTAAGTTTTAGTTGACTGTTAGCTGCTTCTAGTTGCGCTGGACTTGGCAAAGCTAGCGCCTGGGGAATTATCGGCACTAATGTGAAAGCTGTATAAACCGATATCAAAGCAGTCAAAGCTTTTATAAAACCAGATAGCCAATAAGTTGGATGCCAAAGCGTCCAAATTTCCATTATATGGGTTGTACCACAAAAGATAATGAAAGCTCCAAATAATAAAAGTATTGATTTAAAAGGCAAATCTTCACGCTTGCGGACAAAGTAAACAAGGGCGATGGGGATAGAGAAATAGGCAAGAGCAATTAAAGAATCTGATATAATATGTAGCCATACTAACCCTGTCTTCCAAAGGTAACAATGTCCATGTGGAATAAATAAGCTATCTGTAAAAACTTTTTGTAATAGTTCTAGCATCTTTTAATTTTATCTAATAAGTTTCCAAAAACATTAACAATAAATTATATATTCTAAATATAAAAATGTCTCTTGTAGTAAAAGAAAAAGCAGTAAATACTCTAATTATTGCTAGTCCCAAGTATTCCAAAATAATGGAGCTAGTTTTTTGCAATACTCCTAATGGCTTTTATATATAAATTAATCTGCTCTGTAAAACTTACATAGAGATGGTACTTTCTCTTGTTTTTTAACCTTAATCCCTGCAAGTAAATCTATTAGCATTGCCTATGCTAATTTGAGATAATGCAATTTCGACCTGCTGATTTTGCTTGGTAAAGCGCTTTATCTACCTTTATAATCAAATCTGAAGTTGAGGGCTTCCAAGTAGAAATAATATTTGCCACTCCCAGACTCATGGTGACATACTGATTGATGGCAGACCTGTCATGAATAATTTATAAATCTCTGACTTGAGCTTGCAGGCTATTGCCAACATGAACTGCATCAGCCCGATCAGTATTCGGTAAAATTAGAGAAAATTCTTCCCCGCCATAACGCGCTACTAAATCTTGAGCTTTTTTAAATTCAAGTAGTATCTAAAAGGCAATCGCCTGAAAGGGGTAATGGAATTTTGGACTGATTTAGCTCATGAATTGACGCGTTTGAAATCCAGTAAACTGCCCTATTTTCAGCTAAGTATCTGCAATAGGAGAATCAGCCCTGACTGGCGCTTACGTCAAATTAAGGTTTTGGGGTGGTTAGGCTATCTTCTTGACAAAAGCGATCGCCTCCGGCGGCCTTTGCCTGATACAAAGCTTTGTCCGCCGCGGCAATTATTTCTTCAAAACTAGAAACAGGCTCAGGAATTATTGTAGACTACCCAGCACTTACGGTGATCTGAGAACTAACTTGTGAATTTATATGGAGAATTGCCAGTTTCCAAAATGAGTTTTTCTTGATGCCGCTCGGAATTAGAGTAATTCATGGGGATGCGGGTGGCTCGTTATCAATTCTCAATACTTTTTTGCTGTGCTTTAACTGTTTTCAGAGTGACTTAATCTGCTTGTAAGCTTCTTCGGGAGAAAACAGCCGAATATTAGCGTTCGTAGAATCTAGAAAATTCTCAATTTATTCTTTGTTACTCGACTATAAGTAAGTGGCGATTTGACTTTATATATCCTCATCCTTTCGGCAGAGGATAGCTATCACAGTAATAGTCATGCTGTTTAATAGCATCGATTAGAACTTGGTGTTGGAAGCTGCGATCACGTTTGTTGTGGCGAGAAATATTTGACGCGATGGCTTGTTCTTCTGCTTCCTGAAGTGAGTTGGCATGTTATTTCGGATAAATCCCCAAAATAATTATGATGGAAATAAATCTAATCCAATTAGAAAAAAATTTAACTTATCTTAACTATCCACTCAGCAAACACGACTTGATTAAGTATGCTGAAGAAACGCACTGTTTTTATCACCGAGTTGGTCAGGCTAAAAACCATCCGAGAACAAAAAGAAACGACTTATCAAGACGCTAGCTTTCAAGCAGGCAATCGCTGGCAGCAATCCCTGGAACTTCGGGCAAGTAATAGTGAAGAATTAGTCAGCGTACCACTCCTCGCTCAAATTAAGATTAAGTACGGTCTAGAACGCCTAAAAAAGCTAATTGATAGTGATGCTTTAGCAATTTATGCCAACTGGTGTAACCAGCGTGGATGGACAGATTTATTTGTGTATGAAGGTCCAGCATAAGTTTCGATACCTAATTGTTTCATCCATTGACCGTGGATAGTAGCCAAACTATAAGCAATGACAATCAATAAAACTAAGGCTAAAAAACGAGTCTCATTCACTTTGGTATCCTCTAAATTATAGCCGCCAGTTTTACAATCCTTAAAGAATTGTTCAATTCCCCAACGACATCGATATAAGAATAAAGTTTGTTGAAGTGTTGGCAAGTTAGTCAAGATATACCAAGGTTCTTTCGGATCTTTGTTTCGATACTTTCTCTTCCAATGAACAGCGATATTAAATAAACCCAATTCTTCCCCTTTACCACATTTGACTCCTATGTAAAACTTCGAGATTCCCGGTCTAAATCCTTTGTTTTTGAGAATTTGATATTCAAGTCCTGCATATTCCTGGAAGTGAAGGTCTTTTTTCTGACGTCAGGCAAAGTATACTCTCTTACTCTCAAGCCATTGAGGCAGTTTTGGGCTATGAAATTCGCAATCTGCTAAAACCACAACTCGACACTTATTCAACAGTGAAAGCGCCGGATTTAAGAGGCGTTTTTGTGTTTTTAGATTACTGTTACCTACATGATTTAATGTTTCCCAATAAAGTAGTAAGGCATGAGTCCCCCACACCAATGTCACCATAAATATATTCCGTCCCTTCCACTGAGTTCGGTCGAGCGCAATCATCCAACAACCATATTTTTGATGTTTTTGTTTATGAACATAACGTCGCTGTTCTCGATTTAATCTATGTCCTGTTCTCTGTTGTCTAATCCAATATTTGACCAGGAGAAACCACAATAATTTCACGCAGAGATTACCAATTATTAAAAATATTTGTAGGTTCCGTTTCCGACTTTCATAGGTAATTGCTTGCGGAAATAAACTTGCCAATGTTGAGAGTTTCACTTGTCGATGCGCTTGTATCAATAATAACAATATCTCTAGTGTCAGATACTGCTGTTCACTCAAGTGCTTCCGGAAGATTGTTTGATATGCTTGTGGTAACATTTTATTTTTTTGTGGGGGTTCACTTCCCCCTATTTTTTTACCAATTTATTTTCTCAAATTCTTGCTACATCTCATCTTGACCTGTCTTGTCACCCGTTAAGTTTTTACAGAATTTTACAAGGTTGCCTCTGGTTGCACGAACCTTCTATTTACGCCAAGAAGCGGAGGCAGATAGAAAAATTGCTGGCTCAACTGGAGGCACTGACTTTTGTTGAGTGAGCTTATTTAATTTCATTAAGGCTCAATTGGGTTCCACATACAAAAACGATTACGCCCCTGTGCTTTGGCTTGATAAAGAGCTTGATCTGCTGCTTTAATCAAATCCAAAGGAACCATATTATAGGTAGGAATCACTGTAGCAATTCCGATACTCAGAGTAACGTGCTGCTTCACAGCCGATGCAGTATGGAGGATATTTAGCTGTTGGATAGCTTGATGAATTTCTTGAGCAACCTGAACAGCCCCATCACTAGCAGTGTTGGGTAAAATGACAACGAACTCTTCTCCCCCATAACGAGCAACTAAATCCCTAGAACGTTTGACAGCTTGTTTTAAAGCTTGGGCAATGAGTGTTAAACAAGTATCCCCGACGGCATGACCATAAGTATCGTTATATTGTTTGAAATAATCAATGTCACATAGGAGTAATGAAATAAAACCTTGTTCTCGTAAAAAATATTGCCAAATAGAATCAAGTTTACTATCAAAACATCGGCGATTGGCAATCTGAGTTAATTTATCAACCAGCGCTAGATTTTCTAACTGCTGATTGGCAAGCTGTAAGTGTTGATAAAGTTGTGATTGCTGAATAGCGATCGCCACTTGTGTTGCCAATTGCTGAAGCAGTTCGCTCTCCCAAGATTGCCACTGACGCGGGGCGCTGCAATGATGAGCAATTAACAGTCCCCAAAGGTGATCGCCTTGTAAAATTGGTACAATTAGCTTGGCTCTGATCTTCAACTGTTCCAATAATTCTAGATGACAAGCAGTTAATCCGGCGATGTAGATGTCTGGAGTAACTTTGAGCAGACCCTGTTGATAAGACTGTCGCCCCTGCGTCTCGACAAAGTAGGTGTCTTTAATTTCCATATTCAGGGTTGGCTTCCACCCGAATGCCACAGACTCCGTGACAACGGTACCACTCCAATCTGGGTTAAAACGGTAAATAATCACGCGCTCAGTTTGCAGAAATTGTCTAACTTCAGCAACAGTTGTGTTCAAGATTTCATCCAAGTCCAAGGACTCGCGGATGTGTTGAGCGATCGCATAGACCATGCGTTCCCGTTCTGTCTGCTGTTGCAGGGCAATTTGTGCTTGTTTGCGAACTGTGATATCTGTAAATGATGCGACTACCGCATAAGGTTTTGATTCATCATATTCAAACAGTGGTAGAGAATTAATTGAAATCCAAGTCAAAGTGTTATCAGGTTTGTAGACTCCCATAATTACATTAAATTGGGGTTGTCCGGTGCGTAAAGTGATAATGGCGGGGTGAGTTGACCCTGGAAAAGAAGTACCATCTTCATGAATAGCTCGCCACCGAGGATCGATGGAAGTTCGCCCCATCATTTGATCGGCTGTTAACCCTAAGATTCTTTCGGCACTGTTATTACAGGCGGTAATTCGCCCATCGGATTTCTGTAATACAATACCTTCTGCCATGACTGTAATTACGGAACGATAGCGTTGTTCACTCTCTCGCAGCGCTTCTTCCATACGCTTGCGTTCGCTAATATCAAACAAAGTTGAGCGGCTCATGACAAAGTCGCCTGCTTTATCTTTAATTGCTGTAGCATTCAAGCTTATCCATCGGGTTGTGCCATCTTTACTGACAATTTCAAACTCTAGATTATTAAGCCAACCTTGTTGTTTAAATTGAGGAAAGTTCTCCTGAAAAACCTGTTTACCGACAGAGGTGACAATATCTGAAAATTTCTTGTGAAGAATTTCATCACGGGTATATCCTAGCCAGTTGAGTTCTGTATTGTTAATCCGAATAAAATTACCCTCTCCATCCAGCGAGTGATAACCACAAGGTGCATTGTTGTAGAGATCCTCAACTTCATGTACATACTCCTGTAAAGCTGCTTCTGCAAGTTTCCGCTCGGTAATATCATTGTTGATTTGTAAAATTTTAATCGGTTGACCAGCATTGTCTTTTTGTAAAACCCAACGGCTAGCTACATTAACAGGTCGCTCATCCCAAGTGAAATGGATCAGTTCTCCTTCCCAATAACCCTTTTTTAACAGTTCTGCTTCAATTTCTGATAATGATTGAGGAAATTGGGTTTTCAATAAAATATGTGAGATTTGTCCCAAAGCCTCGGCTTTCGTCCAGCCATACATATACTCCGCTCCCTGATTCCAGAAGCCGATCGCTCCATTTAAGTCGTGGGTAATGATGGTGTCGTGTGCTAAATCCAGTAGTTGCGCCTGTTCTAAAAGGATGATTTGGGTTTGTTGCTGTTGTCTCACCGTTTCTAAAAGGCGATCATTGGCTGACCTCAGTTGTGCAGTGCGCTGGACTACCCGTTGCTCAAGTTCGGCATTCAGTTGTTCCAGGGCAATTTGCGCCTGTTTGCGTTCGGTAATTTCCTCGCAGACGGTACTGATGCCAATGATGCAATCGCCATCTTTTAAAGGCAAAAAGCTTTCTAACCAAGTTCGTTGCACACCTGGTTGAGCCGGGGTTTCTCCAGTGATTTCTACATTGAGAACAGGTTCCCCTGTTTCTAAGATGGAGCATAACAGTTGTTCGGCTGCGTCAGCTAGATCGGGTAGCAACTCACGCACTGTGCAACCAATATGCGCTTGCACTGAAAACCCATTCATTTCTGCCAAGCGCTGGTTAATGCGAACAAAGCGGAGGTTGGTGTCTAAAACGTTTAACCCAATGGGGGCTGACTGGTAAATGGCTTCGATTTCAGCCAATTGGCGCTGAAGCTGGATTTTACTTTCCCTTAACGCTATTTCTGCTTGTTTGCGTTCTGTAATGTCTTCAGAGAACAGAATGATGCCACCAATATCACCATTACTGCGATACCAAGGGTGAACTTCCCACCGGAACCATTGCTCTAACCCATCTGAGTGAACAAACAAATCTTCATCGCATTTGTCAATGAATCCCGCCAGAGCGCGTTGATGGCTTTGCTTCAAATGCTCTGGAAGATCGGGAAAAAGCTCGTAGTGCGATCGCCCAACGATCGGTTCCATTGAATTGGCACGAAATTGCTTGACCCATTGTTTGCTTGCCGCAATGTAGCGCATCTCGCGATCAAACATCACAATACTGGCAGGGGCATATTGGATGAACAATCGCAGTTTTTCTTCACTCTCCTGCAACGCCATCTCTGCTTCTTTACGCTCCCTTAATTCAGTCTGTACCTGTTCAAATAAAGCTGCTTGCTGGATAGCAATGCTCACCTGCTCTCCTAACTGCCGCAGCAGATCAATTTCTCTTGATTGCCATTCACGAGGAGCCGCGCAATGATGAGCAATCAGTAACCCCCATAATTCATTTCTATTCAAAATCGGAACAACCAGATTGGCTCTTACTTGGAAATTTGCCAGGAGTTCAACATGACAAGAGACGATGCCAGCATTATAAATATCAGTTTTGGTAGTAACTAGCCCTTGTTTAAAGGGTTCTACGTACTCTTCACCAAAGCAAGGATCGTAGATATTGGTAGATAAGATAGCTGTCCAATTTGCGTCAACAGACTCTACAACTACTGTTCCACTCCAGTCAGGAAAAAATTGGAAAATGATGACGCGATCGCATCCTAAAAGCTGCCTGACTTCATCGACAGTTGTTTGCAAGATATCTGTTAAATTCAGCGATCGCCGGATGCGCTGAGTTATTTCCATCACTAAGCGTTGTTGCTCAAATTGCTGTTGCAGTTGGCTACGTAGCCGCACTGTTTCAATCACCCCATTGACTGCTATTTGTAGCCGTTCTGGGGTAATTTGCCCTTTCACAAGATAATCTTGTGCGCCCGCTTTCATTACCTGAACTGCGATCGCTTCATTGCCCTGTCCCGTGACGACAATCACAGGTACACACAACTGTTGACTCAAGGGTTGCAATTGTGCCAGAAATTCCAGTGCGTCTAAATCGGGCAATCGATAATCAAGCAACACAACATCGGGTTGATGTTGCCGCCAAAGTTCTAGCCCAAGTTGTCCCAGAGATGTTTCTACAATAGTGTAGGAACATTCGCGATCGCGCAGCAAATACCGCCGATAGAGTTCTCGATCTTCTGGGGAATCATCGACAATTAAGATGGTGCGCTGTTGCTGAGACATCAGGAACTAATTGATCGAATAGAATTAAACCCACATTCTGCAATTTAGCATAGATAAATTAGTATTTAAAAAAAGCGCTAAAATTATCAAAATTATATCTTTCGGGATTTTGAAAATATCCTTTTAGCTTTTAAGTAATCACTTTTAATTTGGTAATTTGCTTGCTGCTTCAGTATTTTTACTGCAAAATAAGCAGGGCTTGTGAAAAATTCATTTAAAGGCAAGAGAAGAATTGATTAAATGATTAAGTAGTCAGACACGGAACAAAGATAAATTTTTGTTGTAAGTAATTGCTCGAAGATTATTTTAAATAATTGGAAATTTGAAAAAGACGTTGTTTTCAAAAATCTCCATAAAAAGACACCAAAAGACATAAAAAACCGTGACCTTCGGGTTATTCATTGTTTGTCGTCATACCTCATTTGCGTAGAATGCGGCGAATTAAGTCAATACCCACGGTAGGGCATTGTGACTGTAAATCCATCCGAAATTGAAAAATCAAATGGCATATTGCTATCACCAGTCCCAATCAAAAGACTCAAACCTTTTGGGGTTTTGGGCAGTGTAGCGGACTGTATGTTGAATATTTGTATGCCCCAGATACGCTTGAATATCCCTGGTTGGGCGTTGTTGGTCAGCCAAGTAATAGCCGTACTGTTACAGTCACGAAGAGGTTTTAGACGATGTTCACTTGCACCTATTGCATTGCCATCTAAAATTTTAAGCCGATAACCAGGTAGCCAATCTGGTAAGCTTCCGTTTAAATGCCGAATAATTGCTTCCATTGAAGTTCCTGTCTCCCTTATTAATTCAGCGCTTACATCAACCTCCATTGCATTTAGCTTGTTATAGACAGAAGTAACTGAAACATTCATTTGTGATGTTTTAGCTTGATATGTAGCATGAATTGAAGGTCTAATCCCACAAGTGACTGTATTCATCATCTCTACTACCGTAGAGAACAGTAATTCCTTTGTATACTGGGTTTTTGCATTTTTCTCAAATAACTCGTCAAGTTTCTGAGGACATAAAATTGTTTCGAGAAGTCCGCGAACCATGACCGAAACCGGACTTTCTTCTACAAAACGCTCAAACACTTGACCTATAATCATTCTAGCTATTCCCCGTTTACCAACTTTATTTTTTCAACTAACTATAATTTGGGGAAAATTACAAGACCTTGAAAGGGCTGATAGTTAGGCCCTTACCAGTAATAAAATGCTATGAGCCTAGCTTTCGCCTTGAGAGCGAAAGCGCCTAGATATCTCGGTCGTGCCAAAAATATTATTGATACAGTGAAGCAGCGCGGTCTTGGGGGTTTCCCCCATGAGCGACTGCTGAACCCCGTAGGGGCTGCATTTTATTTCTTGGATCTCCCTTAGAGCAACCGACGATGCAGGCTGCTGGTCTAAAAACTTGTTCGTCAAAATCGAAACCGAAATCCTCCGAGTAGTCTGTATGAATAGTGCTAGATGTCACCTCAGTAGGAGATAGAATCGTTAGGATCTTAACAGTCTACTCTTCTCTATTCCATCTCTCCGAAATACCTATTGAGCCAAAATGACTATTACCTGCAAACTTCTTTTAGAAAATCACGCTCAAGATTGGCAAGAAGCAACTGTGCATCCCTTTCTAGAACAGTGTCAATTAGGTATAATTCAACCCCAGCAATTCAATACATGGTTGATGCAAGATTATCTGTTTGTTGTGGAATTTACGCGGATGGTAGGGCGAGTATTAGCCAGCGCACCTCCAGAACATTTTGATGTGATACTTGGAGGACTGGCAGCTCTTAAAGACGAACTGAATTGGTTTAAAGAAAAAGCTACCCAACGACAACTGGATATTAATATTAAAAAACAACCAACCTGTAGAGAATATTGTGAATATATGCATAGTCTTGCAGACAAGCCTTATCCTGTGCAAGCAACAGCATTTTGGGCTATTGAATTAGCCTATAATCAAGGTTGGCAACTACCAGGTAAGATGCCTGCACCTTACGATGAATTTGCACAAAGATGGGGAAATACTGATTTTACAAAATATGTAAAACTTTTGTCACAGCAAGCTGATGAGGTTTTAGAAACGGCACAGGAAGATATTCAAAAACAAGCTGAAGAATCTTTTTTAATGGTTGCAAAATTTGAACATAATTTCTGGCAGATGGCTTTTCACACAGCACAGTGTGAATCAAAATAGTTTTCACCGGACGAGTGTGAAACGCCGGCAAATTCTTCTTAATTTCTTACAGCCGAACCTGCAACCCCACACCCAAAAACCAGTAATATCAAGGGTTAGCGCTTTTCAAGCGTGCCATTCTATGATCCAACATTGGGAATCAACTTAATCGGAACATGATTTTGGCAAGTTTCCCAAACCCTTGAGTAAAGGCATATTCAATCTCTGCGGGATCACAAATCTCTGTGAGTTTTGATTTCAGCCCAGGAAGTTCTCTAACCTCAATACAGATATTGACATATACATCTTTGGTTTCCACATGGAATAGTCCAGCATTTATGTTTAAAAAATCACCTGTTAGCATTGAACAGTAAGTTAAGGATTCTTTCCATTGTGATTTGTACTTCATTTTAAAATAGCTATCGCCTAAATTCTTTTTGAACTTAGATGACTTTTCCTGTGGTTTTGGTTCCCAGAATATACTATTCTCTAACTGCCCAAGGGCTTCTATTGTCGTTACATTAGTCGCCACATTGCTACTGCCTTGTTGTTTTAGCTTTTTCTGTTCAACAAAAGACATAGCCAGGATGCGGTTCTTATGCCGCTCAAAAGCTTCTTTATACAGTTCCCATGCTTTTTTGGTAATTGCTGATTGGGATGGCTCAACCATTTTAACGATTTCGCGCCAATCACCAAGAGTAAATTTAGTAATATTTTCAATAAAAGCGATGAAAATGGCGCTATAAATTTTAGTGGGACTCGCACCCCGTAAACCTTGCCTTCTGATGGTATCAGTAACTAAGTCTAATCTGTAAGTAGAAACAGAAAGGTCAATTTCAGCAAGCTCAAGGCTAAAACCCTGCCTAAGTCGAATTCTGCTAAAACTTGGCTTTGCAGAATTTTCTTTAGTAATAAAATCAATTGTTTCACCGCAGCTTGGACAAATAGCTTGGTGATGTTGAATCACCACTCCATCCTCGTCAACTTCGGCTTCAATTTTAGCTAATTCATCAGTTAGCGGTTTAAAAATATGGGTGCAATGGTCACATTGAATTAAGCCTTTGTTTTGTATTTCTGATATAGTTTTAGGCAATAAACTCCATTTGCGGGCTTCATCAGGAAGTCCATGTTTTTTCCAATTATCGGTAATATCAATGATCACCGCAGTGGGTTTTAAAGTGTAAGTTCTTAGAACCCGCCCCAGCATTTGCAGCCAAAGAGTAGAGCTTTCAGTCGGACGGACACAGTAAACGCACTCAATATTAGGGCAATCAAAGCCCTCAGTTAAGATTTCGTAATTAGTAATTACTTGGGTAGTGCCATTGCGAAAACACTGCAATATTTCTAATCTCTCTTGTAGAGGAGTCTTCCCATCCAAATGTTCGGCACTAATATAATTACGAGAAAATTCCGCAGCCAGGGCACGAGAATGTTCTAAGCTACAGGCGAAAATAACTGTACGAAGATTTCGTGCATATTTAAAGTAATTCTCAAGGATTTCACTAACCCCAATCTGGCTAGTGACGGCAACTGCTAGCTCTTTGGCTCTAAAATCCCCACGAGATTTTGCAACTCCAAGAGTCGAAATAGTTTGATTCGTTGCAAATAATCGAAAGTTACTTAAATACCCAGCCTGAATTAATTGAGCAGTGTCAATGCCAATAACCAAATCATCAAATAAATCAACAAAACCTTGACCGTCAATCCTCTGGGGAGTGGCAGTTACACCTAATATTTGGGCGCTTTCATAATGTTCAATTAATCGCCGATAAGATAAAGCAGTTGCATGATGCGCCTCATCTAATATCAAAAGTCCAATGTTCATTGGTAACTCTAATACCTCTCGTCTGCTCAACGTTTGAACGCTAGCAACTTGGATTCTCCGTTCGGGATTAGCCAGAACACCTGCTTTGATAATCCCAACTGGTTCACCGATAATTTGCTCTAGCTTTTCGGCAGCTTGAGATATCAACTCAATCCGATGGGCAATGACTAAAACTTGCTTTCCTTGGTCAAATAATTTATGGGAAATATGTGCAAAACACACCGTTTTCCCGGCGGCTGTCGGGAGTTGTGCAAGCACTCGCCTATTACCATTCTCCCAAGAATTCCAAATATCTTTTATCCACTGATGTTGATAATCTCTAAGTTCGTAGGTAACAGGCATTCAATCTACCTCAACAATGATTTTTCTCCCGTGGGAATATTGCTCATTATGCCACAAGCCCTTAAAGTTAAGATACCGACAATCCCAATTTTAAAAGTAGTAAAGATGTTGTGGGTTGAGTTGATGCGATGTTACTTCATAAAGAGCTTTTGCAGTTAAAAAGTGAGAAATGCACTTTGACAAATTCTAATTCCCTACTTTCATGGTAAATGCTTTAAGTTTAAAACAGAGCGCCTAGTTATGGGATAATATATGCCAAAATCGCAAAAACTAGAAGAAATTTTATCTATTCTTGCCAAAATTAGAGAGCATCCGACAAGTGAAGAAGGGATGATAATTTTACGCCAAGGTCTTAAGAGTAAATATTCTATAGCTGTTGCTCAAGCAGCCAAGATAGTCGGCGAATCCACTATTACTGAGTTAGTTGCTGATCTTGTAAAAGCTTTTGCTCGAATGATGGTCAAACCCGCACAAGTAGACCAAAATTGTCTTGCCAAGAAAGAGATAGCACAAACACTGTATCACTTAGAATACAGCGATGAAAACCTTTTTCTGCAAGGGATTCGACATATTCAGATGGAACCAGTATGGGGAGGAGTTGAAGATACTGCTGCCCATCTGCGGGGTATATGTGCTTTAGGTCTGGTGAGAATGAACTACTCAGATGTAATGAACGAATTAGCCGATCTACTAGCTGACCCCAAACCAGAAGCAAGAGTTGCTGCTGCAAAGGCGATCGCCTACACAGGAAATCCCCAAGGTGTACCTTTACTTCGTTTAAAAACCCGCATAGGCGATCAAGCACCACAGGTGATTTCGGAATGCTTCAGTGCTTTGTTACAACTAGCTCCGACTGATTCAGTTGCAATAGTTGCTAGTTTTCTTTTTGACCCAAAGGAGCAAATCTGTGAGTTAGCAGCATTGACGTTGGGTGAATCACGATTAGAGGAAGCATTTGATCTTCTCAGAAATTGCTGGCAGCAAACAAGAAATGTAGAACTTCGTCGCACATTGTTACTAGCAATAGGGATGTTGCGACAAGATAAAGCAATAGATTACCTGATTTCACTAGTGGCTCAAGGAAAAGATATTGATGCAAAAGATGCGATTGCAGCGTTGGTTATTTATCGAGAAGACCGTGAACGGGAGCAATGCGGTTTTGTCAGATCCAGTAAAAAACAAGCGATCGCAAAAATAAAATCTAAGTAAGAAGTAACTTTATTTACTAAATATGTGCTGGTAGCC
>NZ_JACJSH010000059.1:0-39686 GCF_014698055.1 Nostoc sp. FACHB-133
GGCTACCAGCACATATTTAGTAAATAAAGTTACTTCTTACTTAGATTTTATTTTTGCGATCGCTTGTTTTTTACTGGATCTGACAAAACCGCATTGCTCCCAAAAGCAAGTAAGAATAAACGTGGTTTAGACCCGCTTTTCACTGTGCTGGCTTACCACAAGAATGGAGCGAGATTAACCGGGGAGGCAATCAGGCGATTGGTGGATGGGCTATGCAAGCAAGCCGGAATTACTAAGAAGATGTCGCCCCATCGCATCCGCCACAGTGCGATTACCACAGTATTGGATCTGAACAATGGCAACTACCGTGCTACCCAGCGCTTTAGCAGACACGCCCAAGTGCAGACGGTTTTGAAATATGATGATAACCGCCAGCGCTTGCAAAAGCAGATGAGCGATTCAATATCAGAACTTATCTAGAAAATAAGGGTATAATTTTACTCTAGTTGACGACCTTGTTTTTTAAGCTTAAGAGTCTAGTGCTGATGGGCACAAGCTTCGGATGGATTGGAGTACAGCTTTCCTTATTTGAAGATCCACAGTTTAACTGTGAATCTATTAGTGACTGTTCAGAGAATCAAAGTCAGCCTCACAGAAGAATGACCCATGCAGAAGTCGAAGAGGCATTTGTTAGAAAGGGCTATGAGCTTTTAGATAAATACGTTAACTCTAAAAAGAAAATGAGCTTCAGATGTCCAAAAGGTCATCTTCATCAAATCTCTTGGGAGTTATTTAGGATAGGCCATCGATGTAGGTTTTGTTCTCATGAAGATAATGCACAAAATCAGCGATTTTCGCATGAGTTTATTGAGCAGCAACTAAAAAAGGAAGGATACAAGTTACTTAGTGTCTATCAGTCAGCGCAAACACCAATCATAGTCGTATGTCCAGAAGGACACGAATATGAAACTCGTTGGGCAAGCTTCAACAGTGGTACTCGTTGCAAGCTATGTCGAGCTAGACAGCAGCATCTAAAAAAGGCTGAAACTGTCAAAGCAGCATTTGCAGCAGAAGGATATAACTTACTCGATGAATATGAATCTCACACGAAAAAAATGAAGTTTATTTGTCTGGAAGGACACCAGCATCAAATTTCTTGGTTGGACTGGGGTAGAGGTAAACGCTGTAAATTTTGTACTCGCAAAGCTAATACTGAAAAAAGACGGACTTCGCCTGAGTTAGTTAAACAAACAATTGAAGCAGAAGGATACAAACTTTTGGAGGAGTACCGTAAGAATTTAACTCCCATGAAGTGTATATGTCCCAAAGGACATGAAACTACAGTAAGGTGGAGTCATTTTCAACGAGGTAATAGATGCGAGATATGCGCTCACGAAATTAGAGGTAGGAAACGGCGGAAAACCCATGAAGAAGTAGAAGCAGCATTTGAAGTAGAAGGATATCATCTGCTAGAC
The DNA here is from genome assembly GCF_014698055.1 of Nostoc sp. FACHB-133. Classification (NCBI taxonomy): domain Bacteria; kingdom Bacillati; phylum Cyanobacteriota; class Cyanophyceae; order Nostocales; family Nostocaceae; genus Nostoc; species Nostoc sp. FACHB-133. The sequence goes on from NZ_JACJSH010000059.1 coordinate 1,416, forward strand.
CGATATGAAGGCGCTCATAAGAAGATGCGGTTTATCTGCCCCAAAGGACATCAGCATGAAATAAACTGGACTAACTTTAGTCAAGGGTATCGATGTGCATATTGTTCGGGAAGAAGTATAGTAACTCATGAAAGGGTTGAAGCTGCTTTCAGTAAAGAAGGTTATCAGCTTCTAGATCGATACGAATCCAAGAAAAAAAAGCTTAAATTTATTTGTCCCCAAGGTCATCAACATGAAATCTCTTGGGATAACTTTAACTCAGGATACAGATGCGCTTACTGCTCTGGTCGAATTGTTACTCATGAGCAAGTAGAGCAAGCTTTTGCGAAGGAGGGATATAAGTTATTAAGTGAGTATCAAATAAATACAACTAAATTAAAGTTTATTTGTCCTGAAGGACATGAACACGCGATTACCTGGGCTGATTTTAGAAGTGGTTGTAGATGTGCATACTGTGCAGGTAAAATAGTAGACCTAGAAGAAATGAAAGCAGTATTTGAAATAGCAGGTTATACACTACTAAACTCATACGAACGTGCTGATAAAAAGTTGAAATATATTTGTCCAAATGGACATCAGCATGAAATAACTTGGAATTCATTTAAAGCTGGTAATCGTTGTGCTTATTGTGCTGGCAAAATTATTACTCATGAGCAAGTTGAACTTGCTTTTACTACGGAGGGCTATCAACTCCTTGATAGGTATGTAAAATCAAATACAAAGATGCAATATATATGTCCTGAAGATCATCAGCACTCTATCATTTGGGATGCTTTCAAGCAAGGTGTTAGATGTCCGTACTGTGCTGGTATGAAACCGTCAGAAGAACAACGGAAAATAAATAAGATTAAATATGGAATTGCAAGATTGATTCAAATATACTTGCGTCAACAAGTTGTAAAAAAGCAATTTTCAATCACAACTTTTGCTGGTAAAGTTGCAAAATTAGTATTTGAAGTTTTAGGAACACGCCCTGATGGATGTCATTTAGATCATGTTGTTCCTCAGAGTTATTTTGATTTCAGGAACCAAGAGGAAGTTGAGGCGTGTTGGCATATTGCTAACTTGCGCTACTTGCCAGCACGAGAAAATGAGGGAAGAGGCAATCGACTGACTTTAGAAGAGGTGAGAGATTTTAGTAAGGAACAACTACAAATTCTTCAAAAGGCTAGTTTAAAGCCTTCTAGACTGAGCAAGTTTTTAGACAGCCTTTCACTCTAATTATAAGAAAAGTTACAAAACACAATGAGTATTTATGCAACACGTGAACAGTGTTCCTATTAATAGTCTATTTAACAAAACTTACTCTGTGTCAAAGTCGATTACACTTATAATAGACGACTCACCAGCCAAGATAGAGATATCTCGCAATACCCCTCTGTTTGGGGTGCATATATGGTAAAGTTTTCTAGATGGGTCGTAGAGAATTGCAATCACGATTTCGTTATTGAATAATGTTGTCTTGCCTACTTCAGCTTCATATTGCTTACCATCATGTTGCCATTGCAGAATTCTGATACGACGCTCAGAGAATTTTGCGCCTAGTCCTTCACCAAGGTGTAATTTGATAGCTTTATACACCTCTTGTTCGGATGTGCTTGAATCAGCAGCAGGAATAAAAAACTTCATATTCACTAGATGCTTGATAGAACAAATTTACTATATTTAATCGCTATAGTATTCTAGTTTAATGCTCTACGTCAACAAATACCTTGAATTGCTAATTGTCTAAGTGGCAACTCCAATAGTAGATTCGGTACTTTGCTTTGATGGGTTGGTCCGATTTTTTACTAATAGCTAACCAAGAAAATTATGATTCGTAAATAACAATTAATTTTTCTACTAAGTCACACTTATTGGTAAGAATATTCAAATATTCTCAATTTGAAATTCTTGTGGATTTTTCAAAATAAAAATATTATTTTCTTTAACTAAATCACCCGTGCATCTTACAGGTAAGCGTTCTTGATAAGATTTTATTGCCAAAATATAATCATGGTCGAGCAGTTCAGTTTTGATTTGGCGTAATTTCTCAAAAACTGGACAAACAATGGTAACTTCACCACTTAATGTATCTGCGTTAGGAGTTGCAATTTGCGTGACAAAGCCTTGAATTTTTAAATGAGGATAATTTTTAATAAATTCATTTAAAATTTCGAGGTAAGAAATATTTTCAGAATCTGCTATCGTTTCGATAAGTTCACGAACTCTCGGAATATAATCTCCTAAATTTTTTGTGCTTGGTAGTAAGATTTCAAATTCTCCTTTTTGTGCTTCCTTGTGCCAGATTGTGGCATTATCAAGAAAAGGTCTGTCTTCGTGCCAACCGTGAGATTGTAAATACTCTCTTAGTTGTTGTGGTTCTATATTTTTGATAATTTCCGCATCTTGCACAGTAACTTTCATGGTTGTACTCCTTGACCGATACCTTGCATAATTGACTGGAGAGCAGCGACTGAAAATTGATTATTTCTTGGCATGGTGACAGTTACAGTCGATGTGTTTTGTGTTTCTGGCATGACAAAGAGCGATAACCAATAGCCACAATACCTCATACAAAGTTCTTCTTCTGATTGTTGCACCCACTCGCTTAAGTTGTCGGGAAGTAAAACTACAATTAAGATTCTAGGAACGGCAAAGTCAACCATTCGTAAATCATTGTAGTTTTTTAGTTTGAGAGAGTAGCGGATAGCGTTATCGTTGAGGACATCCCTTGATGTTGATTTTAGCTGCAATTCCAAGCGAGGCGCACGGATGCGCCCCATAAGACCTGTGGCTGCTATTCCCCAGTCTACGCTGTCGTCGTCTACGGCTGGTTTGTAGAGAGAATAACCTGCAACACTGGTGATGGCTTGGAGATATGCGTTGCTAAATTGTTCTTTCTGTTGGTTGATGTCCACTAATAATTGGGGGCCATGATAAATACGTCCAGGCTGCATTTATATAATCCCACGGCTTATTCGCATCTGCGAATAAGCCTTTGCTTAAAATTTAATTTCGCTCCATTGTTTTTCGGTTCGGTTTTTTTCTGACCACGCGTCACTAATTAATGCTCCTTAAGTAAAGTCTCTTCTAATACGAGTTAACGCCTGTTGGGCGTTACCGTGCCGAAACGGGTAAATTGTACGCTAAGGCTGAAACCAAGATGGGGTAGGCTTTTCAAGAAGTGCTTTTTCCTATAAAATTCGTGAAAGACCTATGGTTAGGCTGCCAGTTTCAATCTAGTTTGAACGAAAAATCGTCGTTTCAGGCACTTGAAAATTCTTTAGCGTACAAAAAACCTTTTTTGGCACGGTGATGCCTAAAATCGCCGTCGCTGATTTTATGGCAGGAGGTGCAGAAAAGGCTGGTATTTAACCATGATAAGTGTTTACCTTGCTCTAATGCTCTGAAAATCAAGGTAAACACCGGAAATACGAGGGCTGGTTCCACATCATCAAGCAAATCTCGGATATGAGTAACTGCATAAGCTCAAAATGCTGGTATCTATTTCTTTTCAAAGATGAGAAACTCTTTGATATAGAAACAGTATCATAGATAACTAAGGAGAGAAGAGTGCCTAAATCGATAGATGACTTAGAAGTCCAAAATACTTTAAATAAAGTTAGAAGTGCAGTTCTGAATAGAGAGACGAAACGGGTTAAAGTTGGAGACAAAGTTGAAGAAATTCATTATCCGTTTCCATCACCGGAAGATTGGCGGGATCAATGGATCTACTTCATTATGGTAGACCGATTTAATAATCCAGAGGCTGAACCAAAACAAAAGTGGGATAGTCCGAGTGAGGATTTTCAAGGTGGTACATTTGAAGGTATACGCCAACAACTTGGATATTTGAAAGAATTAGGGGTTGGAGCGCTCTGGCTAACTCCTGTCCAGAAGAATTGCCAATATCAAAAAACATATTATGGCTATGGCATTCAAGATTTTTTGCAAATTGATAAAAGATTTGCATCTGATCAAAACAATCCAGAAAAGGAGTTGCAAGCGCTAATAGACGAAGCTCATGCCCGTGATATCTATGTAATATTTGACATTGTGCTCAATCATGCCGGAAATGTCTTTGCTTATATCGATCCGAATGGAAAAGATGGCGAACTCCCATTTCGTGATGCAGGCGAGTACGATATTCAGTGGCGTGATCAAAGCGGCAATCCTAACAAAAATTGGCAGAATCCACCCACTGATGATAATCTTCCCTCTGATGCAGCAATCTGGCCGAAAGAACTTTGTAATAACAACTTCTTTCGGCGTAAGGGTAACAGGAAAGATACTGAGTATGGCGGAGACTTTGGTACGCTCAAAGAATTTGTTACCGATAATCCGAAAGTACGTAATATTCTTATCTGCATTCATCAATATCTAATTGCTAAATACGACATAGACGGTTTTAGACTTGATGCTCTCAAGCACATTGAGCCAGAATTTGCTCGCATTTTTGGCAATGCAATGCGCGAATTTGCCCTCAGCATTGGCAAGAAAAACTTTTTTACTTTCGGTGAGGTTGCCGATGAAAGCGAAGAGAAACTTGCTAAATTTACTGGTCGCTATACCCAGGACAAAGACGATTTGATGGGCGTTGATGCTGCTCTTGACTTCCCTGTTTTCCACAAACTTCCTAAAATAGCAAAAGGATTCATGTCACCGTCTAAAGTCGTTGACATATATGAACGACGCAAGGAAGTGCAACGGAACGTCATCAGCTCTCATGGTGAAGCTAGTCGGTTCTTTGTCACGTTTCTAGATAATCACGATCAGGATCATCGCTTTTATTATTCGGATTCAACCGATCCAGACAAGTACAATGACCAAGCCACTTTAGGTATTGCCTGTTTGTTTGCCCTACAGGGTATACCCTGTTTGTACTATGGGACAGAACAGGGACTAAATGGCTCTGGAAATAGCGATCGCGCAGTTCGTCAGGCTTTATGGGGTAAACCAGATGCCTTTAATCCTAACCACCAGTTTTATCAGACGATTAACAAACTTTCTCATATCCGCGATCTCTATCCAGCACTACGCTATGGTCGGCAGTACTTCCGACCTATCTCTGGCGACAATATTAATTTTAGTATTTCTACTCTATCTCCTGGTGTGCTGGTGTTTTCTCGTATCTTAAACGACCAAGAAGTAGTTGTGGTAGCGAATACCAACCAGGAGCGTTCTGAAACCGTATATGTCATTGTCGATTTCAATATCAATCCTGAAAACTCTACTTATAACCTCGCATACAGCAATAAAACTTATCTGACTGCACCACGCTACCAAGTAGAAACAAAAAATAAAGGAGAAGCAAAAATAACAGAAGTCAATGAAGTCAACGCTCATATTAACGATAATCTAATACGAGTGATGAAAGTCACACTCCAACCTATGGAAGTACAAATTTTGGCGACGAATCGGCGTAAATAGAAGGTTCGTGCAACCAGGGGCAATATGCTTTGAATCATAATGTGAGAAAAATTTTGATCCATAAATTAGAAGAGAGTTAACGAAAATTTAGGCTTTCGCGCTAATCACAAATTAAAACTTTGCATTCATACATGAGTGAGAGTTGAAATTCTGAATCATAACTAGAGAATGAGTTGAAAAAACACAATTGGACAAAACTTGCACAAAAAATCCCTGACAAAATTGTTCTAACTTAAACTTTCAATTCAAAATATGGCTCAAATACCCATGTTATGGTTCAAAACTTTTGTTTTAGTATATATCTGAGTAAAAATAAAATATTTCATTGAACAAGCGATCGCCCAGCAACAGAGCGATCGCCTACTCAAATCGTAGCTGAATAATAATGATAATCAAGCTGAGGGATTGATACAAAAGTCTCTTTTATCAGTCTTTTTATCCTCTACACGATAATCATTATTAGTAAAAAACTCGAATATCAAAAGTGAACTATAAACTGGATACTCATTTCTGAAGCATATCATGAGTTAAAATCTCATTTTTCAGTTCAAATCACAGGCAACCTTGTAAATTTCTGTAAAAATAACCCATTTTTCGGCTTAATTGATAAGAAATACAAATGATAACTTTGCCTAGTTTGCTTTCTTTTAGGCAATGTTTTTCAGTTCAGAGACGGAGCGATAATACTTTGAGACACAAACTTCCAGGTACTCCAAGCTCCGTTTTAGGCAAAGTTTTTTTACTATCTATGCGCTAGAAAAAGTATTTGTGCAACAAATCTATTCGTGAACGCGGTTAAATCCCGTATCAATCTGTGTAACTGTTGCTGTATAAGGTTTATAGCTATAGGTTGCCCCTAGTTGCATGAACCTTCTATTTACGCCTACAGGGAGAACCACAAGAGCGGAGTATCTCACCAGAGTGGCTCCCCTTCTGACTTTCCCTGAAACATGTATAATTAATTTTGCTTAATCACTTAATTCCTAAAGTTGAGGGAGTATCAAAAGGTTTGACTAATCGCAGTACAGAAATGGCGGACTTCTTGGTTAACATTAGGATTATTCTTGAGATAATCTCGCGTCCACTCACAAGCACGTACGAGTAGCTTATCTAAATCTTCTAGATACAAGTACCACAAAATCACGGTGTTATCACTACTGCTAGTAGCAAGGCTCTTGCCATCGGGACTGAAGCTAACACTCCAAACCACATCTTTATGTCCCTTGAGAGTTTGCAATTCTTTGCCATCAAGGTTCCAGATTTTGATAGTGTTGTCGCTACTGGCAGTGGCAATTTTCTGACTATCAGGACTGAACGCAATGCTATTCACTCCATCTTTATGTCCCTTAAGAGTTTGCAATTCTTTACCATCAAGGTTCCAGAGTTTTGCAGTATTATCATAACTGGCAGTGGCAATCATCTTGCCATTGGGGCTGAATGTCACGCTGTTAATCCCATTTTTATGTCCTCGGAGAGTTCGCAGTTCTTGACCTTCAATGCTCCAGAGTTTGACAGTTGTGTCCCAACTAGCAGTAGCAATCATCTTGCCGTCGGGGCTGAATGTAGCACCGTTGACTACAGAGGAATGTTTCCGCAGGGTTTTTAGTTCTTTGCCATCCCGATTCCAGAGCTTGACGGTACCATCCTCACTAGCAGTGGCAATTAAGTTGCCATCAGGGCTGAAACTGACACTCCAGACAATTTTTTGATGTCTTTTTAGGGTTTTTAGGTCATTGCCGTCAATGCTCCAGAGTTTAACAGTTTTATCTGCACTAGCAGATGCTATGATTTTACCATCAGGGCTGAAACTGACACGATTGACTTTATCTTTATGGCCTTTGAGAGTTTTTAATTCTTTGCCATCCTGATTCCAGAGCTTGACAGTTTTGTCCCAGCTCGCAGAGGCAATCATCTTGCCATCGAGGCTGAAAACTAACCCGAAGACTGCTTCTTGATGACCTCGGAGGATTTTAGTATACTGACTGTAAAGACTCCACAACTTGACAGTCGTGTCGCTACTGGCGGTGGCAATGATTTTACTGTCGGGACTGAATGAAATGCTGGTAACTTCATTGGAATGCCCATAGAGGGTTTTTAGTTCTTTGCCGTCAATGCTCCAGAGTTTGACAGTTTTATCTGCACTAGCAGAGGCAATGATTTTACCATCAGGGCTAAAAGCAACGTTTTTGACCACATTGGAATGCCCATAGAGGGTTTTTAGTTCTTTGCCATCAAGGCTCCAGAGTTTAACGGTGTTGTCGTTACTGGCAGAGGCAATTATCTGACCGTCCGGGCTGAATGTGGCGCTGTTGACCGGTTGGTTATGTGCTGGCAGGGTTTTTAGTTCTTTGCCATCAAGGCTCCAGAGTTTGACAGTTCCGTCAGCACTGCCAGTGACAATTACCTGACCGTCCGGGCTGAATGTGGCGCTGTTGACCGGTTGGTTATGTGCTGGCAGGGTTTTTAGTTCTTTGCCATCAAGGCTCCAGAGTTTGACAGTTCCGTCAGCACTGCCAGTGACAATCATCTGACCATCGGGGCTGAATGTGGCGCTGTTGACTGCTTGCTTATGTGCCGTGAGCGATTGCAGTTGTTTGCCATCAAGGCTCCAGAGTTTGACAGTTCCGTCAGCACTGCCAGTGACAATCATCTGACCATCGGGGCTGAATGTGGCGCTGTTGACTGCTTGCTTATGTGCCGTGAGCGATTGCAGTTGTTTGCCATCAAGGCTCCAGAGTTTGACAGTTCCGTCAGCACTGCCAGTGACAATCATCTGACCATCGGGGCTGAATGTGGCGCTGTTGACTGCTTGCTTATGTGCCGTGAGCGATTGCAGTTGTTTGCCATCAAGGCTCCAGAGTTTGACAGTTCCGTCAGCACTGCCAGTGACAATCATCTGACCATCGGGGCTGAATGCCGTGGTTTTGATTGGCTGTTTATGCCCTTCTAGACGGTTGCGCTCCCTCACGAAGTTAACCGCCTGTAGCAGCGTCTCTACAGCCTCAGTCAGAGTATTAGCATCGACTTCAAATGTATTCTTTATCCGAATTCCCGCTCTGATACTTGCTATCAGCGCATCAAACTCATGATTTAAGTTCAAGAATGTTTCTGCCGATGACCTAATCTCTTTAATCTCACTAGTGCGTGCTTTTTGTCCTTGCCACCAAGCTATGCCAGCCAGAGTTACAGCTAAGACTAAGCCAACCACTAGCCATGAGATAATCAATTGCCGCCTGCGCTTGTGCTTTCTAATTTCACTTTTGTGAAGTTCCAAACTCTGTCCAATAAAACTTCTCTCTCCTATGCTCAATTCCTGCCAGCGTTGATTCTGCCAATATTCTGCGTCTGCGAGAGGTTTTCCTCGTAACAGCGCACCTCGATCGCAGCTGCTACTTTCCCATTGACGAATTGCTGCCCTGAGTTGCTCTTGCCATCGGCGAAATTCACCGTCAACCAGCATCCACTGCTCAAGCCGTCCCCAACTTCTAATCAGTGCCTCATGGACGATTTCTATTGTTTCTTCTTGAGTAGATTCGTTGTGGTTTGTGACTACCAGACGAGCATCAGCCAAGCGTGTCACCAAATCCCAGTTTTCTAGGCCCACCTCATGACTAGTCGCTAATCGGCGAGTTGCTTCTGCTCCTTCTCCCAAATACACTAACTGCATAAACACTCGCTGCGATCGCAGTCTATCTGTTTGTGCCAACTGGGCATATACTGCCTCTGCATGGTTAGCCAAAGCTTCCTCTACGCCGCCAATCTCCTTATAAGCCTGATGAGTTAGCAAACCATTTCTTTGTTTTGACCACAAAGTTGTCAGGGCAAACTCCAATAATGGTAAACGTCCTGGCTGGTTGTGTATACCATTAATGAGTTTATTGGTCAACCCATTTTCTAGCCCTACTTGCATTTGTATTGCAGGCTGTTCAATCGCCTGACACAATTCCTCACGGCTCATGGGGCCAAGGTTCTGAACTGCCCCCTGTAAAGCATCACTCAAGGGACGGTAAGAAAGGGCGTATCCATAAAAGTCAGCCCTCAAGGTAGTAACTAAAGTAAACGCCGGAGCTAATCTGACTGCATTGAGCAATCCATCTAAAAAAGGTTGACGTTCTTCTTCTGGACAAAGGGTGTAGAGTTCTTCAAATTGATCGGCTACTAATACTAGGCGAGTGCCAAATCTCTGCTGTACAAGCCTCTCGATGATTTTGTAGAGAGTTTTGTCATCTTGCTGAAATGCGATTGCTAATTCTAGTTCAACTAAGTAGCGGGCATTTTTATCCTCTAAAAGAGGCGAAAAGGCTCTTGCCAAGGCTGCAAAAGGATTATTCTCTGGACGAAACGAGACTATCTGCCACTGCACATTTGGGTCTTGTCGCAACCGAGGAATCAACCCCGCAAACACTACACTAGACTTACCACTGCCACTTGCTCCAACCACAGCCACTAAAGGCTTTCTTTTCATTGCCGCTACCAAATCAGAGGTGAACTGTTCCCTACCAAAAAATAGGTATGCATCCTCTTCTTGGAAGGCAAATAAACCGCGATAGGGACAAGGGGGAATCCCGCCTAACTTCAGCCAAGTTGATGGTTCTACTGCTGGATTTTGAAAAATCAGAGGTAACCAAGAAGCACCGGGAAAATCATCCTCCAAACCTTGTAACTGCCTGCGTGCTTGCTGAACAGCTAGATATAGAGGCTTGCGTTCAATGGCGAAAGCCTGGAGAAAATTCTGAAAAAATATCTGTGCTACATAATTTGGTACTGGCTCTCGCATCACAATCACCTGGGGAATATGCAATCTCCCCAAAGCATTCGCCAATCCCACTCCATCACAGGAGTTGAAAATTGCTAGCTTTAAACCTTTCTCAATCGCTGCAATCAGAGCTTCTTCTAACTGTTCTATTGTCAGACTGTTGTTTATCTGATTCTCATTGATGTAAATTCTGCCTGTGTCACCTTCGGTTTGACTATGACCTGCAAAAAACAGAATATCCCAGCCTGTAGAGTCCCAAAGCTGCGTGTTGAATTCTTGACGCGAGGGATTGTTTAGAGAAACAACTTCTGCAATGTCTTCTAAGCTTTTGAGAAAACTTGCTTCTATCTGCAAATCAATGCCTTGGCTATTCCCCAAAATCGCTAAGATTCTGACTTGATTTCTGGTGAATGTTGGCTGTAAAGATTCTCGCCGTTGATACTCTGGTCTAGATAAAGCCAGTTCTGCTTTGGGATAATCCTTAAAAAAATCCCAACGATGCAAGGGTAAGCGTCGTAGGTTGTAATCGTCGGTTTCCAAAATTACTCGAATTTCTGCTGCTTGGTCTAGTTGCGATCGCAATTGCCGCTCAATTGTCAGAAACTCCGCAGATTTCAGCCAAGTATTAATGTTCTCTTGTAACTTTTGGCATAACTCATCAAAATCGAGCAGAGAAACGTTAGTGATAGCTCCTGCTTCTATTTCCAGTTTGTCATCTTCCTCCACCCCTTGAGAACGCAGTGATTGACGAGTACACAGAGCCTGATAAATTGACCGCCAATTTCTATATAGTTCAACCAGGTCTGGAGCTGCGGGCAAGCTACCAATAAATTGCTCTGGGGGCAGATGCTCATCTGAGCGAATTTGCGCGGTAACGCTAGGAAATCCATTGTGCAAGTCGCCATTTCCCAGATTGATGACAACTGTCTTGCTCATTATAGGAATTAGGTATAGTGCTGAGTACCGATTATTTCTAAGCTTAATTTATAGCTTTTTGCATACTTTTACTAGATATTGTTCTAAAATAGTACTTTATTTACAATATAATAATTTATGCAGATATTCTACAACTCTTATATATTAATTTTTGTAATTTTTTGTAGTTTTTTCCTTGAGAGAATTATATCATTTCAGATTTTGGATTGTGAAACCTCCGTTAGATAAGCGTTTCAGGTTTCCATCTGTCGCAATCATTTTTCAAGTTGGTATTAGTTTCATCGAAAAATTTTGGTGTGCAGGGTAAAACGATTGCCAAGCAATTAAGATAGAGCCAGCCCTTTTTGGAAATTAACAATTAAAGGTTAAAAGCCAAGCTAAATTGTGGATAAAACAATCATTTTCTAGCAAATTAGCTAAAAACTATATACTTTTCTATTACCCGTTACCTTCCATTTTTACAGTTCAAAATTTTCTCTAACTGTGATATCTTCTAAACTCACCTCAACACTAAAGCATTTGCCGTGTTCACCTTTAAAAGGATTTAATTGAATGTAGCTATCTTGATATCTAGATAAAACTTCACAAAGTCTCTCCCCGCCTTTCGACAGTAAAGTCAACTTAAGATTAGGTAGCAAAAATTTTTCCTTCCCCGTCGGATGTAACTGTATTAAAACACCTAATTTTTCATCAGTCTCTGCCTTGACATTTACTAATAAAACTACGTTTTGGCTACCAAGTTGCATCTGTAAGTTAATTAATTTCCCTCTTTTTATAGCCTCGTTATTATTTCTAAGACTCCAAGCAAAATTGGCGTTTGGATCGATTAATGAGTCAATAGATTGCCAACTCTCATCAAAGATTTCTTGTAACCATTGGCTTAACTTGGTTCTAGTTAAATTCAGATATCCCAACAAATTTTCTGCCGCACTTTCAGTAGTAGCAACGGGTAAAGAAATAATAGATGGCTCTAAAAAACGACAGTAGAACAAAAGGTGATTTGGCTCTGGATCGAATTTTGATAGTGGTAACTGGTAATAACCATTTTTGAGTTCTAATTTTCTACCTCGATAATCAACCAATTCGTCATAACGGAGAAAACCTCTAATCACAATCTCTTCCTGTTCTTCTAATACCTCAAGTAAAACATAGAAGTGGGCTGCTAATTCTGGCGTATCTATAGCATTTTGAGGTATATTGACTACTTCATCCAACAGGTGTTCAGTTGCAATTAGACAAAATTTAAACTCACCTAATTTCAGATTAGAAGCAGTCTCAATTATATTGATATCTCGATTTACTATTTCTGGATTATGTTCTCTTAGCCATTGTTCAAATCCAAGTAGTGCTAGGGCATTCAGGTATGTTTGCCACTGATGCAGTTCACCAGTGACCTGCTGACTTATATCTCTAGCCCAATCAAAATATGTTGGTTCTAGCCAAATTACTTCTGGCAAGGTAAGTCTTAAATTAGTTACATGAGTAGGAATATTCATTATTGTCTTAATTAGATATATGTACGAAGGGAACTAACTCTTTTTGGCTGGTTACTGATTTTTGTACAAAAAAACTCCGTATTTGCTGTGCATAAAAGCTATCCAACGAACGATTTTTACTCGTTCTGATTTCTTCTCCTGCCTCTTGGAATACTTCTGCATCGACAAAATTTTCTACTTGTTCAGCCAAGTTTTTAAGATAATCAGGTTCAGGGGGAATATTTATTAAGTCTTTTTCTTGAGCCGTTTGTAAAATGCTATCGAGAAGTTTTTGTACTGTCAAGGTACGTACCTTTCTGAGAAGTTCTCCTGGATTCAATACTCGTCTAGCTTGATCCCAGCTTGTCATTCCTAAGATCGGGACAATTTCTTTTAAGGTCTTGCCTTGAGAGTAATATAGTTGCAATCCAGGAATGTATTTTTGAGCGAGAGGAGCGTACCTGCTGCTATTTTTTAACTTGGTAATACAATTACTAATTTCTTGCACGATCGCATCAGTCAAAGCTAACCTAAGTTCTGTATGTAAGAACTCCAAAATTTCCTGCTGTTCCACATCTATTTCATCTAAGGAAACAGTAGGTAAATCGGTTCTCAGTATATACTTGCCATTCTCAGGATTTTGGATTTCTAGAGGTTCTAAAGAACTCCAAATATCATATTGTCTAAGTTGCGTCGTTATTTGTTGGAGTTCTTTTTTTAACTCATCAGCAGTATTGATAATAAGATTTCGTGTTTGCAAGTAGATGAGCATTTCTTGCAATTGAGCGATTGAAGGATCTGGACATTTTTTGGCTTCTGTCTGTCTTTGCAGTCGTCTATCTCGACGATAAACAGCATGAAAGGCTTCTACTAATTGGCGCGCTCGCTGTGATAAAGTTTCTAGTTGTTTAGGTCTAACTCTATTTAACAATGCCCAGTTGCTAAGATGGCGAAAACCAAATTCTGATAAAAATTTTTTAATTTCTGCATTTTGTTTAGTTTGAAAGTATGCCCAATTATCTAAGCTCATACTAGATTGGGAGTCATACTTAAATTTTCGCAAGACCTCAACCGTAAACAATTTATAGGTTATGGAACTAATTTGACCCTTGTCATTCACAGTGAGATGCGTTCTGCGATCGCTATCTAAGATAACTAACTTCTTCCCATCATCATCAAGAACGCATCTCAGTAAATCTCTATATGTAAAAGACTTTTCACCACTGAAAAGACTGTCTATTTTTTGACAAGCTTTGAGAATAGGCTCAGAAACGTAGCACCGTAGGCAAAGCCCAGCCTGAGCGCGAATCATAGGATCAACAGCTGCATTATTGCCATGAAAATAGGATAGTAAAGCAGCTTGCACGTTACCATGTTGCCAATTGGGAATTTGTTGTTCGAGAAATTCCTGTGCCAGAGGAACTAAAAAGTCTTTGTATCCAACCTTTTCATTGGCAAGATCGATTCGCCAAATTTTCCAGTATCTTAATAAAGCATTCATATATAACGTGCTGCTTGGCATCAACTAACATTTTTATCTAGTTGCATTATTAAATAAATTCCAGCGTTTTGAACTTATGCAGTTCTCAGGCAACACAGCGAAGTATGGGGACTGGAGAACACAGGGCAAACGCATCTAAAGGGGGTAAAGACAAGATACGTGCAAAATTTATCACTATGTAAAGTTTTTGTAACAAATTTATCGCGATCACCTTTGTCTATATGAGAGAAAAGTCTGCCTAGTTGTAGCGAACTGCAAACAAGCCAATTTTGAAACCACAATAACCCTCTGATTAAACTGCATAAGTTGATTTTACTTACATTTATTTAGAAAACATAAGCAGAGCAAATAAATTGTAGCAAAATACTTGCTCTCAATAATTTAATCAATCAAAGGAAGAGAATTAATATGACTGGCCACTCTAATGGAGTTTGGATTTGGGAACTGCCAAAAATTCGCAGTGACTATTTAGATCAGTTAGTTAAACAACAAGTTAAGCGTGTTTACCTCAAGGTTTTTGATGGCCACTTTCAGGGTAAACTTCAACCCACATTCTGGAACTGGCAATGTTCTCCAGATATCATTGAGAAACTTAAATCTCGTGGCATCGAAGTTTATGGATGGGGATATCACTACGGAACTTCAGATGTTGCAGAGCAAATACAAAAAGTCAAACAAGCTCTTGATTGTGGAATTGATGGGTATGTCCTTGATTTGGAAGCAGAAGTTGAAGACAAAAGCACTCACATATATGTAGAAAAACTTCTTGTGGCTCTGCGTCCTTTAGTTAAAGAAGGAACACTCGGATATACAAGTTTCGGTCATCCCCAATTTCATCCTCATGTTCCTTGGCAGATTTTAGATGAGCATTGTGACTTAGCTTTGCCACAGATTTATTTTGAAAAGTTCAGTTTTAAATCTACCAACGAGGAAGAAGTTCAAGACTGTCTCAAAGCTTATGAACAGATGGGTTTAAAAAAACCTATTCTGCCCATCTTCGGTTCTGAAAGTGATGCAAAACAGCCAGCTTCAGGAAAAGAACTGCAATCTTACTTGAATCGTTTTCCGGGTTCGTCAATTTGGCGACTTCCTAACTCAGGCGAGCAGGGTGAGGCATGGAATTTGACTTATGCTGGTGAAACGCCTGTACCAATTGGTGGAGAACCATCTGAATTTACACTGCCGAAACTTACCCGCATTCTTCGTACAGGAGTCATCGGAGAGGATGTTAAAGCACTTCAGAAAGTACTAAATGCTAAAGGATTTAATGCCGGAAAAGTGGACGGTGAATTTGGCCCTGATACTGAAGCTGCTGTGAGAGCATTTCAGAAGAAAACAGATATTACCGTAGATGGAGAAGTTGGCCCTCAGACCTGGAAAGAGCTTGGTGGTGAGTCTGGTTCTATTCCAGAACAAGGATTTCTGGGTAAACTTGCTGGCTTTGCTGAAGATGAAGCTGCCAAAGGTCTGAGTTGGAATGGAGTAAATAGTGAAGCCGAAAAGTATTTAAAACTCTTCCGCGAGCCTATGTTGACATTAGGTCATATCGGTAGTTCTCCAGTGTTTTACGACTGGTGTGCTGCCTTCGTGACTTATTGTTGCCGAAATGTTGGTGCAGAGATTCCAGATATTCCTGAAGGATTTTGGGCGAGTATGGCTTTAGTCGAGTCCTGGAAATACTGGGCGAAAAAGAAGGGCTACTGGAATCCCAAAGGCAGTGTCACGCCCAGGCGAGGGGATATCCTAGTGTTTGACTGGGAGGGCGATTCCACACTCAATCACATTGGGATCGTCAGGGGCTACACACCTGAAAACTCTGTGATTCAAACTTCCGAGGGAAACAAAAGCAACAAAAGTGGTAACTTCACAAGAAGTATGGCAACTGTAGCAGGATTTATCAGGATAAGTTAATCACAGTGGGTGGCCGCTGAGATATCTGCAAATTGGGACATGTTGTAACGTCCGGTTCTAATCGTGGGGGCGGGAGATAATACTCCCCCTTGACCTAACTCAACAAAAACTAAATATCCTAGCACACTCTAGTTGATCTTGATTACTCACTATGAAACTTAATAAAAATCAGCTTGATTTACTGGGCACTCTTTTAGGTGTCATTGCAGGTATTTCTACTGTCCTAACTACCCAAGGAGTTATTGACCAAAAGGTAGGGGGCAGCATCAGTGGTATTGCTACTGTCTTACTAGGGATTGTTGTCCAAAGACCCGCAGACGCAAAGCCTACTACTGAAGATTTAGAAAACGAGGAGGTCAATGAGATAACTAGACATTAATTAATAAGGATCCAATCTCTAAGCCTCTTCTATGACTCTTGTAAAAGAATAATCTACCATCTTTACGGCATAAAGCTTTTACTAAAAACCTTGATTTCAGCCATTCTGTTAGGAAATAAACACTCAAATTGGCGCTCTATCTACAGTTGAAAAGTTGGCTCTTACTTTTCTTTTTCAAGGGTGATTAAATAGGGCTAATCACGTAGTTTATGGCATTCTAGTAGCAATCGTACAGAAACTTACACTTCTCGTTCAGGCGAGTACCTGAACGTTCAAGCCATTACCGGGCAAGAACAGTGCGAGGTCGAGCCTCGCAAGCTGGGGGAGGTGGGGAAGCTGATGCATCAGTTTACTTCTCGTTACCCAAGACATCCTTAATCAAGCTCATGATCTCTGGCAGACGTTTGGCTAAAGCTTTCTCTTTCGGGGTTTTCGGCTCAATTTGTTGCCACTGTTTCAGCTTAGTTAACGCTTGTCTTAAAAGTACGACAGGTGTCGTACTTTTTTCTGGTTCAGTATCTTGGTTAGATTCAAAATACCTTTGTACTGTACGGAGGTTTTTGCCAACTACAACGGCTAGAGCAGGCATTAAAGGCTTTTGTCCTTTCTTGGGTCTTCCTTTTACGTCAATAAATCCAGCAGTGCGTAGACGCTCCGCGATCGCTTTTACTTCATTGGGCGTATAGTCTTTACGCTGTTCATTCTCCGCTATTTCTACTTGTAATGCTAAACCAGGGTTTTCTTCTACATCAAAAGGCAAAACCCTGATAGGAATACGATTGTCAGGGAACTGCTCAAGATACTTATTTATCTGCTGCTCCTTTAACAATCGAATTGCTGCTAACCGATGTCCTCCTGCCAGCAGCCTAGCCTTATTGTCTAAGACTAGTGGTTCTATCAGTCCCAGAACAGCAATTGACTCTGCCAGAGACTCAATGTGCTTTGGATTTAAAGGTCGCGTATCCTGCTCACGATCTTTGATTTGCTCCAGTAGAATTGTAGAATCTTGGAGCTTTAGTGGTTGAGATTGCCCCTGCCGTTTTTGAGCGACTTCCAGAATTTTATCAAAATTGGTCATGAGAGAATTTCCTTACCCACTGCATCGTAATCGCTCCAGGCATCAGAAGCACGAGGATCTTTTACCATATAAACTGGAACTCCAAAATTTTCCGCTTTCAGGTAAACAGCCATTCTTCTGATCCAAGTTTTAAACAAGGGTAAGCCAAATTTTTCAAGACTTTCTCTGGCTTTATATCCATCACGGCTGGGAGAAGGAGGAACACAAGTCAATAAAACTTTAAAGCGCCCAGGTGGCAATTCGTTCATTTCTCCCACAGTTTCAATTAATGCTTCTAGAGCAAAAGTGCTGGGATGGGTGGGAATGATCAGTAAATCACTCTTATTTGCTAGCGCTTTTAACTCATTGCTGGCAGGACGGGCGGGAGTGTCAATCACAAGATGCTCAAAATCTTGGGCTTGGTCTATTTCGTTATGATCATAAACATCGAAAGGACTTTTACCACGCTCTGACCAATGCAATACAGAGCGATTAAGATCACCATCAGCTAGTACAGTTTTACCTTTGATAGCAAGGTAAGCTGCCAGATGTATTGCTGTGGTAGATTTTCCTACACCCCCTTTGAACGATGCGATAGTAATAATCATTGCAGTTTCGTCACATTCCAGTCATGATGGCGGATTGTACCGCAATTACACTGTTTTAATGTAGAAATTTGAAATGGCAACTCAAAAACGTAAATCCTTATTAAGTATTAGGAGATAAAATGACCAATATTTTAGTAAGTGATGCTGAAACCAAGACCAAAAACCTCTTAATGAAATGCTTGGAGACAGCAGGATTTGAGGTTATTTTTACAGAAAATGGTCTGGTTAGTGTTCAGTTAGCACATGAGAAATTCTCTACTACCACCGAAAGTGAAAAATCAAATGCTCTACGAACGTCCATATTTCCATCTATTCCCCGACTGTGTGAGGTCTTCGAGTTCATTGAATTGAATTATCATCAAAGTATTAGACTAAAAGAAGTAGCTCAAGCAGTTGGTTATTCCTCAGCTTACTTAACCGACTTAGTGCGAAGACTTACCGGGAAAACAGTGAATAATTGGATTATCGAGCGTCGGCTAGTGGAAGCAAGCACCTTGCTTTTAGAAACTAATTACTCGGTTGATGAGATTGGTTTAAAAGTAGGCTATCAAAATATCAATCATTTCTACTGTCAGTTTCGTGATTACTATAAAAATACTCCCCGTGCTTGGAGAGAGACACAGCGTTCTCATGCATTGTTATAACGGCACAAAAAATATTACCTATTAACTGCTAATTAATCAACTAATATATTATCTCAATGCGATACTAGATTATGTTATTTACTAATCTAGTATTTTTTTATTTAAAGATTTATGGAAATCATCAACTCTCCAAATTAGGGGGCGCTTAGAAAATATTAAATATTTGAGCTAATTTTTGAGGAGAATCTAAAAATACTGAATGTTTCATTAGAACTTTATCGAAAAATAGTTAATTATCAATCAAATTTGCTCAAGATAATATATGTGTATGGAAAGCAAAGCAGAGCTAATAAACAAGCTTGTAAGCTCTTAAAAATCTGGAAACTAAAATATTATTTCTATGATTTTTCACTAAAAACTTTCCTTCAACTAAACCTTATAAACAACAAAAATCAAATTCTGAAAGGATAAACTCATGGCAACTTATACAGCAACAACAAATGGTGCAACTGAAACATTTGAATCATTTTCTGAAGCTGATATCGAAAGCTTAGAATACGAATCGGCGGAAGCAGGGATTGAATCTCAGTTAGAGGAAAACTTAGAAAGTGTATCTTTTGAGAGTGTAGCTGAAGATGTAGAAGCTTACATGGAAGGAGACTTAGAACGTCGTCCTCCTAGCAGTTTGGTGATTAAACGGTTGACGAAAATTTTTACCGCTTTAGTCAAAAATACCGTGAAAAAAATCACCAGTAATCCTAGAACTCGTGCCAAGCTGCTTACAGCTTGTCGTAAAGGTCCTGATGCTGTTACCACACTGTTGACCCCAGTCATTACTAAAACATTGCCAACCTATTTCAGATGGATGTCTGCTATCTTCGTTTCTCCAATTGTAGCTCGTCTTTTCCCTGCAATTTGCAAAGATGCTGGGTTGAAATCAGATGAAGTATCTGCTGCAACTGAGGGTGTAATTACGAGTTTTTGGAACTGGTTATGGTAGTCTCTGCAAACCGATGGAGGTGCTATTCCATAGGGTCAAAACGGACAGAAAATCGTTGATTCAAGTCTCCCTTGATTCTCCGTTCAAACCCTGAAACCCGATATTCTTCGGGACTCCACTCCTTTGCAGAAACTATCGTAGTCTTTTGGCTAAGTGATGCTAGTCAGTCTTACTAATCACAATTTTTGTTAGGACTACTCTCTTCACATTTCCTAAACCTCAATCCTCCCCTATTTGAGGGGAGGAAAGACCAATCTTCCTTTTTTCTGGATAGATTTTACCTAAACAATAACCAGTTTTCAATCTACCTACTATTGGTCTCTTAATTAATAACTGCTTCCGTTCATTCAAGCAAGCGGGAAAACGACTGTAAGTGACGTGGTGCTACGGAATATTTTCAAGGTGCCAAAGCTAAGTTCAACTAGTAAAAAACACATCTTTTCATAGGAGACAACCATGACTTACACAATAGAAGCCGCCAATGGTGTGGCTGAACAGCTTGAATTCAACGAAGCCGATATGGAGAGCGTTGGTCTTGAGGCAGCGGATTTTGAAGGACTGGAATCACTGGAGAGCTTAGAAAGCATCTCGATTGAGACTGTTGCTGAAGACCTCGAAGGATACATGGAAGGTGTGGAGGCAACTGCAACTCCCAGCCGCTATGTCAACAAGCGTCTGCTGCAAATCTTTACGGCACTGGTCAAGACCTCGATCAAGAAAATCACCAGTAATCCAAAGACTCGTGCCAAGCTGCAAGCGGCTTGTCGCAAAAGTCCTGATGCTGTTATCCAACTGTTGACTCCAATCATTGCTAAGACATTGCCAACCTATTTTAAATGGATGCCTGCTATTTTTGTTCCTCCAATTGTGGCTCGTCTTTTCCCTGCTATTTGCAAACAAGCTGGCTTGAAACCAGAAGAAATTCCAGTAGTAGCAGAATTTTGGGGGGCTTTGTTTAGTATCGGCACTACGTTATTGCCTTCAGTAATTAACTTTTTTGGTCGGCGAAGAAGAAGATAAGCAAACTGTCTAATTGATATTAGCAACATTCTCAATAACTTTAGGGTGGGCGCTAACTAAAAGGTAAAAATCAAGATTTTAGCCTCTATGTAAGCAGTGCCTACCCTCTTATTTTCAAGGAGTAGATCATGATTTCAGAAGAAGATTTCGATTTCACAGAACAGCAACTAGAAAAAGCCGAACTAGAAATTCGTGACAAATGGGGAGCCGATATTGAAGGTAAAATTGACCGCTTTTTAGAGTATCAAATTATGAATGAAGTTGACGATGTGAATTCAACAACACGTCAACGGGTGATGATTTATTACAAACCGACCAAATGCTTTGAGGAGTTCCATGAGGAGTTTGAGCAATTGGAGGAAATTTACCAAAAACGCAATGAAGAATTTGAAGTTGATGCCTTTGACGAGTTTGAAAGCTTAGTAAATCAAGATATTGAATCACTCATAGAGGATTTAAAACAAGAGCAAGCTTTCGAGGAACACCTGACATTAGGTGAAGCTGTCGTTGCTAACCTCACCCCTGCCCAAATTCAAAAATTCTCACAGCAAAGCAATATAGTCCGCTTGGAAGCTGATAAACCCTTGAAGTTAGAACTAGACCAAAGTTCTGTAACTGTGGGTTTAGTCAATGCTAGAACTCAAGGAATAGTTGGTACTGGTAAAGGAGTGATTATCGCTGTTCTTGATGGCGAAGTTGATATTAACCATCCTGACTTAAAAGGTCGTGTTGTCCATAAGCGAAATTACACTAATGAACCTTGGGGAAACCCCCACCCTCATGGAACTCACGTAGCGGGTATTATCGCTGGTAATGGCTCACAGTACAAAGGTATGGCACCAGAGGCAATTATTTGGAACTATAAGTTATTACCTTCCGAGGCAACTCAATCGGGGGAAGGATTTAAAGGTGCAGATGCCATTGA
Source organism: Nostoc sp. FACHB-133 (assembly GCF_014698055.1). Taxonomy (NCBI): domain Bacteria; kingdom Bacillati; phylum Cyanobacteriota; class Cyanophyceae; order Nostocales; family Nostocaceae; genus Nostoc; species Nostoc sp. FACHB-133. The sequence continues at coordinate 22,980 of NZ_JACJSH010000059.1, forward strand.
AGACGTGATTAAAGATATGAAGGAAGGTGTAAAGGTAGCTAACTGTAGCTGGGGAGTTCCGACAGAGCTAGACGGTACTAATATTTGGGCAAAAACGGCTGAACGAGCGGCAAAATTAGGCTTAGTCTTGGTTAAGAGTGCAGGTAATAATGGTTCTGAACCGGGAACTCTTACCTCTCCCGCAGATGCTTTTGGTGATGTGATTGTTGTTGGAGCATCTAGCCACGACGGTACCCAAGTAATGCCTTTTAGTAGCCGTGGTCCAACTGCTGACAACCGACCCAAGCCTGATATCCTAGCACCTGGCGAGCAAATTGTATCTACCGTACCTGGTGGCTACCAAAAGATGAGTGGTACGAGTATGGCATCACCTCATATTGCTGGTATAAGTGCCCTGTTATTAGAGCGTAACCCAAAACTTGAACCTTGGCAGATTAAGAAAATACTCATGGAATCTGCAAAATCACTGGAGTCAACCAGCGATCCCAACGTTCAAGGTAAAGGATTAGTTGATGTTGTCAAGGCTTTGCAGATGGCAACGCAACCTGTATCAGAAGAGAAACAGATTACCTACACATCGGTAGTTAAACAAAGGAAGTTACTAGAACAACTGAATATTTCCGTGAGAAATACTAGCAACGAAGTTATGCAGGGGGTAAAAGCTAGCTTGGTATCACCTACTGGTGATATTAAAGTCACGGCTGCCGAACAAGACTATGGTAATTTGCGGACTGGGACAGAAATTATACGCAATTTTGAAATTGAACTCTCTTCCAATTACAAGCCGAGCCAATACAATCTGATTTTAAACCTGAGTTACACCACACCTACAGGCAAAAAAAAGACCGAATCGTATCAGACTAAGCATCAAATCCCAAGTTTTGCTAAGTAGAGATTGCTTCAGCAGAGTGAAAACTAAGTAAGAAGAGTGCAAAAAAATGAAAGTTAACTTCCGTACCATTGCACGAGGCGCTGATAGCGGATACCGAACAGCCAGCCAATTGGTAATTGATAACCCAGAAGAATGGGCTTCGGTTTGGCAGCAACACGCCTCTAATATCATACCACCTCCACCTGTTCCCGGAGTGGATTTTACAGATAACCAAGTAGTCGCCGTCTTTATGGGGGAGAAACGCACTGGCGGTTATTCGGTGGAAATTCTCACTGTCGAGACCAAAAGCTCTGAGAAAGAAAACCTGGCATCGTTGGTAATTACAGTTGCCTATCACCAGCCTAAGCCTGGAGAGATTGTTCCAGAGGTGATTACGCACCCATACCAGATAATTACAATTCCCCAACTTGCTGCGAACAAGGTTCAGTTTAAAAATGCTTAAGTAAATGCCACCCTTGTTAAGGTCAAATGTTTGGCAGATTTCGCAGACTTTGCTTACATACAAGCTCAATTTTTCAGGAGTAAATTATGACTACACAGATAGTCGAAAATTTGGAATTGTTCTCAGAAGCTCTGGAATTCCTACCAGAGGAATTAGAAAACATTGAATCTGAACTATATCCTAACTTGGAAAGTATATCTTTGGAGGTAGTAGCCAAAGACCTGGAAGCTTACTTCGAGGGAGACGTTGAAGGAGCGGTAGGATTAGAACGCAGGGGTGGTAGGCGAAAGCGTGAAGCAGGAGATCCAGTACGTCCAGCGCAAATTACTCGTCGTAACTATAACCGGGCAAGAGATATTCTGAGACAGGCTGGTAGCCAGACTGCCAATGCTGCACATCAACTACATGGTATAGGTAACGTACCAGTTCATTATGGGTTGCAATTACTTCGAGAAGCCAGAGGAGAAGGAATTGGACGGCAGGCAATAACGAGTGCAGCAAGAGCAATGGGGCTACACCCTCAGCTTGGTAGAGCAGTATGGTAAATTATCGCACTTGTTTGTAGAGACTGTATTGAAAGTAAGGCATCGCCAACTTTGCTTACATACAAACTCAATTTTTTCAGGAGTAAATTATGACTAGACAGATAGTAGAAAATTTGGAATTGTTCTCAGAAGCTCAACTAGAGAGCTTGGAATTCCTACCAGAGGAATTAGAAAACATTGAATCTGAGCTATATCCTAATTTGGAAAGCATATCTTTGGAGGAAGTGGCTAAAGACCTGGAAGCTTACTTCGACAGAAATATTGAAGAGGTAGGGTTAGAAGTTAAAGCGAAGCCCAAACACCCAAATAAATATAGTACACACGATTACAGTGGTCGCACGTATTACTCTCGTAAAGATCCACAAGGGCGTGTCACGAAAATCGCAGGTCCTCTGAAACATACAATAGGAAAAAGAGTAGGAACGTTGAAGGTCTCTTACAAGCGAAAAGGGGATCAGTCAGGGCATTTGATCGCTCATTCATTAGGTGGACCACCACGACTTGATCATAACTATGTCGCAATGAAAAGGGAGATTAATGCGGCGGGAGGACAATGGGGAAAGATGGAAAGTTATATTCGGAAACGATTAAAGGCCAATGGTAGTGCAGCCTGGATGTCGGTTGAACCAGTCTACAAAGACGATAAAAACAAACGCCCAATCGAGATAAATGTCACAGTAAAATTTAACAGACCACCAAAAGAAAAAAAATATAATATTAAGACTCCATAACCTGATGGGGTAGCAAGTGTTATTTGGAGAAATGCAACGGAGATTGGGAGGCTATGTAGCAACTACGCAGCTAATCTGGTTAAAACGTTATATTCTATCGCTACTCGCAAGCGAAGTTGTCTCAATTACCAAACACGCTTATATGTAGATAACTCAAGTTCACAACTTGGGTTATCTTTGTAAATTGTTAAATCAAGTCATCAAGCTGCCTGGTCAAAGCACCTTGCAAATCAACGCGGTTATCGTCATAAATAATCACAGTCCTGGGGTCGGAATGGCGGCTTAATTTTTGAGTAGCCCGAATATTGCCATTATTTTGGTTCAGTGCTTCAGTAATAGCGCTATGCCTGACCCGGTGGGGACTCATCTGCTTTTCAATCCCCGCCAACTTGCAATATTTGACAACAATTAGACGTATCGCTTCCCCAGTTAACCTATTACCAAACCTTACTGGGTCAAGGGAAATAAAAATTGGTTCGTTGGGCTTATCAGAGGCATTAGATGCTTGCAACCAATCAGAAATTGAAGCAGCCGTTTTTTGAGAAATTGTCACCAACTCCCGTTCCCCATTGCGTCCCTTACCGCTAACCTCGATTTGACATCTAGCATATTTAAAATGCTTCACATCCAAACTGGGAATCTCGCCGCGCCGCAGGGCATTACTCCACAAGAGCCGCATGATGGAATAATCGCGCTTCCCGCCCAGACTCGAAGTATCGATCGCCTCAAATAGCTTAATCACCTCTGGAACCTCTATCCCCTTAGTATCCCGATAGGGTCTAACTTTCTCATTTTTAATCACTTCCAGGTCGTAATTGCAGATATCAAAAATCTGCCCCATCTCCACCAAAGATTTTATCGCGCTAATTCTGCGGTTAATCGTCGCTGGCGCTAAACCTTGCTCGAAAAGATGGTTGCGGTAGGCGACCACTACCGAGATCGCTTGCGTTTTGGACAGCGATAAAAATTCGCGGGCCAGGTCAGATGTTAATTCACGACCGGGAGCAATGAGACTAAAGAAATTTCGCAAGTCATGAGAATAAGCCCTACGGGTGTGTTCTGACCGTTTTTGCGTCAGTAACACTTCGAGAATTTGTTTACTATCGTTCTGTGTAATTGCACTGGCATAAGTGATTGAGCGGAGGGTGATGATACCAGACATAGGAGAAAATCGTTGATTTATAAGGCTTGTGCGCGTTAAGTGCTTGTTAAAACGTACATTCTCACAATCACTTTACATTACGATTAACTTTATTTTCCCCGATTCTTTGGCTTTTTCATCGTCATTAATCCGCAGTCGTTATGATTTGGACTTTAATTGTTTTAAAGTGCTGTAAGTCACTTGGTACGAATGCAATTCTCTCGCGCCTTGCTCTGCATTAAAAATGGTCGAGCGAACAATGCTTTCTCGATCCAATTCCTGATATGTTGATAGCATTGCTATCTACTTGATATCGATAGCTGTTGCTATCAATTGCGATATCGCTATGCCTGACGAGAACAAACCCAGCGAGATGATCCGCGTACCCACTCCCCTGATTCCAGCAGTTAGGGAGTTATCCCGGCTGCACCGACAAGGACTCTCAAGCGAGGTGCTTCACTCTTTGGATGATTTGATAGCAGCGTTAGATAATGGCAGGGGTAGTCCCCACAATCACCTCTCCCAAAACATATCGACGATTTGCTCTCGTCTGGATAATCTAGAATTACGTTTGTCGGGTGATATTAGTAGCGATGCATCCAGTAACCAGCATCTCGCCGATTTAGAACAAAAAATCGACTCTATAAATAATCGGCTAGCACAATTTGCCGAGGTAATTATGCAGCTTCAAAGTAATATTAATAATCAACCAAGGCGGGGTAAGTCATACTACGGCAATTCTTATAATCAAGGGCAACCTGTTAAGTTTCAGCCAATTACAGAAGAAAGTTTGGCTTCAAGGTTAGGGGTAACTCCAGAAACTATTCGTAAGGAAAGAGAAAGTCAACCCGCGCCGCTTTTTTTCGCATGGTCTAAGCGCAAGGATACTTCTGGTATTGGCTGGGAATTTAATCAGAAAACGGGATTGTATCATCCAATTACTTGAACCCGACAGCGATGATTATTTTAATAAACGCAGCTGAGGCGGAAATCCCGGTTCACTCTTTGATAGCTTTACCGTTAAAATAATAGATATTGGTTTATAGGTAAAAAGCATGACAGAAACCAAGTCTACCCGTGTTGTCCGTAGGGGGAGAATCTTTCCCGAAATCCAATGGAATGAGTCACAAAAAGCACGACGTGAAGCCGAACGCGAGGCTTTTTACCAACGTTGTCAACCTATTTTTGAGCGAGTAAAATCAGAATTAATTGAAACTCACTACAACTGGTTTGTTGCAGTTGAACCGGATAGTGGAGAATATTTTGTTGATAAAGATTTAGAAGTAGTCTCATTACAGTGTCGCCAACAGCATCCAGGCAAAATACACTATACTTTTCGGATTAATGAGTCTGGGGCTTGCGGCACGATATGACGATTTCCGGTTTTTTTGGTGATGAGGATGCACTACTTTTTGAAATTAATTTAATAACATCAGATGGATTAGAATTACCTGTTGAGGCGATGTTTGATACAGGTTTTTCGTATTGGTTAGCGATTAATGACCAAGATATAGATGCACTTGGTTGGGAGCGTTTACGAGAGCAAACAATGCGAACTGCACGGGGAGATGTAAAATTTGATATCTATATTGGTCAAGTACTATTTGATGGTCAAGAGTTTGACATACCTGTACATGTTGGCAAAGATTTAACAGAAGTTTTACTCGGTCGTCAATGGTTAACAAATCGTCGGTTAGTAGTTGATATACAGTCGGGTGAATTAACGTTGGGATAACTACGACCGATAAAAAGAGAGAAAAATCCCTCAAGATTTTTAAAAATTTATCAATTGTCTATTTGTTGGCAGATTTGTTATTAGTGTCTGGTAGACACACAACGGACACGTCACAGACATCTGGTGTCTTTACGTGTCCGCTGTGTGTCTGCTCTAATGTCTGAACGTGTCCATACTGTACAAGGCTTTTGGGGTTTAGTGTCTGTGGTGTCCGGTGTCCGGTGTCCGCGAAAAAAGGGCGGTTTTGGGGCTAGACACCAGACACCAATCGCAGTCAAATTTGATTAAGCTTGATAATACCCTCGGCTATCCAGTCCGCCAATCCTGCTCCAACAATTTCGTACATCCAGCCCTTAATTTGCTCTACAGTGAATCTCTCACCGTTCACTTTAAAATTGCCCTTGAACTCTCTTACATCAGCTTCAATTCGTTCAGTTCTGGTGAGATATTCATACAACTTTTGCGCCTGGGGTGATAGTTTCTTCGGTTCATCTTGGGTGTCACCTGCTTTGTTACCCAGATTGAATTCCAGTTCATAAATCCGCTCTAAAGTAGCTTTGTCAATGGGGGGATTGGGGTTAGATTCTGCTGGGAGAGCGTCGCTAAAGTCAGATATTTTTACGCTCATTTTGGGCAGATTAACATCAAGCCATTCGTTAGAACTATCGAGTTTTACCTTAGCAAAACCAGTTGATGAAGGCTGTAGTGTAACTGAATCTACTTCCGCCAAACATTCAATTTGCAGCATCTTAGAAACAAGATTATGTAATCCCTTAATGCCGAATAAACACGTCTGGGTGTTGTTATGAGCTACGACAGTAATGGGCATCTCTTGTTTACGGCTTTTGGTTAGTGCCAGCTTGCCGAATTTATCTAACAGTTCTGCATCTTTAATGAAGTCGCCGTATGTGGTGGCCTCCTCACAGATTAAAGACAAAGCTTTACCTTCTGCCCAAAGTTTCTGCCGCCATTGCGACTCACTCAATGATGAATTATTAAAGGTTTTTAACCGTGATTCCAGTTCAGTAACGTAATCGCGGATCTGCTGTTCAATATCATCCCAGGAGTGGTAACTTTCAACTCCTCGCCATTCACTACGGTTCGAGTCGGGGTCAAGGACAATCACACGGTAGCCGGCTTGTTTTTTGAGTTGGATTACATAACGGGCAAGCCATGATTTACCACCGCCTTGATTACCCCAAATTAAGCAGGTCTGCTTGACTAAATTCTGCACCCATGCGACAGGGTTGAGTATTGGTGCAATCGCTTGGTTGTCTGCCCCAGTAACCTTATCGTTGGGGTCAATCGTCCCTTGTAAAGTCTGACTCCCTTGTAGATAGGGCGTTTTCATCTCCCGTAGCTGCTTAATGTAATCTGCCTTCTGCTGCTCGGTCATCCCCGCCGTTTGCGCCTCAAAAATGGCATCAGTTGCCTCCATTTGGGTAACTTCAATTTCCGTGTGGGCGTAAATCTCGGCTTTTTGGATATCCACAGTGCGATCATTGGCGACTAGATCCAGGTCAGCTTGCAGTTGAACTTCTGCGATCGCAACGTCTCGGCAACTCTCTAGTAGCTCGGAACGTGCGGCCATCTCTGCCTTCGCTGCGTCCCGTTTTTGGGCGATGTCTTCAAAAACTGCCCTCTGCTTCTCCTCATTTTGACAATGGCGGAGCATCCACCCAGCTAGAGCAAACCCCAGGAATCCCCCAAACGCCCAAAACGGCTTACATGGGTTAGTCGCCTTCACTAACCCATTAACGCCCATAGCTGGGTCACGCACTACTTGAGAGGGCATTCCTTCTTGTTTCCATTGCTCCCAGTAATAGGGAGTCATTCTGAAAGGTCTGTTATTCTGATCCTGACATACCAATTTTTTCTGGGGAGTCCGAAGGCAAAAATAAATGCGGTCGCTTGATTCCCCTTTCCAAGCCATCGCTGCCGAGCTAATTCCTACAGTCAAACTCAGCCCAATTGCAACAGCTTTTTTATCCATCGGTAACTGTCCGAACCACTTCATTAAACCCGATTGTTGTGACTCGGATAACTGTTTATGTTTATCGCTTAAATAATTCATTTCCTCTGACTACCACCAAATAGAAAAAACATTAATATCGCTAGAAATATGCCCACTCCTGCACCATCCATCCAACTTGAAGATTCAGCAGTTTTTGGCTTATAAACCGACTCAATTGAAGTATTAGCTGTTTGTGTAGAAGTTGTCGCTTCATTCCACTCACCCAACGGGTCGGAAAGCGCACACAATAACGCCAGTGATGCACTGCAACCAGTCATTAGATTAGTGACGAAATTATTAAATCCTTCACCTGTTGCAGTGGCAGTAAAATACAAGTGTGCAGTACCCACAGCAAGGAACATTCCAACTGGGTGAACTTGCAATAGATGAAAGGTGAAAATCACTGCACTATTTAAGCAACTACCAGCGACAATTTCACAAGCGTTACCAGCACGTCTAAATGTTCTACCTCGGTTATTTTCTGGGAGTGGTGGTAACTGTTCGGGTTGTTTCTGCTGCTTAGTTGATTGTGGTGTTTGTGCCAGCCCTTCCATTGAAAAAGGGCTGACGCTATGAGGATCTTCATTTCGTTTCCTTACTAGCATCAGCCTATGTCCTTTTAACTAATAGTTATCTGTCGCCCAATTTGTTCCACAAGTTACCCAACATTGCACCCCAACCGCGAACTGTTCCGGTTGCAGAAACACTAGAAGATGGTGCATGATTTTGGGATTGAATTGGTATCACTTCCTGGGGTGCTTGATTGGGTTCTAATGCCCTTGAGCCAAACCTTGCACGGGCTAAAAGTTGTTGTCGTTTCTCTCTCAGTCCTGTTGTGATAGCTTGACGTTCAGCTTGTACAACTTGCTTATTTTCGATGCTGCTGATTTTATTTTCATGTCTCCACAATTCGGCTTGTAAATCGTGGTGTAATTGGGCTGCAACTTCGGTTAATGCGTGTTTGCGTTTTTGGTCAATTCGCAGCAAGTCGGCTCTATCTTGGGCATCTATCTTACTCATCTCTGAGTCAAATTCAGCGTTAAGTTTACGGATTTTACCAATTGCACCCGCTACATGAGAGCCGTATTGTTTACGAAGTTCAGTCCAAGTTACTTGCCCTTTGGTCAACTTCTCCATCGCCTCAAAGACGACCTTAGCATTGTCCAGAAATGGTTCTAATCGGTCAGATAATTCTTGGGCATTATTCGCATAATCGGCAAACTGTTCGAGCTTATTTATATCGGAGAGATAGCCCAGAATATCAGACTCAAACCCTCCCCAGGATTGCGCTTTTTCATCAATGTGCGAACTATGACCAACTACCGGATTACGTATTGCAAAATCCATTGCGTTATTCTCCTAATAAGGGATGTAGTCATAGTCGATATTGCTGGATGATTGGGGCAACTTATCCCAGTAACCCATCTCTTCAAATCGGCTATAAATTCTCGTTGCCAGTTGCCGTATTGGATCATCAAAATCTTCAGAAATTAAATCAAATCTGTTCTCACCAAACGCCAAGATATTTGCAATGTCCGCATCAATACCATTACCCAAGAATTGACCAAATGCTGCTGCATAAGGATGGTCATCAATGGTTTCATGAGTTGCTAAGAATTCCGTTCCGGTGAGGGGTAAGTAAAGGCTGCAAAGAAAACTATTTATTTCGCGCTTCGTAGCTGTTGGGTTAAGAGCCTTAAATTGCTGGAGTTTCAAAGCATTATCAGTGAAAGAACAGCGTCCCCAATCATTGGGATTTTTGTAATCGAGTGCCATGCTGCTAAGATCCTTGTGTACTTTCGTTTTTGCGGCGAGAGATACGTCCCGAAGTGGGGCGATTGCAATGATTGGTCGTCGGTGCAATCGCTTCATCATCAGTTTTCACAAAACTCAACAAGTTCAAAAACCTCCCTCTGCACTTGGTTTTGGCTTAATTCTTTTCGTTTGCCCTTAGAGTCGTTAAAAACGAAAGGGGCATTGACTCGACAATTAGACCGATGGCTGTAGCGCAGTTGTTGACCACGGAATTCGTACAAATGATTACGCTGTAAGGCTGTCGTTGAAAGCATTTGTTTGTCCCTCGACTTGGGAATAAAACTCGATATTTAGGATTGCTTCGTGAATCTCCATCAAAGCTTGCACAGCATCACCTAGACGCAGATCATTCGATGTACTGAACTTTTCGGAGGCTTCGATTTGCTTGTAATTGGGAGATGCTTGCACAAACCTAAGAGTCTGTTCGCAACCCAGGATGATGGTCATGATTTCGGTTGTTGTTAGGCTTGGCTGTGTCTTTTGGGTGTCTTGGTCGCTCATAACTTGTTTCTTCTCCTTTGGGTTTTGATTGGTGCGGGTTGGGGTTCTGGCTGATTACTTGGGGATTGTGGCTGGTTCGGTTTCTGAAGTACATAGCTGATGACCCCTGCACCCCCGACAGCCGCAGCGATAGTGAACATATTGTTACGACCGATGTACTGCACTCCGAAATAGCCAAAAGCGATCGCTGCTGCTGTTGCTCCAATGCCTAAAACCGTGTTTCTTAATCTGGTTCTGCTCATGCTGCCCCTTTGAAATTAGTGACCATTGCGCTAAGTGCCGATTTATTCGGCTGTGTAGATTGCGCTGTTTCGGGTTTGGGTGATGGTTGTACATTGCCGTGTTGAAAAATCAGCTTCTCTACACCTGCTGATAATGCTTGTGTTGGCGCATCTTGAGGTAAATCAAACATCTTGCACAATTCAATTACTGCTAGATAGGAGATGGTTATACGCCGAGATTCGTAATTCATTAACTAAGCTCCAATTGATATTTGAGTTAACAGTTTCAACCCCAAAGCATTGATGAATTGGGGATTATTCAAGACCACAAAGCCTAAACCGGCTAAGTTTTGATCCACCACTGGTAGAGAAACACCCCCACCCCAGGCGACAAGGTATTTAGCGCGGTCTAGATAATTGCCAGCAGTCACAAAGTTGGCGAATTTCTCAATCCTGTTACTCCACCAAGAGTCAAGACATTGGCTGTACTCGGTTTCAAACTTTTTACCTGTGAGGTGGTTGCCTCCATAAGTGAAAGTTCCTTCGATAATTCCCTGATTCACAAGACTAGGCGAGTGCTTCACATCCTTGGACAGCAGACTTACTCTGTCGTTTCGTTTGTCGAGAGCTTCTGCAATCATTGAGTGCAGTTCACCGGCTCCACCTTCAATCAGGTGACGGTCTATGACTGCACCACTGCCGTTAAACACGGTAATCAACCAAGTTGATGAACCGATATCGAGAGCGATCGCTAATTCTGAGGGGTCAAGTACCAGGGATGCTTCACCAAATAAGCAGTGGGCAATGCTTCCAAATCCTTCGGGATAAATGCCTGTAACCACGATGTCAACTGTCTTGGTGACAATGGAACGGGTTACAGGGTGCAGATGCTCAAAGGTGTGAGTCCCTTCAACTCTGCGCTTAATCTCAGTCGCCCAGCGTTCTGGGTTGTGGTTGCTCAAACTAATTGAAAGCTTTATCCCCGAAGGAATATTCAAAACTGCTAAGTCTGCAAGAATGCTTTCTAGTGCCAGTTCTGCCTTTTTCGCCTTATCTTCGTGTAACAGGGTGTGGTCACTTTGGGCTAGAGCCGCACTGCCCCAAAAGAATTGAACGTCTTTTAAGTCCAGGCGAGAACCTTCTACATACCGCACCCAGCAGCCATCTTTTGAGATGGTTTCGTGGTGCATGATATTGCGGTTGCGAACAAGTGAGTATGCGGCTGGCATCATGATCGAAAAATCACCGATGATTGCCTTGCCGTACCCTGCACCTGAGTCTTTTCCGGCGATCAGGTCAGTTAGCCCTGATTTGGCTAACAAGTCTGCTTGAACGAGCCAGTTTTTGGCATTGGAATATATAGCTGTCATGGTTCAGTTGTTTGTTAAAGTCTTAATTATTCTGGCTTTGGAGAATTTAGAAGCTCAACCGCCTTAAATCCACACATCCAGTTAGGGGTTAGCCATAGCATCACTTTCTGGCTTCTATTGCCTTTGTTTTGTGGCGTTTTTTGGCTTATAGTGTTATGATAACACTGTTTAACACCAGTGACAAGTGAGAGGTTTAGACTGACAATAGGGTTATTCAAACACCAGACAGTGTTACGATGCCCACAGGAACAAGATTAAATATTTATTTCACAGATGAAGATGACTTAGCACTTTACGACTTAATATCTGCTGAAGCAAAAACTGAAAAACGCTCTATGAGTCAAATGGTAAAACTTCTTGCTTCGGAAGCGCTCACAGCAAGACACACAAAAAAAACCAAATTAAAAAAACAGGATGAGGATTAGGGTGATCACTCTCAGTTGAACTTAGCCCAAGCAAAATACATAACCGATAAAAACCAACCAGATAACCTAGATGAAAAGAAGTTTGACCTTGTAACCAATGAGAGATTAGTCAGCAACCGAAACAATTTTTGGTGTCTCCAATGACTACTGTGAAAGACCTACCAACCGATTTTCAACTCCCGCCGCACAACGAAGCGGCATTAGAGATGCTTAGGGAGGCGAAAGACTACGAATCCGCTTTGGCTCTGGCGATTAGCGGTACTGCACTTGCTACAGGCGGCTTCATTACTCCGGTAGGCTGGGCAGCTTTTGCATTGGCTTACAAGCCATTGATAAGAATTCAAAAACTTGCACGGCTGGAAAAATTAACAGCCCTGCTTTTGGATGAGTTTAAAAGCCAGGGGATACAAGTCTTTCCAGTGCTAAAGCTAGAGGACAAGAATCCTATCGACTTGTTTGTGAGATTTGAGCGAAAAGTTCACCTGTTTATCTCGATTCGCTCAATAGGAGATAAGGAGATTGTCTACAACGAAGCTAGAGAGGTTTTGCAGATCAAGAGGAAAGACAAACATGGACTAAAAGTTTGGAGTCCTTGCCCACTGCTTGAATTGGCAGATTACGAGAAGTGGTTGAGCAAGAACAGGGACTTGTTTGCAATGTCTTCCCGTGAAGCTACAAAAACGCCCTCAGCAAAAGTTTTGGTCTTATGGCCTCCCACCAAGGCGGCTATTGATCACAATTCACACCTTTATTCTGAAGTTGGAAGTATGAAAATTCTGGCTCTTAGAAGAAAAGGCACTGCATTTATTATTCAACAGGAGGAAGTAATCGAGTTTGTCAAGGCGACTTTAGCCAAGTACTCATAGGCAAAACAACGAAAACCCCGCGTCCCGGTAGGACAGCAGGGTTTTCAAAGGGAATTGGGGTTATCGGGTTTGAACGGCCTAATTAATATCCCTAATAGTAATTTTATCGTACATGATTCGGTGTAAAGCCAATGTAACACTGGCTTACCAGATGTAAACAGCGTTTTAGGAATTTTATGTAATTTTGTTCTTATATTCTGAACGTTTGTACTAAAAGATTACTTTCGGGATAGCTCCAATTCCTCCAACACACTTCAGGAGGATGAGCTTTCATGTCATCATTACAACAATTTAATCACTTAGTATCGGCGCAAAGATTATCTCACATAGAAGTCAACCATTGGAATGAATGGTTAGCCAGTGCTGTTGACCCAAAGTTAACAGCTTTGAATGTCCGCTCTCTTAGTGGCCCCTCAGTGTACGAATATCTGCTATGCGCTCTACCTCAAACGGCCAGACGTAACGATGGGCGACTGCGTGATGGCTACTTGAAACGATATGCCCACGCGGAAGCCGGTGCATGGTGGGTTAGCGGACTTGACCCGCTTAATGATTGGTTGGCGATGGACTGGGGACGGATGAAACCAGATTACCCCCGCCTTGAATGGGACAAGACAACACAGCAGCAAACTCAAAAGCCAGTCAAGTACGAGTCACCACCCAAAACTCCCAACCGAGTTACCTACTTGAGAATGCCCCTACATTTATGGCGATTGGTATCACTCCGGTATAACGTGCCGATGCCAGAACATATTACCGTTACCGAAGAAGGAGAGGCGTTAGGTTTTTGGGCTTGGGTAATGGCACATCCCGAAATCCCTGTAATCCTTACAGAGGGCGAGAAGAAGGGTGGTTGCTTGCTGTCGTTGGGATTTGTAGCGATCGCACTCCCTGGAATCTGGAATGGTCGCGTGGGCAAGGAGGATCTAGAACGACTTCACCCTGATTTAGTCCCAATGACTCAAAAGGGGCGTAAATTCGTTGTTCTATTCGACTACGAAAGCAAACCCAAAACCAAACAGCAGATTTTTCAAGCCACACGCCGCACAGCTTCTGCAATTGTAGAACTTTGTTGCCAGTGTGAAGTAGCGCTGCTGCCAGGGCCAGAGAAAGGAATTGACGATTGGGTTGTAGTTTTGGGGAAAAAGGCGGATAAAGCCGTGACCGCGATGATTGCTGATGCCTTGAGAATCAGCGAGTACAAGCAGAGATTTTTCATTAACCGAGCCAGAGGACTCCATAAGTACAAGCCCAATGTAACGGTGAATACCCGCTATCTCTCACTTGCAATACACTCTCTGCCTCAATCGGGGTTAGTTGGTTTGGTTTCCGACATGGGAACAGGAAAGACTGAAATTTTGGCAGTTCTCAGAAGAGAGAACCCCCAACTCAGTTTTTTGAACAATGGGCATCGGGTCACTCTGCTCAAGAATCTCAGCGATCGCTTACAAACAGCAATGTACTCCGCGATTTCTTGCGGGGATTGGGGTCAGGTAAAGGCTCTCAGCATTACCGTGGATTCTCTGTATAAAATGGCGAACGATTTACAGGCTTACGATATTCTATTTATTGATGAAGCCTGTCAGTACCTCGCCCATCTGCTCAAGTCCAAAACCTGCAAAGAACATCGGGGGGCGATTCTGGAAGTATTGGAATACTTGGTTTACAATGCCAAGCTGGTTGTTTTGGCAGACGCTCACCTTGATGATTTGACCATTGAGTTTTTCATGAATTTGCGACCGACTGGTGAAAAACCCTACATCATCAAAAACCTGTATCGCTCAGGTGGTCGTCAAGTTCATTGGTACGAGGGGAAAAACAGCAGCGCAATCGTTGCAGAGTTCCACGCTCAACTGATGATGGGTAAAAAGTTGATGATGGTCAGCGACAGTAAGCGGTTTATTAAAAAGCTAGAAAGAGCGCTCAATGATGGTTCAGCAATTGATGACGCTGATGATACACCGGAATCAGCCGAAGATCGCAAGTTACGGGTGTGGGCTATTCACTCCGAGAACAGTGGTAGTGAAGAGAATGTCATCTTTATCCGAGAGATTAACATTGCCATTAAGGATCTTGACGCTTTTTTAATTACTCCCAGTCTCAGTTCAGGGGTTGACATTTCCAGCTATCATTTTGATGCCGTGTTTGGCGTGTTTCATGCTGTCTCGCAGTCGGCTACAGAATGCGCTCAACAATTATGGCGGTATCGTCCAGATGTCCCCATGTATGTTTGGGTTGCTCCGCGTCCCCCCTTTGGTTACGCCGAAACCAATGCCCGACGCATTAAAGAAAAGATTCTTCAGACAAATGAGATGACCGCTTTTCTGATTCGCATTAACCGGGAAACGGGCAAACGTGGGGCTGAGAAGGATTGGGCATTGGATGCTAGTTGTCAGATTGAGGGGCAACGGAATTGGTCGATTAATAATTTACGGGCTGATTTGCGATCGCTCCTGGAAGAAATGGGCAATACTATTGCGCCTGTGGGTGATGCAACCGATGAGGGGGCTTCCCGGTGGATGAAAGCGGCAGGTATTGCCATCGATGAGGAACATTTTCGCAAGGTTGCTAATGCCAAAGATATTGATAGAAGGACTTATACGGCTAGGCAGCATCAGGATTATCTCAAGCCGGAGGAAGTTTTGGAGTGTGAGAAGTTCCGTATTCAGGACACTTATGGAATGAGCATTACCCCAGAACTGGTTGAGAAAGATGACGGGGGGCGGTTAATTAAGAAGATAGTCGCACTAGAGGCAATATTGGCAGCTCCGGGGGAAATGATTACCGATGACCTTGGGCGAGAGTTTGTTGCACCGCCCTCTGTTGTGGTGGAACGCGATAAATCAGAGCGCGATCGCTTGAGCATTTGCACAGACTGGAGTAACCATTCTACCGCGTGGTTGATGCGTCATCGGCTGGGATTGAGGGCAGTGTTGATGGATCTCATGTCTGGGCTTGAGATTAAAGGGGACGAGGCGATGATTCAAGTTTTGGCTGAGTTCTCCAAACGCAACGCATCTCACGTTAAGGGGATTCTCAACCTGACCATTCCCCTCGATGAATCTCCTGTGTGGATTTTGGGGCAGTATCTTTCTCAACTGGGTTTGTCCACCGAATCACGGCGACCGCTTGAAGATGGTAAGCGCGTTAGGTACTATCGCCTCAATACTTCTGATGTAGAGTTTGCCCAGAAGGTATTAGAGTATCGGCTTCGTCAACGGGAAGAGAGGGAACGCAAACGCCAAGAGTCACTTGAGCGAGATGCGGCTTATGCGGCTAGAATGCAGTCTCAGTATGGGATTAACTCGCCGTCCATACCCCCCATTAATGAAGATGGAAGTAATAATCGGGGGGGTATGGACACAGATGAAGAATCCAGTGATTCTTGGTGGGAGCGGGTCAAATATTATGCTCAGTTGGCAATTGAGCGGGTTGAATATGGGGTGGAGTCAGTTAAAGAATTACTCAGTACATTAACGATTGATGAGCGGTGGGGCGTGATCTTCAAGTTTGAGGATATTGACCCGAACAAGTTTGCTCAACTGGTGGACGGAGCGCCCGATTGGGTGGAATGGATGGCGTGATAGTCCCGTTTCTCAATAAGTGCGATGCCTGCGCTTCTTGAAGCCGAAGCACTTGGGGGCAAGTTGCTTTAAGGCTCAAGTCTTTGTGTGTTCAGCTTTCGCTGGGATGTCGTTTTAACCCTTAAATCCCGACATTTTCACCCAGAGGTGACAGCATCACCAAGCTTGCCGCTACCCCCAACACCTGCTATAGTCCAAACCAAACCTGCTGCTTAGATTTAATGGGGCTAATTGAAAATGACATCTCCATAGTTATGCCCTTTGAAGATTCTAAAGGTAGGACATAAGGAGAACCATAATTGGTAAATAAAGAGCATTATGCTTGGCTGAGAGAAGGTGTGCAAGTTTGGAATGATTGGAGAGCTAACAATTTAAAAATAATTCCTGACCTCAAGGGGGCTAAGTTCAATGGGACTTACCTCAGT
>NZ_JACJSH010000006.1:0-248541 GCF_014698055.1 Nostoc sp. FACHB-133
CGAGTTCTGTCAAAGAGATTGTTGTAGTGACCCATGCTACGAAGCGGTCTTTCTTGACCAAGGTTGGGACGGTCTACTACTATTTCTAAGATACAAGGTTGGGTGGAGTGAAACGCAACCCAACATTACCACCAAATTTTATGTTGGGTTACGCGATCGCTGCACCCAACCTTGTATCTTATAAATAGTAGTAAGTGGGCGTAAATAATTGTTGTTGGGATTAGGTAATGGGCAATAGGCAATAGGTATAAGGATTTTAGCTAGTTCATTTTTCTTTACATAGTTCTAGATTTTATAAAAATTTTATACAAGTAAGTATCTTAACGCAATTTGAACTCAGTGTTTAAATTGCGTATTTTTGCTGTCGATATTGTATTTTTTGATAGATATTATGAAAATATGCACTGATACAGGATAAAGCTGAGTCATCAGGTAACTTCTTTATGTTTTACCGTCTAGCGTCAATCTCTAGCCTGGTGCTGGCAAGTGCATTCGCTCTAAATCAAGCTGCGATCGCTCAAAGTGCAGATGTTCCCTTCAATGGAACAGTTCCATCTGAAGCTACCTTTAATGCTCCTGCGCCTGGCACTGCTGAACCAACTATTTCTAGCAGTTCTGGTGGAATTCCGACAAAGTTTGAATCACAAACTCCTGCGACTATGGGTGTGCAAACTAGCACACCTGCCACCATCTCTGTTTCACCCCCCAGATTTGTATCTGGCCCTAGTGCCGATCCTTCTGGAACAACGCACATCGGATTTTTAAAATTTGGTTCGACTAACCTTCGCAGTGATGTCGGCGGTGGGAGTGCAACTTTACCAGCAGGTAATACCAATTTAGAGGTGGGTTTGCTCATAGAGCGACCTGTAGCATTTACGCCAGGTATTTATACTTACGTTGTTACCTTAACGATCGCACCATAGCTGTTTTCTGCAACCCTTATTTATTTGAGAAGGATTTAAAAATGATTCGTCGTTCTTTATTAACTATTGCTTTGATAATTGTTGGTTCTGCTGCTCTTGCACCCAAAACAATTGCACAAACGGCTGATGTGCCCTTTACAGCAAATGTTGGTGGTGTCTGCAACTTCGATCAAATTATCCCTGGTAAATTGGGACTTAACCAGCAGACTAACCCAACTTCATTAGCAGGAGGATATCCTGGAGGACAATTTGGTAAGGTCTTTGTTAGCTGTAACCAAGGTGCCAGAGTGAGTATATCTAAGCCACAGCAGACCGGAGGCCCTAGTTTTACACCCATTAACTCTAATGGCTATATCAATTCACCTTTTGGCAATACGAGTTCTCAGGGTGGTAGTCCTGTGTTGCTGCCCTCTGGTAGCGGTTTGCCTTTGGATATAGACATGATAGTAGATAAGGGCAGTCCCCTTGTTCCTGGAAACTATAGCTATGTAACAACATTGACTATCGTGCCATAGTCTAAAATTTTCCCAGTTTTCCTTCAATTTGCTTGAGAAAAATAGTTATTGAATATCTTGTCGCTAGAGAGTAAATCTTCAAGGGGCAAGATATTTTTTTCATGACCAATAGATACTATAAATCTCCTTTTGGGAACTATAAATCAGAAATTAACTTTACAATCCTGCCATAGTTATAAATATGCTCAAGAGTAATTGGCGCTCTCTCGCTGCTGTTAGTGCTGGCTTATTCGCCCTAGTTTTGTTTCCTGCTGCTGCTAAAGCACAAATGAGCGTTTCTCCGCTAGTGATTGAAGCCAAAGCGGAACGCGGACAAGCCCAAGGAATGATTACGATTTCTAATACTAGCAAAACCCCCTCTCGCATTCGCATCTATGCTGAACCTTTTACATATAGACGCGATGCAGGGTTTCAAACTTTATCCTCTAGTCCCAATGACTTGACGAAATATCTACAATTCTCACCGCGTGAGTTGACTGTCAAACCAGGAGAAGTTCGCCGGGTACGCCTCATCAGTCGCTTGGCTCCTAATTTACCAGATGGGGAATATCGAGCGGTCGTATTTAATGAAACTCTTACTGAATCGAAAGATGCTGCTGGTAATAAGATTACTTTAGTGGCACGAATTGGCGTAACATTCTATGTCAGAAAAGGCAATCTTTCTCCTCAACTAGCAATTGATAGTGCCAGTTTTAACCCAGAGCAAAAACAAATTCAACTTTTAGTTCGCAATAGTGGACAAGCAACTGTTCTCCCCAGTTTAAATTGGACGTTACGCCAAGGGCAAACTGTTGTCAAAACTGGGCAGATAGATACTAATGCTGTAGTGGCAAATAGCGATCGCAATTTTTTATTAAATTACCCCAATAAAGACCAACCAGCTTTGAATCCTGGTCAATATCAGCTAAGTGGTGAGTTATTCTGGGGTGAAGAGAATAATAAAAGTAAGTTGCCTTTCAATGTAAATATTACTATTCCTGCACAAACCTCTACATCACAGAAGAAATGATTCGGTAATAATTAGGGATTTCTAAAGAATAAACTAACCACAGAGACGCAGAGAACACAGAGAAAGGAGAAATAGAGACGATCGCAGTTAAAAAATATCTTGTCGTAGGGGCGCAAGACCTTGCGTCCCTACAAATATATAAATAATTGGGGATGATTTATTTTTTGCAAGTCTCTTATTTGAAAGTGCTTAAATAATTAATAAATTTATATTCAATGTATGTTTTTAGGTTTGTATTTTGATTCTAGTTTTGAATAATTTATATTGCTGTCAAATACAGAGATAATATCGATAATTTTGTTTGGTAATTGGGAATTATATGGTTGTAGAGACGTTGCAAAGCAGTTTCTCTATTTTTATAAATAAATTTACTGAGAAATGAAAATTTTGTGCAACTTCGGTTATTAATTAGAGGCAAATGTCTGCTAGCTGCGATCGCTCTTATCTATCAAATTATTATCATCCCAGCTAAGGCAGATACGCCTGCATCAAATCCACAAACACCTACAATTACCCAATTAGCTAAGGATTCCGAATTTAAAGTTTTTCCTGTAGGATTGAATGTCGGCAACCGCAATGTCAATTCTAGCGTTTTGGTGCGTGGTCAAGAAGATGGTTCCCAAACAATTGATTTTTTAAATTGGCTATTACCCTATGATGCCGTCATTCAAGGGTTGAAATTAAATGTTACCACTTTATCAGACGGTCAATTAGAAGTGCGATCGCTTAGTTTTGTGACTCGCATCAACCCAACAAAACTTCGCACCGATCCAGAATTAGGATTAGTGTTTACAATTCAAGATTTACAAACTCTCTTTGGCATAGGGGCAAAATTTGACATCAATGAATATGCCATTATTTTAGATGTTCCAGGGGTAGATCAATCTAGCGGCAAACTAGCAGAAACAGAAACTCCGATTCAACTAGAAGGATTACCACACATTACACCTAAAAAGTTTAGTGTTGCGGCAGTTGAACAAAAGATAAATGCTAGCGGTGGTGCTACGAGATCAACAAGTTATCGAGGTGATTTCCTGGCTGTTGGTAGTGC
This sequence comes from Nostoc sp. FACHB-133, assembly GCF_014698055.1. Lineage (NCBI taxonomy): Bacteria > Bacillati > Cyanobacteriota > Cyanophyceae > Nostocales > Nostocaceae > Nostoc > Nostoc sp. FACHB-133. The sequence continues at coordinate 3,499 of NZ_JACJSH010000006.1, forward strand.
TTTCGGTGGTTCGTGGTTCATCCGCACCGATCAACCAAATTTACAAAATCTGCAAACTTGGAATATTGCTGAAGCGCAATTTCTGCGACAAACTAATTCAGCTGATTATTTTGTGGGTTCCCAGCCAACTTTTTGGCAAACTCAAGGAACAGGAGACTATTGGGGTTTTACATCCATTCAACGACAGGGGTTTGTACCACCTCAACCTTTTGGTGGTGGTTCTTCCGATCCTCGCCAACGTTTACAAGCAGATGTTATTGGACGCACAATTGCTGGTAAGGCTGAACCAGGTACATTAGTGCGCTTAGTACAAGGTTTTAGCGATCGCATAATTGCCGAAATTTTAGTTGATTCTTCTGGCATTTACCGCTTTGAAAATATTAAAAGTCAAAATCAATTTTTGGCAAATAATTATCGCGTCTTGCTGTATCCCCAAGGGCGACTCACCGCCCAACCAGAAATTCAACAGGCTAATTTTTCTACAGTCCCAGGACAATTACCAGCAGGCGCTTCAGGATTAATCTTTTCTGGCGGGTTACGACGGGATTCTTTGGGAAATCAAAGTCTGTTGGGCAACTTTTCTGAGTTTCGGGGAGGAATTGCTGGACGTTGGGGTTTATCGGAAAATCTGACAGTAGGCTTAGGTGGAGTGTATGACGAATCGCCTAAAGCCTTAGCAGAATTATTTTGGCGTGCTAGAAACTTACCTTTGCAGGTAGCAGTTTCAGCACTGACGGGTAATAAGTGGGATGTGAATACAGATATTCGCTATGATCCAGCTTCTAACTTGAGTGCTATATTTACCAGCGATCGCTTATCTAGCCGTTTTAATCTAGATTGGCGAGTTTTGCCTCAATTCACTTTATTCGCCAGTAGTGACACGGGTGATGCAAAATCTGGCGGAATGCAATTTAACTTGAGTGGCAAAGATGCCTTTACCTTTGCCCGTATCAGCTTAGATACTAAAAACCGTCTGCGCTGGAATTTGCTGCAACGTCTTGGAAAACTAGAATTAACGCAACGTGGTAACGAAATCAGTACTTTGTCGGAACTGAATTACAACTTGTCTAAAAACCGCTTTTCTAGTGGTGGCAACTCACTGCTGTTAAATTATGAAACACAGAATCAAAATCGTAGCGACAACTTGCTAAGTGTGAGTTGGCGCTATCGTTCACAACAACAGGCGATTGATGGTAGCTATCAATGGGAAGCACAGTTAGGTTATGGCGTTGGTTCTCAGGGTAATGGAATACTAGCCACATTATCAACAACAGTTTTACCCGGTTTGCTATTACGGGCGCGTTATCAAGGTGTATCGCCGAGTTCCGATGAAGCAACTTTCAGCATAGATTTAGCTTCTAGCCTGAATCTCCAAGGGGGTATTAGTCCAGGCGATCGCCGTTCTAATTACTTTCGTACACAAGGCGGACTGTTGATTAAGCCATTTTTTGACCGGAACAATAATGGTAAACAGGATAGAGGCGAAGAAGTTTATACAGATAATGCTGATTTGTTGTTGACTTTGAACAATAAACCACTTAAGTTATTTTCGCCACAAATTCAGGGCAATCGCACTTTAGTAAGAATGCCTCCTGGTATTTATCGCCTCGACCTCGATCCAGCAGGTTTACCCCCTGATTGGCAGCCTATGGTTGAGTCTGTAGCCGTTGATGTAGTTGCTGGGAGTTACACCCCTGTGATGATTCCGTTAATTCGTTCTTACGCGCGATCGGGGGTAGTCACGGATACTCAAGGTCAAGCGATCGCAGGCGCACGGGTAGAAGCAATACAACCAGATCAAACAACTCGGCGTTTTTCTGTCACCAACGGGTCTGGAGTCTATTATTTAGAAGGCTTGTCACAGGGTAAGTACACTCTGCAAATCAACGGTAAATCTGCTGGTAGCTTGAAATTGGAAGAGTCCTCTGAACCATTCCAAGAGCTTAATTTGCAACAGCCGTAAGTCGCTTCGCTACAATTAAAAATTAAAAATTATTAATTAAAAATAATTAGGGACTGACAAGAAATAAATTATCCATCTTGTGGGGTGGGCATCCTGCGCACCCTGAATATGGGACGGGTGCGGACAGCCATCCCACAATAAAATTTGGAATGTTTTTTTATTTAGAAGTCCCTATAATTCAGTGCTTCCCCGTCCTAACTGCACCACCTCAGACGATAAGTGTTGCTCCAACCAATTCTCTAAATCAGCCATTACCTCTCGATAATTGAGGTCACGCTGAATTTCGTGATAGGCTTCTGGATACTCAATTCTCAGCTTATCTGTGCAGTTTACCCGTTGATAAAAGATGTCACTTCCTTCAGGTAAAGCCACTCGGTCTGCGCCACCGTGAAGAATCAATAATGGTAATTGCCAATCACCTGCGTGAGCATTAATCCAATCAACTGTTGCAAAGAATTCTGTAGCTAGACGGGCAGTACCAAGGGTATGTCGCAGTGTATCTTGAGCGATCGCAGCTAAAACCTGCGGATCTCTTGAACCAGCACTGATGTCAATGCCTGTATTCAGTGTGAAACGCGGCCACACCCGTGAGAGCAGTTTTCCTAAAAGCACCCGAATCGGTGAAATCCCGACTTTCCCCAAAGTTGGCGCAAGAGCGATCGCACCTTGCAAAACTGATGCTTGTTGGGGATAGCGCAGAATATAATCTAAGACAATCACCCCACCTAAGCTATGACCCAAAAGAAAAATTGGGCAGCCAGGATTCTGAGTTTGAATTAACTGTAAAAAGGCTCCCAAATCTTCTCGAAACTCACTCCAAGCGTTAATATAGCCTCGCTGACCTGGTGAGCGTCCATGACCACGCAAGTCTAAGGCATAGATAGCATATTGTTTGGGTATCAAATGCTGAATTACATTACTGTAGCGATCGCTGTGGGCTCCGAGTCCATGCACAATGGCTAATATTGCTCTTACTTTACTCTCTGGATGCCAGCTTTGGTAATAGAGGTCAAGCCCTCCAACACCTTGGAATGTGCCTTCTTTACGAGACGCGATGCGATCGCTATGGTCAATCATCTGGTTAATTTTTTAGGTATCTTCTCAGCAAGTTACTAATATGTCAACACTGATTGTATAAAAATAGCTTCTGGCTATGGGGATAATTACAGCTAATTTATTTAAAATCTTGATAAGAGCATTCCACAATTTCTAACCGTGGGTTGGTTAATTATATAACCTCAAGAATTATGATTTATTTATGAATTCAAGGAGATTTTTATCAAAAATTCTTCTAAGGTATCTGTTCAGGAAGACCAAGCTGATGGGGTAATTTCCGAAGTTCATACCGATTCGAAATTTAGCCATCAGCAGGAAGATAGTACACAATTAGAAACTTTAACTGCTGCAAGTATAAAGCGGGTAAAAGAGGGTGTAGCTGCTGCTGGCGATCGCGCTGTTCGCCAGATTATCGAAAAAACCCTCAATCGCTTGAAAGGTGTTAATCAGGGGTATTCAGAACCTAGAGCCAACTCTGGGCTGCGTCGTTTTGTGATGCGATCGCTCATCCATGCCTTTTTCAAGGTACGGGTCGAACACCTCGAAAGAATACCTCAGAAACCTGCAATTTTAGCTGTCAACCATCTCCACCATATCGATCCCTTACTCCTGTTAGCCGAACTCCCTACCCAACCCCACTATTACATCCTGGGCGATGCTCGTACTCTTTATAACAAGTGGTGGAAGCGCTTTATCCTCGGTTTTGCGGGGGGCGTGATTCCTTTGGAACGGGTGTGGAAAGAAGAAGTTGCTGTGATGGAAGCGGCTAAAGCAGGAAGGCAAGATTTAGTTGAGCTAGCTACAGCAATTAAACAGACAGTACCGACAGGAGAAGATATACACACACTCCGACAGATAGACCGGATTATCCTCGCAATTTTGACTCGTGGAGATGGGATGATTCTCTTTCCCGAAGGACGACTCGGAACTGCTGAGGGTAAATTGCATCTCCCTTTAAAACGCGGGACTGTGATTTATGCCTTGCGGGCTGGTGTACCGATTATTCCAGTTGCACTGATTGGGACTCATGACCTCTATTTGGGAAAGGAGTTAACAATTCGGGTCGGTGAACCGTTACACTTTGCCCAAACAACCAGACCAAAACGTCAGGAAGTAGAAGTAGCTTTGGAGAAGTTACAGAATGCGATGCTGGCTATGTTGCCAACTAACTATCAAGAACCAACCGGAACCAAGCTGTTACGTTCTTTTCTAAATCACATGTTGTGGTAAAAGATTACGAATTACGAATTACGAATTACGAACTTGTACTGAGCGTAGCCGTTGGCGCAGCCTCTCGTAGAGAAGTATTACGAATTAATGTTATTTTCCCTGCCACATCTGCCGTAATGACTGAAAAATCTTTACAAATCTCTCTTCTAGCCAGAGCATAGCATAATCAACCCATTCCAAAATTTGTTCTAAGGGATGTTTCTCATAGCCTGTTGAAGTTGCTTTGGTTTCTATCCAATCTGGCTGTGCCTCAATTTGACTACTTTGATGAAACTGCTGTTGCAAAATTTCCCCTTTCCGACTCTCGCGTTTAGTTAGAGAAGTATGGGCTTGAGTTTGTTTGGCAGAGGAAACTTTTCCAGATATTTTTTGGTTTGAGGCAAGATTACTAGTTGATTGTTTCCTTTGCACCAAACCAGATCCGATTTTAGGTTGTTTTACAGTTAAATTCTTTTGGGGAAAATGCCCTAATGATAAACTTGCCGCTAAAGCAGGATTTTTATTTTCTACTTGAGAAAGTGTAACTGACTTGTTAGCAACAGTTTCAGTGTCTCCAAATAAATCATTCCATGTTAGCCAAGGATCAACAGCTAAATCCTGGTTCTCCAACAGAGGGCTTTTAGACAAGGCTTTTCTAAAGCGTGATGAGAATACTTTACCTGGCAATTGCTCATCACTAGTTGTTGAACCAAGTGTTTTCCTATTACCAACACCAAAAAAGTAATTAAGCGCCGCCTCAATCAAAGCTTGAATATTCAGTGTATGAGTTTCCAAACCATCATTAGTAGTTGCAATTTCTCCTCTAGCAGCTAATTGCTCTTTGCCATAAAGAAATATGTTTAACTGAGTTTGGGCAACTTGAACAATTTCCTGGCTACGTTCTTGCACAGGTACTAAAGCATTTGACTCCAATTTAGCAACAGCTATATCGAGAAATGCCAATAATCTTTCAGTATTAAGTAAATCTTTTGATATGCCCTCAGCTAAAGCTGGAATTTTGGTTGTATTTACGTCAGTGAGTTTTACTAATAAACGGTCAATTTGTGGTAATAGCTCCGTTTCCTTTTTGGTTATAATCAACCGCCAGGACTGCCAGTAATTAGCAACTTCGTTAATAATTCGATCTTCTAACTTTGCCTGCTGCTGGGGTGTCAAAATATCTAGAATTTCATTTTCTGTAGTAACAAGTACTAAACTCCGATTCATCAAATTTGTGGCAATTCCCCGCACTGCTGGAAAATGCTGTTTTAGAGGGTTATCTAACTGTAGATTGATAATCTCCGCTTTATTCTCTGTAATACTTGAAGATTCTATATAACTTACATTATTTGTCGAGTTTTTATCAACAAACTTCAGCCGAAAAATTCCCAATAAAGCCAAGGGATTGAAATTTTCAGATGTTTTTGTAGGAGTGGAAACGGCTTCATCTGACAACACGTAATTGACTGCTTCTAGTACTTGTTGAATAGGACTATCAGCATTTGGAATTTCGGGCTGGAAATCGGTATTATTTGGTTGTAACTTTAGTCTAGTTTGTGGCTCTTTGGTCTGTAACGTTTTCCCGGATGATTCAGATGACTGAAACAGTAGATACACTGGGTAAAGTAGTGCCTCCACACCCCACTTAGTGGCAACTTGCAAATGCCGGAAGGTGTGTTCCCACTGTTGTGTCACCCGCCGAGATTGCTGGTGGACAAAGTTAAATAGTCTGCTTTGATAACGACCAGAGGAACCAGAAGACATAGTAGTAATTTTTTAGTTCAAGTCTTGTTAAGTTGTGAGACTCGCGCCAAACAATAAAAACAACCAACACCTCATCTTAGCGAATATATGACCCCGACTGTCTCTCAATCTCATACCAAAATCATCTCACAAGCAATTGAGCAATTGCGCTCTTTTTGTCAAGTTAATCTTCAGTCTAGCTGGCTATACCAGGAATCTGACCTGATTATTACTGATGTTGTCGCTGCTGATTTGTCTCATTGGCAACCTGTTAAGTTGAATGCTAAAGAACATATCGCTTGGACTGGGGGGAAAAAAGTATTATGGCTCATGCAAAGGTTGGTAGTGCCCCAAGATTTACAGGGTTATCCTTTAGCTGGGTTATCTTTGCGGCTGGCGCTGGTTTGGTGGGCAGATTCTGCTGAGATTTATGTGAATGGGCAGTTAGTACTGGAGGGTGATTTATTTGATTGTTCGCCGAGAGTGCTTCTCAGTCAGGGGGTAACGCCAGGGGAAGAGTTTGTTGTAGCTTTGCGGTTAGTGAGTCCGGGGCATTGTGATGGTGCTTTAGTGCGATCGCTCCTAGTTTATGAGTCTATTGATGATAATAATCCCGATCCGGGTTTTGTGGCTGATGAATTGGCTGTGGTGCAGCTTTATTTGGAAAGGTTTGCGCCGGAGAGGTTGGATGTTTTGGTGGAGATGGTGGAGGAGGTTACGAACCGCGAAGGCGCGAAGGACGCGAAGGAAGAGTTAGCAAGATCGTTTTTGTCTCTACGCCAAAACCTAATTCAATCCGATATCTTAGCCCCCCAATTGATCGGGGGTTGGGGGGATCAAAAATCTAAAATATTCTTATTGGGTCATGCTCACTTAGATTTAGCATGGTTATGGCCTGTGAGTGAAACTTGGAATGCGGCGCAAAATACTTTTGAGTCGGTTCTGAAGTTGCAAGCAGATTTTCCTGAGTTAATTTTCTGTCATTCGACTCCCGCACTTTACGCTTGGATTGAAGAACATCGCCCGGATTTGTTTCAGACGATTCAAGCACAGGTAGCTGCTGGACGTTGGGAAGTTGTTGGCGGAATGTGGGTGGAACCGGAACTCAATCTCATTGCTGGTGAATCAATAGTCCGTCAGCTATTGTATGGTCAACGATACATCCAGGAAAAGTTTGGCCAGATTTCAACTATGGTATGGGTTCCAGATACTTTTGGTTTCTGTGCAACTTTACCGCAGTTTTTCGCTAATGCTGGAATTGAGTATTTTGTCACCCAGAAGTTGCGGTGGAATGATACTACTAAATTTGATTATGGGGCTTTTTGGTGGCGATCGCCTGATGGTAGCGAAGTCTTTAGTTTGATGTCTGCACCTATGGGGGAAAACATTGACCCAGTTAAAATGGCAGCCTACGCTCTGGAATGGCAATCCCAAACTGGTTTATCAGAATCCCTCTGGCTTCCCGGTGTCGGCGACCACGGCGGCGGCCCCACTCGTGATATGTTAGAAATCGCTCAACGCTGGCAAAAGTCACCTTTCTTTCCAGACTTAGAATTCACAACGGCTGAAAAGTATTTACAGCAAATTGTAGAGACGCGATTCATCGCGTCTGTCAGTAATTATAATTCCCCTCCTATCTCCCCTACATCCCCTGCTCCCCCTGCCTTTCCCATCTGGGATGACGAACTATACCTCGAATTCCATCGCGGTTGCTACACTACCCACGCAGACCAAAAACGCTGGAATCGTCGTTGTGAAAATTTATTGTATGAAGCTGAACTATTTGCTACCTTGGCAACCGCAAGCTGTGGTGTGACATATCCCAAAGCCGAAATCGAAGCAGCTTGGAAGCAGGTTTTATTTCAACAGTTTCACGATATTTTACCTGGTTCTTCAATTACTCAAGTTTACACAGATGCGTTACCCCAGTGGCAGCAAGTGGAACAAGTTGGAACGAAGATATTACAAGAATCACTTTTAGCGATCGCATCTCACATTACCCTATCAGAACCACCAAAACCCAATAGTTTACCTATTTTCGTTTTCAATTCTCTCAATTGGCAGCGTTCTGAGGTAGTCTCTGTAGCCTTACCCCCACCACAAGAATGGCAGATTTACGATACTTCAGGTAAGCAACTTATCTCCCAATTATCTGAACCATCAACCCTACTATTTCTCGCTACTGAAATTCCACCTGTTGGCTACCGCATATTTTGGCTTTCCCCTTCATCTCCAACTCTGCGGGAAGCTAAAGCTACATCTCCCTCACTCCTCCCAGACTGGATTTTAGAAAATGAATTCTTGCAAGTTGTTATCGATCCTGATACGGGAGATTTATCAAGTGTTTTTGATAAAACTTATCAACGAGAACTTTTGAGTGGTGCAGGAAATCAACTACAAGCTTTTAAAGATAGCGGTCAATATTGGGATGCTTGGAATATAGACCCCAATTATGCGCAACATCCCTTACCCTCAACAAATCTTCGATCTATTCAGTGGCTAGAACAAGGGCCAGTGCAAAGTCGTGTGCGCGTGGTGCGTCAATTGGGTGAATCGGAATTTTGCCAAGACTATATTTTGCAAGCTGGTTCACCTCTACTGAAGATAGCTACCAGCGTCAATTGGCAAGAAAATCATGTATTGGTGAAAGCTGCTTTTCCTTTGAATATCGAAGCAGACTTTGCTACTTATGAAATTCCCTGTGGGGCGATTCGCCGGACAACTAAACCGCAAACCCCCGCAGAAGAGGCAAAATGGGAAGTCCCTGCTTTGCGTTGGGCGGATTTGACAGGAGAAACACAGGAGGGTATTCACGGAGTTAGTTTGCTAAATGATTGTAAATACGGTTACGACAGCAAACCAAATCAACTCCGCCTAACACTGCTACGCAGCCCTAATTGGCCAGACTCAGAAGCTGATAAAGGTTTTCATGAGTTTACATATACTTTGTATCCTCATGCTGGTAGCTGGGAATCAGCCCATACAGTACGGCGTGGCTATGAATTGAATATACCGTTACAAGTGATATTGAATCCTACTAATGAAAACCCTCCCCTTTCTACTGGTAAAGATGGGTTGGGGATGAGTTTCCTAGATTTATCAGCTGAAAATTTAATCTTGATGGCCTTGAAGCCATCTGAAGATGACCCACAGCAGTTAATTCTGCGGTGTTATGAATGTCACGGAGAAACAGCCGAGTTATCTTTGCAAAGTAATTTAGGGTTAAATCTAGGAGATACAGTAGATTTGTTAGAGCGTTCCTCTACTACTGAATTCTCATCTGGGCAACAAATTTTAACAATACAGCCTTGGAAAATCGCCAGTTTCAAGGTAATACCAGCGATCAATTCCAGGCTGGAGTGAGTCACTATTGCTCTGTCAGTGGTCAGTTGTGGTTTTCCACTGACCAATGACAAATGACAAATGACCAATGACTCTTTTAATCTTCGTGATCGTCAAACGGATCGTTCAATTCCTTGCTAGGAGGGCCAAAAGAGGTATAAATTGAAATTCCGGTGATTGCAACCACCACGGCGGCCATAGAAATGCTAAGAACTATTGCGGGTTCCATAATTGAGGGATAGATGATGAGTGCTATTCTTATAGAATATTACAGAAGATTAAAAAAAGCTTTGGCAAGTAATATTAGGTGAACTATGGCACAAAGGACTAGGTTGGGAGATATCCTAAAACCACTTAACTCTGAGTATGGAAAAGTGGCTCCAGGTTGGGGTACTACCCCTGTAATGGCTGTTTTTATGGCGCTATTTTTTGTGTTTTTGCTGATTATTCTGCAACTTTACAATAGATCACTGTTAGTTCAGGATGTAAATGTCGATTGGCGGAGTTTAGGACGCTAACGGATACACCGCTATCAAGTTTGGATAACAAGTTAAGTTACACCCGGTTCTTCCGGGTTTTTTTGTGAATGGTCAGTGCATACTAACTATTGAGTAGACTACATAATATATGAGTTTCTGTAGTGGTTCTATAGTTGACAGGAGACAAAAATGAATATATTTGGTATTGGTCTGCCGGAAATGGGTGTAATTATGGTAGTGGCGCTATTAATCTTTGGGCCAAAGAAGCTACCAGAAATTGGTCGGAGTGTGGGTAAAACAATTCGTAGTTTCCAAGAAGCTTCTAAGGAGTTTCAAACCGAGTTTCAAAAAGAAGCAGAACAGTTAGAAGAAGCTGTCAAGACTACTGCTGAATTGGAACCTAAGCAAATCTACCCTGCTAAATCGGAGCAGGATACTACCACTAGTTCTTCTCAACCTAGCTAGTAGTTTGTCTGATTAGTTACCAAGGGTGAACAAGTTCGTAGTAAGGACTTTAGTCCTGGATTTTAAGCACTGAAGTGCTTACTACAAACCCTCAAAACTAGCTTAGACATTGGACTAGGAGAGTTATGAATATCAATTGACTATAGGCAAAATGACAGAAGCTTCTACGCAACCAGCTTTGGTGATTCCACAACTAATTGTTGGTTTGGGGAATCCAGAAAGCAAGTACGACCAAACACGCCATAATATCGGCTTTGCTGCTGTAGAAGCCCTCTGCCGTTCTTGGCGCATTTCTTTGGCAGAAAACCGCAAGTTTCAAGGTGAGTATGGCGAGGGTATGGCCCCAGGTGGAGGTAAGATTCGCTTGCTAAAGCCGTTAACTTATATGAATCGCTCAGGGCAGTCAATACAAGCGGTGACAAGTTGGTATAAATTGCCGCCTGAGTCAGTGCTGATAGTTTATGACGATATGGATTTGCCTTTGGGAAAAACTCGGCTGCGCTTATCTGGTTCGGCTGGGGGACATAACGGGATGAAAAGTGCGATCGCACATCTGAGTACCCAAAATTTTCCCCGTTTACGAATCGGTATTGGTAAACCCAAAGGTGCAGCTAATAACGATGATTCTAATACTGTCTCCCATGTGCTGGGACGATTCTCCTCTGCCGAAAATCAGCAAATGTCTCTTGTACTTCAGTTCGTGGTTGAGTGTATTGAACTAAGTCTCAAGCAGGGAGTAGAAAAGGCGATGAATGTTTGTAATAGCCGCACCATTAATAATTCTGAGTCTTAGGGGCCAGTTTGTTTACTAAAGGCGTTTATTTTGGTTGATGGGCAGCGATTTTAGCTTGCTCTATCCAACCGAAATAAAGCCTTTAACACGCTCTACACCCTAATTGAAGTGCGGCATAGTTTGCTTAATTTTTGTAAGAATAATGGCGATGTCTAGGAAGGGCTACGCCTAAGCGCTATTGCCTGTTTTAGGTCATAACCTCAAGCAACGCCAGTATCACACCAAATAGGTTTATTTAAAAGTTCTTTTGCGTCTAGCTGCCACTGCCTTACGTTTGCGTTTTTCAATGGGTGTTTCAAAGTGCCGATGATATTTCACATCAGCTAATATCCCAGCTTTGGAAACCTGACGTTTAAACCGACGCAAAGCTGAGTCTATTGCTTCATTCTCTCCAAGAATCACTTGGGTCATTCTTGCTTGTTCCTCATAATCAACATTTTCCATTGTAATAGTAGCCTCAACCTTAGTAAAACCCCCTGATCTAAAGTCATCATTAAGAGGCTATCCATCCAGTTGACACGGATTATGTGTACCTGTAGAACGTCAAATTGGCACTTAACTAAAAGTTAATTTAAGCGCTCTAATACACTCTCAGCACTAGTAGAGCAGATAGAGAAATTATAATGTCAAATTTTCCTGACTGTAATATGAAGTAGCGACAATTGTAGTTTTGGCTACTATCACAATCCTAAGTTATTCGTGAGATAGAAAGTCCCCAACTTCTGTGATAAGTTGAGGAACTTTGTCTTTCAATTCATATTAATTAAATAAGATTGCTATCGCAAATATGATAAAATTTGATTATATTTCAAAACTTTAAAAGTTGATTCTGCCCTCATTCAATAATTTATATCCAGTTGCTAATGCGCCGAAAGCAACAAATAGATTCCATAAGCTAGTTGATCTGAAAATTACTCCACCACTCAAGAAAACTAGTACTATCCCAATACCTAACAAAATCCATCCAAGCTGACTAGCTTCCCTGCGAAAAAACACCAATGTAAACACACCTGCCATAATCGCTAATACGGAAACTGTCGCTGGTAATCTGCTGGAAAAAGGTATGTAGTAACCGCTAACAAATATAATATTTTGACCAAAAAAGTATAACCCTGTGAAAAATAGGATTAAACCTATAAGTTTTATTAACAATTTGCCCATAATATTTTTATATTTTTAATGTCTGAAGCCAATTTTAACCCGATTTGTAGGGGAATTTTTAAACCGCTACTAAATTTTACGTAAAATTGGTTAAATTTAAGTGAATATACTGTATGTCAGTCTCGACTGGCTAAAGATGTCAGTACAAGTAATGTTGATTACATGAAGTAGTCCTTGCCAGGGTGCGATCGAGGTGCTTTAATAGCGATGTCTGACGACAAGAAGTAAAGCTTCTACGCATTCCGCAAAATAGTTTTACTTAGAAAATTATGTACAAGACGCGCAGCGACTCGACATCGCTGCTGGTGTTCATAAAATTACAGACTCAAAACATTAAACTCTAAAGATATGACAAGCTAGTAGCATATCTTTGACACTAAATTCTCCCAAAAGCCGAATAGGAGCATACATGGAGCCAATTATTGCTATAGTTTTAGCCCTTATAGGTTATGCATTAGGTTCTGCAAAACTGATTAATCAAGGAAATGAAGCCCTAGTTGAACGTTTGGGGCGGTATCATCGGAAACTTAAACCGGGGTTGAACTTTATTGTTCCCTTGGTAGATCAGATTGTGATGGAAGATACTACACGAGAGCAGTATACAGACATCAAACCTCAGAATGTGATCACCCAAGATAATATTTACGTAGAAGTGGATGCTATTGTATACTGGCGCATTCGAGATATTGAGAGAAGCTTTTACGCGATTGAGGATCTGCAAGGGGCATTAACACAGATAACTACAACTACGCTCCGAGAAATCATTGCCCAAAATACCCTAGAGCAGACCAACGTCTCTAGAGCAGAGATGGACTCAGCTATATTAGATCAGTTGAATAATGTAACGGCAGATTGGGGAGTTGAGATTCTCCGGTTAGATATTCAGAGAATTACCCTACCTGAAAGTGTGCGAAAGTCTAGAGAAGAGGAGCAAGCCGCCGTCATCAAAAAACGGGCGCTAATTACCGAAGCAGAAGGGGAAAAGGAAGCTGCTATTAAGAAAGCAGAAGGAACTATGGCTTCAGTGCAAATCATTTCTCAAGCTCTCCGTTCCAATCCAGATAGTAGGGATATTCTGCGGTATCTCGTGGCTCAAGATTACGTAGATGCTAGCCAAAAACTTGGTGAGAGCAATAACGCCAAAATTGTCTTTGTAGACCCAGCTAACTCAAGTGAAATGTTTCAGGAGTTGATAGCTGAGTCAGTAACTCAAGAAGGTAACGGCAAAAAAAACGAAGAACGCTAATACCTAGCAATTAAGCTGTGTACGTTGTCTCAATAGAGCATCGGCTACTAGTGAAACATCATGCATTTCTTGAACATCGTGAACTCGGAGGATATCAGCGCCATTAAAAATAGCAGCACAACAAGCTGCTGCCGTTCCCCAAACTCGTGCTTTGGGATCTGGTTGATTTAAAATGCGACCAATGAAACTTTTACGGGATGCTCCTACCAAGATAGGACAATTGAGTGTTGTTAGCGATCGCAAGCCGCGAAAAATTTCTAAATTTTGCTCATAGTTCTTAGCAAAACCAATACCAGGATCAATAATAATTTTATCCAGATCGATGCCCGCAGTAGTTGCTGCCTGAATTTGCCGAGCCAAAAAACTAGAAATTTCACCGAGCAAATCTTGATAATCAGTCTGTTGTTGCATCGTCTGTGGTGTCCCACGGATGTGCATTAAAATTATCGGTACACTTAACTCTGCAACTGTCGGCAACATTTCTGAGTCAAAAGTGCCGCCAGAAATATCATTAATAATATCCGCTCCAGCTTCTACAGATGCCTTGGCTACAGCTGCACGGGTTGTATCTACAGAAATCGGGACTGAAATTTCTGGTCTTAGCACCTGTAACACCGATAACACCCGGTCAAGTTCCTCCGCCAGAGTTATTTGCTTTGCCCCTGGCCGAGTTGATTGACCACCCACATCGATAATGTCAGCACCAGCCGCTACCAATGCTTGCGCCTGCACTAAAGCCGCAGAGGTAGTGTTAAACTCACCCCCATCACTAAAGCTATCAGGCGTTACATTCAAAATGCCCATCAAATAAGTTCGCTGTCCCCACTCGAAACAGCGTTCTCGAATTATTAAATTGCTTGGCATAAATCTACATTAGGCATTCCCATGCAGAGCATGGGAACGAAAATAAGGCACATTACACTAAGTGAAAATTCACAATCCGAGCGAAACTCTCAGGTTCTAAACTTGCTCCTCCGACTAAAACGCCATCGATTTCTGGTTGAGCCATGATTTCATCAATATTATTTGGCTTCACTGAGCCACCATATTGAATTGATACATTTGGATTACTCAACTGGCTCCGAATTAAGCCAATTATTCGATTAGCTTCCACTGCTTCACAAGTTTCACCAGTCCCAATTGCCCAAATTGGCTCGTAGGCAATCACCAAATTATTCTGATCGATATCTACCAAACCTTTGTCGAGTTGGAGAGCAATCAGTGCTTCAGTTTCTCCTGCATCTCGTTGTTGTTTAGTTTCACCAACACAGAGAATTGGAGTCAAACCAAACCTTTGAGCAGTTCGGAGGCGCAGATTAACAGTTGCGTCCGTTTCACCAAAGTATTGCCGTCGTTCGCTATGACCGACAATCACAAAGCGTACACCACTTTCTGTCAGCATTGGGCCAGAAATCTCACCTGTATAGGCTCCAAATTCTTCCCAATGGATATTTTGTGCCCCCAGTTGGATGAGGCTACCGTGCAAAGTTTTGGACAAAACACTCAAATTAGTGAACGGAGGGCACAATATAACTTCTCGCCCTTGGGGGGTTTCCTCTAAGTGGGGCAGAAATCCTTGTAAAAACTCCTGGGTTTCTGCCTGGGTTTTGAACATTTTCCAGTTGCCGGCAATAACGATTTTCCGCACAGGTAATTTAGTCAAGATTCTAACGTGCTATTTAGATGCATTTTTCAGTTTATGACTTTTTGTTATCCATTAGTCATTGGTCATTGGTCATTGGTCATTAGTCATTAGTCATTAGTCAAGAGTTATTCTTTTATGCACCACTGCCCCCCTACTCCCCAAACCCTTGTTAAAAATAACTAGGATAAGAGACAGGGGTAATTTAAAAATCCCAAAATTTCAAACCTCATATTGATATGACTTCGACATTACCTGTGCCTGAACCTGATCAAAGCGATTCCGCTAACACTGACGCAAATTCTCTCAGTTGGGAGGAAGAACTGGATAGCGCTATTTTCAGTTTTGAAGACATTCAGACAGAACTGAACTATAAACAAGCACAAACCGCGCTGCGAAACTTAGTAGCCAATCTCGACCTCACCCCCCAAGAAAAAACCGGATTGGAAACGGAAATTGCTGATTTGGAAACTATGCTGGGGAAGTTAGACCGCATGATAGTGCAGATTGCAGCTTTTGGCATGGTAGGGCGTGGTAAGTCTTCGCTACTCAATTCTTTGGTGGGACAAACAGTATTTGAAACTGGGCCGCTGCACGGTGTCACTCGGACTGCACAAACAGTTAATTGGAGTATTAGTGAAGAAGCGATTGGAGAAACTGAACGGGCTTTACGGGTTACTCTCCCTGGCGTAGGTCAATCGCAGGTGGAATTGATTGATACTCCTGGGTTAGACGAAGTAGATGGTGCAACCCGTGCTGTGTTAGCTGAACAGATTGCCAAACAAGCAGATTTGATTCTGTTTGTAATCTCTGGCGATATGACAAAGCTAGAATACGCTGCCCTTTCTCAGTTGCGGGAAGCAGGTAAACCGATCATTCTGGTGTTTAACAAAGTAGACCAGTATCCAGAAGCTGACCGGATGGCAATTTATCACAAAATCCGCGATGAAAGGGTGCGGGAATTACTCACGCCTTTAGAAATTGTTATGGCTGCGGCATCGCCATTGGTGAAGACGGCGATTCGTCGCCCTGATGGTACTAGGGGCATACAGTTGCGTACAGGGAATGCCCAAGTTGAAGAATTGAAGCTGAAAATCTTGGAGATTCTGCACCGTGAGGGTAAAGCCTTGGTTGCTCTTAATACCATGCTTTATGCCGACGTTGTAAATGAGCAGTTAATCGAGCGAAAACTGATGATTCGGGAACAGAATGCCAATCAGTTGATTTGGAAGGCTGTGATGACTAAAGCATTAGCGATCGCACTTAATCCCGTAACTGTGGTAGATATTCTGAGTAGTGTGGTCATTGATATTGCTCTGATTTTGGGTTTATCTAAGCTTTATGGCTTCTCTATGACTGAATCTGGTGCTGTACAACTGCTACAAAAAATCGCCCTGAGTATGGGCGGAATTGGTGCTAGTGAATTGTTGGCAAACTTGGGTTTGAGTGGATTGAAAACTTTACTTGGTATCTCTGCAACAGCTACAGCAGGTATTGCCCTTGGCCCTTATATATCAGTGGCACTTACGCAAGGGGGAGTAGCTGGTGTTTCTTCTTACGGTATTGGGCAAGTTACCAAAGTTTATTTAGCCAATGGCGCGACTTGGGGGCCTGATGGGCCAAAAGCAGTAATTAATCGGATTCTGGCAAATCTGGATGAAACCTCAATTTTCAACCGGATTAAAGATGAATTACTCCATAAGGTAAAACTCAAAAAGTGATGTATAGATTTATTTCAACTGCTGGTATTTTCCTCAAGCCAAGCGACTAAATCAGACACATTTGAAAAGTCTAAAAATTCTTCTTCTAATTGTTCAGTAGATAAGACTCGAATTCTCTTGAATATTGATGAATCTATTAACGGTGAAATTGTCGGCAAAATTGGGCGGGGGCTAAATTTACTTGTGGGTATTGCTAATACTGATACTGATGCGGAAATTGACTGGATGGTACGTAAATCTTTGGAATTGCGGCTGTTTCCTGACGAGGAAGGAGACGACCGTTGGCAAAAATCTGTGCAAGAAATTGGTGGCGATTTATTAGTAGTAAGTCAGTTTACTCTTTATGGTGATTGTCGCAAAGGCCGCCGTCCTTCTTTTGACCCTTCAGCCCTTCCCCAATCAGCAGCAGATTTGTATAATCGTTTTGTTACCAAATTAAGAGCTAGTGGAAACCGATCAATTTGGTGCAATGATGGAAGTTACAATTGAAAATTATGGCCCTGTGACTTTAATACTAGACAAAGAAGCAATTTAAGTATATATACCAAAAAAGAATAACAGAAGCCTATAGACAGTGGAGTTCTAATTGATGAGAGAATATTAAATTAACCATCACAAAAGTTTAAATTCATTCATCATGGCGAAAATCCAGTTTTCTAAAGGTCTTGACGAAGTAGTAATTCCAGAAGTGCGGCTGACGCGATCGCGCACTGGTGACAGTGGTACAGCCACGTTTATTTTTACGAATCCGAAAATTTTAGATCAAGGTAGCACCGAAGATATTACCGGGATGTACTTGAGTGACGAAGAAGGCGAAATAATTACCCGTGAAGTTAAGGCAAAATTTGTCAACGGAAAACCGGAAGCATTAGAAGCACTTTACGTAATGAAATCTGCCCAAGAATGGGATCGGTTTATGCGCTTCATGGAACGGTATGCTGAAGAAAACGATCTTGGACTCAGCAAAGCTGAAAAATAAATAGTGTGTAGGGTGAATGGCGAATGGCATAGGTAATTTTTTCATGTCCAATGCGCCATTCTCCGTGCCCAATTGCCCATTATCAAAAGTTAAAACCCTAATCCATGACACAACAACCACATCCAGATTCGCTTGGGATTACGGTAACTTGCGCTGTGGTTACTGTCAGCGATACACGCACACCCGAAACAGACAAAAGTGGTCAGCTAATTCAGCAGTTACTTCTTGGTGCTAACTATGCTGTTGGAGCCTACACGATTATCAAAGATGAACCAACACAGATTCAAGAGCAGATAGAAAATTTGGGTAAAAGCTCAAATTTGGATGCTGTAATTTTTAATGGTGGCACAGGTATTGCGCCAAGAGATACTACTTATGATGCCATTGAGAAGTTATTGGAGAAAACTTTGCCGGGATTTGGTGAGTTATTCCGTTTTTTAAGTTATCAAGAAATTGGTTCGCGAGCGATCGCTTCTCGCGCTGTTGCTGGTGTTTATCAAGATAAATTAATCTTCTCGCTTCCTGGTTCTAGTAATGCTGTGCGGCTGGCAATGGAAAAACTGATTGTGCCTGAACTCACTCACTTGGTAAGTCAGCTTTGTAAGGGAGTGAAATGAGCAGCCTTTCAGGGGGGTTATCATAAAACTAAGCTATGAGGCACTGAAATCATCCTTTCTCTACTTACATCTTGCAACTACCCAGAATTATAGTGAAACGGATGAAATATTCATATTAGATAAGCAATGCAGCCTATTTACTGGAATTGCATAATTGCTCACAGCATCACTGCATTTTCATACTTTGGCATCCCCGTATTAATAGGGGTTTTCTTTGCCAAAACTAAGGCAACTATCCCTTCTAAGTTTTGGCTAGCCTTTTTATTATCAGGTGGATTCGTACTACTTTGCGGATTTCATCACCTTTTGGCGATTTTTGAGAAACATTTGGCAGTGTCGCTGTTGCACTTAGTCGTGCTTGATGTAATGGCGTTTGTTTCTTTGTCTGCCTTACTCTACTTAATGCCAACGGCTTATCAAATTGTAGAGGCGATCGCCAAATATCAAGAAGATACCCGCGAACTTCAACGCAGCCAGCAGATGCAACGGCTATTTCTAGATCAGGGCCCCTTTGGGGCCTATATCAAAGATGAGCAATCTAGAGTGCTTTATTACAACCAGGAGCTACAGTCTAGATTTTCAGTAGATTCACAAGAATGGTTAGGAAAAACGGATAGTGAATTCTTGCCAGATCCCGAAGAGGGGCAGAGAGTAATGGAAAACGATCGAGTCGTTTTGAAGACTCTACGCCCCTTAAAGCTGATTGAAAAGGTAAAAATACCTGGCAATAATCAGCCATGTTACTGGCTATCGTTTAAGTTTCCGTTTAGCGATGGCGCAACGGGCGATCGCCGCATCGGTGGGATCAGTATCGATATTACAGAATCTATAGAAGCACAGCGATCGCTCACCGATCTAAATCGGCAATTAGAAGAAAAAACACTGAAATTAGAAGCCAAAAAACAAGAACTCATATATCTCTCAGATATGGCAGATATGCTTTATTGTTGCGAGTCTAAAGATGAGGTGTATCAAGCAGTCGCTTTAACCTGTTCTAAGCTATTTCCTAATATGAGTGGTTATATCTGTATAATTGCTAATTCTAAAAATTATGTTCAGATAAATAGTATTTGGGGAGACGAAAGAATCAGAACCAGTAAAGAAATATTTTCACAATCTGAATGTTGGGCATTGCGGAGAGGCAAATTCAACCTTTTATCTTCTGGTAAATCAGGACTAATATGCAGCCATTTAATCCAGCCTGTTAGCGGTACACATCTGTGTGTTCCATTGTTTGGACAAGGCGAAGTAGTTGGGATTCTACACATTTATGCCCTTGAAAAGATCAGTCCAGAAGATCAACAAATCAGTGAGATTATTGCTAGAACTTTAGGCTTTGCACTAAATAATCTATCAATAAAACAACGTCTTACCTATGAGAATTTGCGGGATGGGATGACCCAACTATTCAATCAAAGCTATATGGAAACTATAACTGAACAAAGGCTAGCTGAAGCGGAACGATCGGGAGAACCTCTTAGTGTTATTTTCCTTGATATCGATAACTTCAAATCTTATAACTCGCGCTATGGGCATGTGACTGCCAATATTGTTATTCAGGGATTAGGAAAACTGCTGTTAAAATCTATTCGCTCTTTTGATATTCCTTGCAGATGGGGTGGTGAAGAATTTGTGATTGTCATGCCTAATATGACGCTGGAAGCGCTCAGGAAGCGAGTAGAACAATTAAGGGCAGATGTTGAACAAATGCAATTGAAGGATGGCGATCAGATCCTTCAAGGAATCACCGCCTCTTTTGGAATAGCTGTATCAGAACCAGGGATTACAGTTAAAGATTTTTTGAATCGAGCAAATCAAGCGATGCTTGAAGCAAAGCGAACAGGGAAGAATCGGGTTATGGAGTATGTAAATAGGTACGATTAAAATAATTCGTAATTCGTAATGGGCTACGCCCCGCTACGCTGTTTTCATGCCCAAAGGGCTGTACGTAATTCGTAATTCTGTAAGCGGTGGAATAGAGTGTAGAGAAGCTCAGTGCAATTTCGCGTTTCTACGAGGGTTTTGGTTGAAAAAGAATTCTGTTCGATAAAGCATTTTCCCGTATAAAAAAACAACTCCCTGAAGATGTGGGAGTTGTTTTTTATCTTTTACTATTTTCTCAAAACATGATTCAGAATGGAGTGATGCCTGGGTTGGGCTGCGCCTACGCCAAGCAGATGGCAGCCAAAATAGCCGCGATAACATAAAATACTCCAACCACTTGCAATTCTGACCAGCCAGTGAGTTCTAAATGATGGTGTAAGGGTGCCATTTTAAAGAGGCGCTTGCCTTTGCCATCAGGGCCCTTGGTGGCTTTGTAATAACTTACCTGTGCCATCACCGAAAGAGTTTCTACGAAGAAGATACCACTGAGAATGAACAGTGCTACTAAGGTGTTTGTCAATAGCGCTACAGCAGCTAATGCTCCTCCCAGTGCGAGGGAACCGGTATCTCCCATGAAAACGCGGGCTGGGTTACGATTATGGGCTAAGAAACCTAAACAACCACCACTTAAAGCCGCACAGAAAACCATTAACCCTGGTGCTGTAGGTGCAATTAAGGCTCCTAATGCCAAAAGTGCGATCGCTACTGTTCCTGCTGCCAAGCCATCAATACCATCTGTTAAATTAGTCGCGTTACTTTCTGCAACTAGCACAAAACCGGCTATTGGCCAAAATAGAAATCCTAATGGTAGTGTGAAGCTGACCCAAGGTAAAGCAATATTTGTAATATTAGAAGGTTGATTAAACATTAGCCAGAGGCAAAATACTGCCGCAAAACCAACTTGCAAAGCAAGTTTTGTTCGGGGAGATATACCTTTATTTGATTTCCGGCGCAGAATTTGCCAATCGTCGAGCCAGCCAATCAATCCGTAGCTGGTTGTCAATGCCGAAACTGCAAGAACATCTGTAGCAAAGTTGGACAATATGCAGGCAATAATTACACCTACAGGGATAAAGAATATACCTCCCATTGTGGGAGTGCCTGCTTTTTTTAGATGGGCTTGGGGGCCATCTTCGCGGATTATTTGTCCAGTTTTGAGTGCTTGGAGTAAAGGTATTACCCAAAAGCCAACCACACCTGAACCCATAGCACACAACAACAGTGGCAGGGTTAGCGACATACTTTGCCAGGGTAGCCTGTTGGCCATCGAATCCAAGAAAAATGCTGTTGTACCTAGCCCGATGGCTAATAAAGAGGCTAGTGCAATTCCAGAAATATTTAATCCTTGCTCAGGAGATAATTTAGCGTCCACAGAAGTTTCCCTTCACTCCACACTTATAAAATTGAATATTAGTAGCTAGGGATACTACCAAGTCCCTAGCCTTAAAAGGCTAATCCTCGGCGATTCCTATATCGTCATCATCATCAAGGTCGTAGCCAATCCCATCTTCTACACCCATTAGGGAGTCTATTTCTTCTTCACCATCTTGAAAATCCGGGTCGTGAACGTCACGTGTTATGATCCGACCTTTATTTTCCAACCAATCCAACAAAGAGGACTCTGGCTTGAGGGGGATGACATGGGCTCGCTGGTTACGGGGTTCTTCACGTAATGGAGAGTTCAACATATCAAAGAAGACAAGAAAAGGTTTACGTAAGTTGACATTTAGAGTCTATCACTTGACACGGATTTATTTAGTTATCTTTTCAACCCTTTAGTGAATAAATCCGCATTCAGATAGAAATTTTTTATTTAATAGGCATAAGGCTTAAGTCAAGCAATTCTTAGTAATTTTTATGGCTCTACACATAGGTTATGAATATCTTGTTTATGCTGATGGAAAGTGACTGATTTTAGAGGTGACAGGCGATGATGGGAAAAGCGGCTCTCATGGATGCGATCGCTGGTACAAATCGTGGTCTACTGGCGACTGAAGCACAGAAACAAGCTATCTTAGCTGCGATCGCCAATTTAGAAGACTTTAATCCTACACCCCGCCCGGTAGAAGCTGGTAATTTGCTAGATGGCAATTGGCGATTACTATACACCACTAGCAAGGCTCTTTTAAATTTAGATCGTCTACCTTTTTGTAAATTGGGTCAAATCTATCAGTGTATCCGGGTAGAGACTACCAGTGTTTACAACATAGCTGAGATTTATGGCTTACCTTATTTAGAAGGATTAGTCAGCATTGCTGCTAAATTTGAGCCAGTTTCAGGTCGGCGTGTCCAAGTGAAATTTGAGCGGTCTATTATCGGCTTACAACGTTTAATAGAATACAATTCTCCGGGAACTTTTATCCAACAAATTGAAGCAGGTAGAAAATTTCCGGCGATTGATGTTGCCATAAACAGTGATAAACAGCAAGGCTGGTTAGATATCACTTATATAGATAACGATCTGCGGATTGGCAGAGGTAACGAGGGGAGCGTGTTCATATTGAGTAAAACATAAAGTTTGTACAAAAATACTATTTGCGAATGAAGGTAAGCTATAATGTACACCTTGTCAAGTAGGGTATGATACCTTTTTAAATTTTTTTGGGAGTGGGGAGTAGAGCAGAAGGAAAAGAGATAATTTGAATTTTCCCCTTACCCCTCCCCTCTACCTCTTGTGCGCCATTCCCCAGTACCAATTCAGACAAATAACTTAACAAATACTCCTGCCGCGACCTTCAGGTTGTAGAGTGAAATCAATTAGCCCTCTAGATTGGCGATTGATAACTAAAAGGGAAAATAATCATGGTTCAACGTGGTTCTAAAGTACGTATTCTCCGCCCTGAATCCTACTGGTTTCAGGATCTAGGAACTGTGGCTTCCATTGACCAAAGCGGCATCAAATACCCTGTAATTGTCCGCTTTGAAAAGGTCAATTACTCTGGTATCAATACCAACAACTTTGCCCAAGATGAATTAGTCGAGGTTGAAGCACCAAAGGCTAAACCAGCTAAAAAATAGCAGCAAAGCTACAAGGGGGTTGTTTGATGCGATGATGAAGGGTAGTCTTAAGTCTGAAGTATGAAATCTGAAAATTTCAGTTCATTCATTCTTCACCCTAGCCTACCCTAATCTATGAGAGCCGCCCTGCGGGTATTCACGGTTTCTTTTGGGTAATAATACGAGCCATCTACGGATGTGTAAGTTAGTATCCCATCTCTTATTTATTTGAACCCCCAAGTACATCAAAATTGTCTGCTTAATCAGCTTAAATGCCTGAACTGCCTGAAGTTGAAACAGTCCGAAAGGGTCTAAATCAATTGACTCTTAACCAAGAAATTACGGGTGGAGATGTGTTGCTCAATCGCACCATCGCCTACCCGTTTTCTGTTGGTGAGTTTGTTAATGGAATTGAAAAAAATGCGATCGCTACTTGGCATCGTCGCGGTAAATATCTCCTGGCCGAACTCTCTTCCCCTTCTTCAACCAGTTGGCTAGGGGTTCATCTGCGAATGACTGGTCAATTACTATGGCTGCATCGAGATGAACCATTACATAAGCACACGCGGGTTAGATTATTTTTTGGGAATCAGCAGGAATTACGTTTTGTCGATCAGCGCACCTTCGGTAAAATTTGGTGGGTTCCGCCTGGTGTTGCTGTAGAGAGTATTATCACTGGTTTGGCAAAACTGGCAGCAGATCCATTTTCGCCAGAATTCACTGTTGAATATCTAGCAAGCAAACTCAAAAACCGCCGCCGTCCGATTAAAACTGCGCTACTCGATCAGTCTGTAGTGGCGGGATTAGGCAACATTTATGCCGATGAAGCCCTGTTTAAGAGTGGAATTTTACCTGAAACTTTGTGTATAGATTTGCAGCTAAAGCAAATTGAGCTTTTGCGAACAGCCATCATTCAAGTTTTAGAAACCAGCATTGAAGCTGGTGGTACGACTTTTAGTAATTTCCTAAATGTTAAAGGTACTAACGGCAACTATGGTGGTGTTGCCTGGGTTTATAATCGCGCTGGAGAACCCTGTCGAGTTTGTGGTATGCCAATTCAACGGATTAGGCTAGCTGGGCGATCTAGTCATTTTTGCTCTGAGTGTCAAACGCCAGGGGGAATTAGGAGACGCGATTAATCGCGTTTTTACAGGAATTGTTACTTCTAATTCGGAAGTCTCCTAAAATGCAGATAAAACAATCTAGAAATTTGAGAGGGGAATTCATGGCAGTTAAAAAGGGAGATATGGTTCGCGCTATCCGCGAGAAACTGGAAAACAGTCTGGAAGCAAAAGCCAGTGATACTCGCTTTCCTTCTTATTTGTTTGAAACCAAGGGTGAAATAGTAGATGTTAAAGGTGATTACGCCCTGATTAAGTTTGGGAAAGTGCCAACGCCAAACGTTTGGTTACGCGTCGATCAACTAGAAGAGTTTAAATAAGCACAAAGAATTTAGAAGTCATAATCCAAGAGTCAGGATGAATTCTGACTCTTGAATTCTTGTTGATAAAAATCGCACTTTAATAATTATGTCTTTTTCTCCTAACTCCCCAATTGTGTGTAATTTACCCCGTGTCACCATCGTGGGTGCGGGTAGAGTTGGTAGCACTTTAGCTCAACGCATTGCAGAGAAAAACCTTGCAGATGTAGTTTTACTAGATATTATTGCAGGAATGCCCCAAGGCTTGGCGCTGGATTTGATGGAAGCCAGGGGAATTGAAATACATAATCGCCAGATTATCGGCACAAATAATTATGCTGATACATCTGGTTCTCAAATTGTGGTGATTACCGCAGGACTTCCTCGCAAACCAGGGATGAGTCGGGATGATTTGCTGAAAACCAATGCCAAGATTGTGGTGGAAGCGGCAAAAAATGCGATCGCTCATTCTCCCAATGCTATTTTTATTGTCGTCACCAATCCCTTGGATGTGATGACTTATTTAGCTTGGCAAGCAACGGGTTTACCACGCGATCGCATTATGGGTATGGCTGGTGTGTTAGATTCCGCCCGTTTTGAGACCTTTATTGCCCTAGAATTGGGCGTTTTACCCGCCGATGTCAAAGCGATGGTATTGGGTAGCCACGGCGATTTAATGGTTCCCTTGTCTCGTTATGCTACCGTTAACGGCATTCCCATCACTGAATTGCTGGATGCAGCCACAATTGAACGCTTGGTGGAAAGAACACGCAACGGTGGCGCAGAAATTGTGGAATTGATGCAGACGGGAGGTGCTTTTTTTGCTCCAGCATCCGCTACTAGCGTGATGGTAGAATCGATTTTATTAAATCAGTCGAGGTTGTTGCCTGTAGCGGCATATCTGCAAGGTGAATACGGTTTAGAAGATGTTGTAATTGGTGTTCCCTGTCGGTTGGGATGCGGTGGAATTGAGAGTGTTTTGGAATTGACACTCAGCGATGAAGAAAGAGAGGGTTTGCATACTTCGGCTCAATCTGTGCGTCAAAATATTGAGCGATCGCAGGAAATTTTGGGTAACAAAAATAATTCCTAATTCGTAATTCAACATGTCATATAGTGCAATACGGTTCGGTTAAGGGAAGAGACGCGATAAATCGCCGTCTCTACAAAGGACTGATTATTTGTAGAGACGGCGATTTATCGTGTCTTTGTGGATAATTTATTTTTTGCAATTCTCTTACTACATAAAACAGTCCCTCTCCGAGTCGGAGAGGGACAGACTTGAACTAAAGTTCAAGGCAGGGAGAGAGGTTCGTCAAACTCACCAGAATATTTGTGCCATTCGCGTTAACGACGGTAATCCTCATCTGCGGGGTCGCCGTAGGGGTCTTCGCTGGCTGGGCGGACATCACCAAACTCCCCTGTGTCTGCGGGGTCGCCGTAAGGGTCTTCACTAGCTGGGCGAACGTTGCCGTAAGACGATATATCTGCGGGGTCGCCGTAGGGATCTTGACTGGCTGGAATAACGTTGCCGTAAGACGCTGGATCTGCGGGATCGCCGTAGGGGTCTTCGCTGGCTGGACGTACATTGCGATCGCGGAATTCAGCATCTTGATCGCTGTTTGATCCCAAGAGTAAATCTTTCGCCTTTCGGAAAAATTCATTTACCATAATCTGTCTCCTGATTTAAGTTCGTGTTTCCGACGTGCGCGATGGCGTTATCCTCCGGGAAACCCGCTTGATATTTACACACGCTTCGCCGATCTAGAGTGCTGGTGCTGCGGATGAAGTTATACCAGTTAGATCGCGACCTGTAGAATTCCGGTTATAGCCTTGGAATTCCCGATACTTTTGTGCTTCAGATTCGGGTACTCGGATTCCTTCTGGTGGTGGAGTTACCCAGTGAGCGCGATGTTCTGCATCGCGGTAGTATACGCGCCCGTTCTTGGAAAGATAGTACTTACCTTGCGCTCCTTCTTGTGGAGCATTCTTATGTTGGTTGTAGAGGTAATAAAGTGCGGCAGCTCCCGCTAAAATTGCTACTTTTTGTCCTGTACCCAATCCTTTCTTAACTTCGGTTTGGTTTGTGCGATCGCTGACTGTTCTACCAACGGTATCATCAACAGGTGGTGGTACTGAAGCTTTTTGGGAACCGCCTCCGCAGCTACTCAGCAAGGGTACCATTAACAATGCCGAAAGTAGCACTGCAAATAGACGCGACACTATTTTACGTTCTTTAAATATTGTGTTCATTGGATTTCTTCATCACCTGTATTTGCTAAAAGCCTCGCTGTTGCAAAAACCAAGTTGGAAATCCTGTTATTTCACCTGGGATTGAAAAAACATATTTCACTTAATTTGTAACTGCACAGCTACAGCGTTTCACTTTTATGATGATCGGTTTCCTCACTTGTTCCATCCTGCCTTTGAGAGAAATTGCATTCATCCCAAAGAAATATATTATTGATTTTTAATTAATCTATTTAGCTGAAACGCCGAAATATTCAGCAATTTCTCGGTTATTTTTTCTGAGTAAATAAATTACAAAGATACAGCTACTATGATGATCTTTGTCAAAAAATAGATTAAATATGACATCAAAAAATACAGCCCAAACTAGCACTCGTCTCCTTTTGGCTTTGTGGGATTTGGGAGGAACGCAGCAGGAAGTTAAAAAGGGTCAACTTACCAAGCGAATTGTATCTAAAAGCCAGAAGGTAGCAGATTATCAGGGCATATTCGAGGAATTACAGAATCAGGGTGCGATCGCATTCTCCAAAAAGGGGTATTCTCTGACATCTCCCAAGGGTTTAGAGGTATTGGGTGAGGGTTTGAGGAGTGGCGAGTTTAAGTTTGAAGGGACGATTGTCGGTACTTGGGCGGCGAATGCGTTGTTGCGGTGGATTAGTCAGATTGATGTTGCAGTAGTTAGTGCAGATGTACCAGTTAATGGGAAGGGTGCGATCGTATCTTACGACGAGTTTAAACCAGAGATTCTTGACTTGTTTGATACGCTAAACACTACCAGCAGCTACAGCGGTCTTGTGCCGATATGGCATTTGCGTCACACATTAGGGAAGCGAGTAAGTCTTGACAACTTCAACAACTGGATGATGGCTATGCAGAGTGAGCAGTTGTTTTATCTCCAGAGTGGAGAAGCTCGCGGAGCCACAGAAGAACAGAAGAGAAACTCAATCAACAGTGATATTCGAGGTCTTCTGTTTTTCGCTAGTAAACCATCTTAAGAGTAAGGTAGAAAATAATTATGTCAACTACAGATTTGTATAGAATATTTGACCAAGCACGCAAGCAATGTCCTAATCCTTTCACACTGAAATCAGTCATCTCAGCTAATGAGGTTTGGGGTGAGGTTATGACTGATTTACCTAGCTTGAATCAACATATTGACGAAAGGATATCTGATGCAATCTTTGAGATTCGGAAAAAATATTCCAACAAGATTGGTATTGCTGTCAAAGGTGATAGAGGTACTGGAAAAAGCCATGTCATTCACCGGATATGGAAAAACATTGCACAAGAAGGAGGATCTGTCTTTGCTTATATAGGCCCTTGTGCTAATCCCAAACGTATCAACTCTCATGTGCGCTTTTATCTAGCAGATAGCTTCAATCATCAAGATATTCAAGGAGTAACACAATGGCAAAAACTTGCAGCAGCAGCAATTAAAACCTTAAAAATAACAGAACTTAACGAGAAATATAGTGCATACATTGAAAAATGTGATGCTCCTAATGAACTAAGAAAGTATATTGTTGCAACTCAAACGAAAGATACACTATTAGAATTTTTTGATGAATTAGTTGAAGCAATATTAGAAAATCAACCTGGAATTGATTTCTATTTTTTGAGGGCGCTATTATTTTTGCTTCTAAAAAGTGTAAAATCTGCTCAAATTGCTTTTGCATGGATTAAAGGTGAAGATCATCCTGAAATTAAAAAATTAGGATTACCCGAATTCTCAATTGAACAACAAGAAGATAAATCTATCTGGATTATTCAGCAGATATGCAAACTAGCTGAAATAGCATCATTGCCTGTGCTAATTTGCTTTGACCAAATAGATTATGGTGTAAATGACAGCGATTCTGGGGACAGTGGCTCTCAAATTATCGCTAAATGCATTGATCAAATTTACTTTCAATGCAGTAATGTGATTCTCATCTGTTGCGTTATCAGCGACACATGGAGAGAAATTGAGCAGATGGGAAGTGGTATTCCAGATCGAGTTGGTCAAAGGTCAGTTACCGCCAAACCACCGACTGGGGGACAGATGATAGAGCTTGTCAAACTCCGGTTAGATTGGTTCTATAAGCACAACAATCTTAATTCTCTTGACTATCCAAATTTATATCCTTTTAAGGAAAATGAAATAAGGAATATTGCGAGTGAATCTGCTGGTGTACGTTCACTAATGAAATGGTGTGCTGAAGAGTTTGAAAAAGGTGTGATACTTCCAGGTAAAGACGATCCCTCACCAAATACTGAACATAAAAAAAAGAAAGAATTTTTAGAAAAATATAACGAATTGCTGAACAACCAAATTGATATCCCAATCAAAGATGATGATAAATTGGCAGCAATCATCACCTGTGGTATGAAAATGATTCCTGATGGAGGTACAGAAAATGTAGTGATTACTAAAGTTGATAAAATTTCTGACGCATCACATGATTTACATTTGACTATTTCAGGATATGACTCTTTACATAAGCGCAATGTCAAGATTGGGATTAGAGTATCTGAAGCTACAAATGGCAAAACATTTAATGCAGTAATGGCGAGACTGCTAGACTATAATAAACATGGTATTACCCGTGGATGTCTAGTCCGTTCTACTTCTGTACCGAAAAATTGGAAAGTTGGAAACCAACTTAAAGAACAGCTTGAAAAACAAAAAGGAGGTGAAGTAGTTATTTTTAAGAAGGATGAAATTAGACCTTTGGTAGCAATTGAAGCAATTTATGACCAAGCTGAAAACTACGGTTTTGACAAAGAAGAAGTGACTATTTTTGTTAAAAGTTTAAGACTGGTTGCTGATAACCTACTCATTTGTGAAATCCTAAGTGCGCCCGTGGAATTATGAGTATTACCATAATTCATGGAATTCAAATTCCAGCTTTTGACGTAGAAATGTTGACTATAGGTAAGTTAATTGTAGTACCTTTCAATCAATTTCAAAAACAAGGCAAACTATTCTGGCTATATCCAGGTCAAAAGCTACCGCACAATCTCAGTCTAGAACAATATTATCAGCCTGAATATTTAACAAAAGCTAAAATTTGTTCAGATCAACATACAACATATCCTATTCATATTAAAGCTTGGGCACGTTGTGAACTTCACTGGCATATTAA
The DNA here is from genome assembly GCF_014698055.1 of Nostoc sp. FACHB-133. Lineage (NCBI taxonomy): Bacteria > Bacillati > Cyanobacteriota > Cyanophyceae > Nostocales > Nostocaceae > Nostoc > Nostoc sp. FACHB-133. Next base: position 33,591 of record NZ_JACJSH010000006.1, read on the forward strand.
TGCTGATCAAAAGCAGCTTTTACCTAAAATTGCAAAATCGACAATTTGGCAATTGAGTGCTTTGGAACATATTTTTGAACAATATCAAGTTCTGAAATTATTGATATTGCGAGTTTACCATTTGTCTACTTTATCTGTAGTTAACACACCAGTTTCTCCTAGTGCATTTTACTGGAATAAGCCTGAAGACTTAATAAATAATGCAAGTGAAAATGATACCTTGATAGTTTCTGATGCTAGTTTTATTAGGCGTAAAACTTTATTATTAACAGGAAGTTTATATCCATATACAGACATAGAAAGTTTGCATTTTAAATGTGAGCAGATTGCCCAAAACAATCCAGATGCTCAACAATTTAATTACGACATTAAAAAATTTTTGGGATGGACTAGTGAACCATCTTGCAAAAAATTAGATCAAAATCTGAACTGGATAAATGATATCGCATCATTGGGCGATCGCAGCATCGAGCTAGAGGAGAAAAAAAGCAACTACCAAGCTGGTACAGATTTTGAAAACATCGCACGTCAAAGTTTAGAGTTTTTAGGGTTCAAAGTTGAAAATGCTTACAAAGGTGGTGCTGGAGGCTTAGATTTATTTTGTTCAAAACCTTACCCTATTGTTTGCGAGTGTAAAGCGGGTAGACTTATTCCTAGTGGTACAGTTGAGGAATTAATTAAGCTAGGCGGAATGCATTTAGGTGCTGATCAATTTCTTGATTCAGCAAAATTAGTAATTGGCCCAGGTAATCCATCTGCGGATATACTAAAAGCCGCACAAAAATGGAAAGTAAGTATTATTAATGCTATGACTTTACAAAGGCTAGTTGAATTCAAAGCAAAATATCCAGGTGCTATTAACTTAGTCGAATTACAGCAATATTTAGAACCTGGACAAATTGAATATAAAATTAATGAATATATTGATAAAGCTGAGAGAGAAATTAAGTTGCGATCGCAGATAATCACAGCAGTTAAACAACTCTCTGAACAAGACAACGAAACTGCAAAAGCTACACATCGGAGTTTCACCGTTACAGAAATTCGCGCTCATTACAATGCTACTCATAATCATCGGCTAAATGATGAAGTAGTTCACGATTTACTGATAGAACTTTCTTCACCATTAACAGGCTATTTAGGGCGAATCAAAGGTAATGATTGGAATAGCGATCGCTTTTACTTCCTCCGGGATTTACCTATTAGCTAAAAACAGCAAAATATATTTCTTTTCTTCTTTCTGCGTCTCTGCGGTTCGTTTCAAAGTAACTGAAGTGCAAGTTGTTTTGCGGTTAATTCATTTATGAATAATTAATACTATCTATTGACTTAACTTTATTTTTATGAATCTCAATAAAGAGCGATCGCACAGCCCGCCGCAGATATCGTCATCTTTTTCTCAGTATATTTTATTCATAGTCACAAACTTTACAAAAATTTTACACTTAGATACTGTGTAACTTGATTTACATGAGATAGCAGATTTAGTACTGTCGAAGAAACACATTATACTTACTACACTGGTGTTCATTAATAACCAACCTGTAGCAAGTTTAAAACTTAGGTGAGATGACCCATGTATTATCAAATTTGGAATTTCTTTCTTAAAGAAGATAAATACATTTATTGGAAAGAACAAATAAAAGTTAACAAAACTTGCAACAAAGTTGTATGGCAAAAAATTGTTGATTTTTTGTCTTTAGTAGAGCAAACTTTCCAATTGAAAAGTCAACTAGCAGAAACCGATAGCCTTGAGCCGTTTCTTAAGTTAGCAAAAGACAATGGTTATAATTTGACGGCAGAACAACTTGCGTGGTTTCTAGTTACAAGAAGACAGATTTGGGATCTTTTTGATTTTGCACAAAAAACGCCATCTCTCAAAGAAGAATTGCTCATTGCGAAAAATCCGCAGCAGTTTGTCAACATAGCTGCTGATAATGGCTATTCTTTTTCTGTAGAAGAGTTAGCTTGGCTGCTAATTGAAATCAAATCATCGGCAGAAATAGTATCTATCAACAACAGTGTCGGGGAGATTCTCACAGGTTCAAACTACGGCAGAATTGACATAGGGTACTGGATTTGGCTAGCAGAAGACTGGGGAATTGTGCCACCATTCTGTCATCGACAGAAGCCGGGTAACATATTATTTGAAGATGCCAATAACCCTTTTTTACTCGATCGCTGTTTTCTACCCAAAAGCTATCTTAATCAACGTCTTTTGGTAAGTATTAATTCGTAATGATGTATATAGTAATCCGTGCAGGAGTTACGAACAAAAAGATGCTCGATTTTTATAAAAAGCCGGGCATCTTGAGAGGATCTTTGAAAAGTCTTTTTGGCGGTATCAAAAGTTTTAGATTTCTCTAAATTCCCCGATAAATTGGGGGACTTTGATTCTGGTTTCCTCCTCTCTTTAAGGGGAGTTAGGGGGGATATAAAGTGCCTAAAGTCACAATGAAATACTTTTCAAACAACCTTTGAGTCTCTCAACATAGCTGCGTCAAAATTCAAAAAATTAAATTAAACTTATAAAACTTAATTGGCGATTTCAAGTTACAAACTATACAGCAAAGCATCCTAGATAAAACTTTTATCTAGGATGCTTCACAATCAAAAATTGTTGCTGATACAACAATTAGGGACAAAAAGTGATATTTAAACTAGAGCTATCAGCTAGCAGAAACGGTTAAACTGCCGGGTTTCTGAAGATCACCTTGCAAAACCACACCTCGCTGATTGGCATGGATATGACGCAAAATCTTGTAAATTGCCTCAACTTGGTCTGATGCGCCAGCTTTCTCGGCGAGTTCGTCAAGAGAAATGGGAGTTTTTTCTTTTTGCAGCACTGCTACCACTCGTGTTTGCAAATCGAGAATGGAGGCAGCAGCTTTTTTGCCAGCTTCTACCCCTGGCTGATGGTAGGCGTTGACGTTAACCAAGCTAGCGTATAAACCAACAGCACGTTCATACAAAGCTATTAATGCCCCTACAGTTCGGGGGTTAACTTGGGGAATGGTAACTGTAATCGAATCGCGGTGATTTTCATAAAGCGCTTGTCGGGTTCCTTGGAGAAAACCAGAAAGATAATCGCCTGATGTAACTCCCGGATCTATTTCAGTGGATGGTCCCTGACGATCTTCCAATACTTCAACGAAGGTAGCAAAGAAATTAGCTACACCCTCACGCAACTGCTGGACATAAGCGTGTTGATCTGTTGAGCCTTTATTGCCATAAACGGCGATGCCTTGATGGACAACGTTACCGTCTAAGTCTTTTTCTTTGCCCAAAGATTCCATCACCAGCTGTTGCAAATAGCGACTGAATAAAAATAAGCTGTCCTTGTAAGGCAAGACAACCATATCTTTTTCGCCCTTTCCATTGCCAGCAAAGTACCAAGACAGAGCTAGCAAGGCTGCTGGGTTATTTTTCACATCTGGGACGCGGGTAGCGTCATCCATTTCTTTTGCACCATCTAGGATGGCGCGAACATCAATGCCCTGTAATGCGGCTGGTACTAGCCCTACAGCAGACATTTCTGATGTGCGTCCTCCCACCCAGTCATACATGGGAAATCTGGCCAGCCAACCTTCATCTTTGGCTAGTTTATCGAGGTTGCTGTCAACGCTGGTAATTGCTACCGCATATTGAGCAAACTCCAAATTGTGTCCGGCGTAAGCTTTTTTAACCTCAATCATGCCGTTGCGGGGTTCCGGTGTTCCCCCAGATTTGGAAATCACCAATACCAAAGTGCTGGCGAGGCTATTTCGTAGATGATTGATGACGCGATCGATACCTGCCGGATCGTTGTTATCGATAAAGTGAAGTTTCAGAGGTGGGAAATCAGGAGCGAGAGCTTCTGCGACGAATTGGGGGCCGAGGGCGGAACCACCAATGCCAATGGAGATAATATCCGTGAAGCGGTTTGCTCTGGGAGGATGAATAGCACCTGTTTGGACTTTTTCCGCAAAAGCTTCGATTTGTTCTAGGGTTTGGACAATTTCTTGTGTAAGTTCTGGAGTTGGCGCTAAATCAGGATTTCGCAGCCAGTAGTGTCCAACCATGCGGTTCTCGTCGGGATTTGCGATCGCACCCTTCTCCAGTTCAGCCATATCCGCAAACGCCTTGTCAAACTTCGGCTGCAACGATTCTACGAAGGCATCATCGAACCGCATTCGACTTATATCTAAGTACAGTCCCAATCCCTCGTGGAAATATAACCAGTTTTGGTATCGTTGCCAAAGTGCCCTAGCATCCATAGGGAAATCTCAAATAAAGTGTTTTTCAAAAACCAGTTTAATGTAAGGTTATAGCGATCCCTGCCTAGCCTTATACAGTTTACAGTTTTAAGTGTTCCCTGAACTCTTCACTTTAAACATCTGGCATAGGAATGACACGCAGAAATTTCACAATTTCACCCCTGATTTCTATACCAATCAGATAATTATCCAGTGTGAAACGGTGAAAAATGCCTTCACCATCAAGCTGTCGTAGTTCTTTTAGATCGCTCAGTTGCCACTTTTGGGCTAACTCAACAAAGACAAAATCATGCACCCGCTCGTAAGCAGCAGGTTCTAAATTTTTCAGGTCTAGCAAAAAAGACCTTGCATAGCGCATTTCTAGACTCACTAGGCTTTACCTTAACCAAAACTTGAGGGGCCACTGGCACAAGAAAAGAAAGCGCTGCTGAATCAGAAAAACATCAACAGTCGTACCGCTTCTTCATGGGTTAAGATATCCCACGGTTGCTGCGCTCGCTTAACTTGTTGTATCGCTTTGAGCATATAAAAGTCATAATATAAACCTTCCAGAACGTTCCAAATGTCTTGCAAATCGTCATCACCTAACTGCTCGATTAAGTGATGCATTCTCAGCCTCAGCAAATTCATAGGCCAATTTTTACCTACAACCCAACACCAACAGTAAATATTATTCCCACAAAATTAGCAAAGGTTAACGGCAATGTAGCACTATGCTCAAGCTACGCTAAAATTTATTCGCCCAGTGAAGGGGCAGGGGGCAGGGGAGCAGGTGGCAGGGAGCAGGGGAGGCAGGGGAAGCAGGGGGAGACAAGGGGGACAAGGAAAATGAAAATAACAATTCCCAATTCCCAATTCTCAATTCCCAATTCCCAATTCCTAATTCCCAATGCCCAATTCCCAATTCCCAATTCCCAATTCCCAATGCCAAAATAACTATTTAATATGGTTGACTATCTTATTTTCTTAGCAATTTCTACAGCTCTTTTTGCTTTATTCGGACTGGGACTCAATTTACAGTGGGGCTTTACAGGGTTAATTAACTTTGGTCATATTGCTTTCATGACCCTTGGAGCGTATACAACGGTATTGTTAAGTTTAAAGGGCGTGCCCCTATTGATATCGGCACTGGCTGGGGCAATTGTTGCCGCCTTGTTGGGTTTGATAATTGGTTTTGCAACTCTACGCTTACGGGAAGATTATTTAGGAATTGTCACCATTGGTACGGGTGAATTAATTCGTTTGGTAGTAAATAATCAGGATTTACCTGTGGGTGATACCTGGGTTTCTGGGGCGTTTGGTGTGCAAAGTTATTCCATACCCCTATCCACAGAGCCGAATTTGTTTGTCAGATTAGTGATGATTGGGTTGTTAACGCTACTAGCTGCCGTAACTTTTTTTACGTTATGGCAATGGATTCGTACCACCCAAATATCTCGGACTACTGATTTAGGCAAAAGGACAACTAGCAAGCAAGAATTTTTGTCGCGCTTGGTTGTGGGAATTATATTAGCAGTGTTGGCAACAGCAATTTATATTTCTGGGGTAATTGGACTGTATAATTACAACCCAAAAGCGGGTTTAATGCTGGTGTTGCTATTGGTTTTAGCACTTGTATACTGGCGCTTAGAAATTTTGGTGCGATCGCCTTGGGGTAGAATTCTCAAAGCCATCCGTGAAGATGAAGAAATTCCCAAGGCGCTGGGAAAAAATGTCTTTTGGTATAAATTACAATCTCTCATGTTAGGGGGTGCGATCGCGGGTATTGCTGGTGCTTTTTTTGCTTGGCAGCTGGCCGCCATTTACCCCGATAACTTTCAACCGCAGATCACCTTTGACACTTGGATCATGGTGATTTTAGGCGGTTCTGGAAATAACGTTGGCACAATCTTAGGGGCGGTAATTTTCTTTGCTTACGATGCGCTCACACGAGAAGTCTTACCTAGAATCGTCCCCCTTGATGAAGCCCGTTTGGGTGCATTTCGGATCATGGTAATCGGACTAATTTTGATGATACTGATGATTTGGCGACCTCAAGGTATTCTAGGGAAAAAGGAGGAACTCACCCTTGGTAAATAACCAGTCATCGCCCCTTCCCCTTTTGGTAGCCACTGGACTTTCTAAAAGCTTTGGTGGTGTCAAAGCAGTTAATGAGGCGAGAATCGAAGTTGCTAAAGGCAGCATTACGGGCTTGATTGGCCCTAATGGTGCTGGTAAAACCACTTTATTTAACTTACTCTCAAACTTCATTCGCCCCGATAAAGGACGAGTAATTTTTGACGGCGAACCCATTCACAATTTGCAACCATATCAAATCGCCCAACAGGGAATAATCCGCACCTTTCAGGTTGCACGGACTCTCTCGCGGTTGTCGGTGTTAGAAAATATGCTGCTGGCGGCACAAAAACAAACGGGTGAGAATTTTTGGCAGGTGCAATTGCAACCGCACGTTGTCGCTAAGGAAGAAAAGCAACTGCAAGAGCGAGCAATGTACCTATTAGAATCGGTGGGCTTGGCAAAAAAAGCACACGATTATGCTGGTTGCTTGTCTGGTGGACAACGTAAGTTGCTGGAAATGGGACGGGCGCTGATGACTAATCCCAAGTTAATTTTGTTGGATGAACCGGCTGCTGGGGTGAATCCGAAACTGATTGATGATATTTGCGATCGCATTATCACTTGGAATCGCCAAGACGGGATGACCTTTCTGATTATTGAACACAATATGGATGTGATTATGTCCTTGTGCGATCGCGTTTGGGTACTTGCCGAAGGACAAAATTTAGCTGATGGTACACCCTCGGAGATTCAAACTAATCCCAAAGTTCTAGAAGCTTATTTGGGAAAATAAAGTGCTATAAACTTTCTGTTTATGCAATGTATTTAGTAATTTGACTTTGGACAAATAAAAGTAGATGAATACCGTTACTTGTCCAAAGTCAAAGGCAACACTATTAACAGCATTTAGGTTCAACTAAATATTATGGGTATTACAGCTAGCTATAAACGCATTAAGACACAAAAGTTCGCAGAAATTCAGAATGATACTAAAGCAGCAGAATCTTCCTTTAAGCTTAATTTAGATGATTTAGTTTTTGATTTTAGTAATCCACAGGCTTTAACCATACCAGAACTTTTTCCCGGTTGGGAATTGCCCGTTACTGAATTGTGGCCTCCTATCTTTACCGAGGAAGAAACACAAATTTAGTGAAGGATTTTGATAGCTAATCGCTAAATAATTCCAAGTTAATTTTGTTGGATGAATCAGCATCCAAGGTGAATAAAAGCTTTATTTTTTAATCTTCGTTATTTTCTGTAAAATTTACTTGCTCGTAAAGGTCGCGCAATTCAATTTTAAAATCAACCGTTTGCAGCGATAAAGTTGCAGATTTATGTTCAAATTCAGTAAATGACCATTGACTTTCCGCAGTTTTTACATACTGCATCACATGATACTGATATTGGTCAATTAAAATATATTCCTTAAATTCGGGAATAGAGCGATAATAAAGAAACTTATCGCCTTGTTCATAATTTTTAGTTGATTTAGATAAAACTTTAGCAATTAACATCGGGTTCATAACCGTTGTTGCGCTGGTTCCTGTATAAATAGGTTGTCCCTCAATCACCATCACATCGGGATACGTATGCTGCCGATAACGGGGTATCCACAAACGCACATCACCAATATAAACATCATAATTTTTACGCCTTCAAGCAATTTTTAAGGATGCAGCTAAATTCAAAGCGATTTTATTATGATTTGTAGTGCCACCCGTCATCGGTACAATTTCTCCATCACGGTATTCGCTTTTATATTCTGCCTTTTCTTCAATTTCTAAATACTCTTCAGGTGTGTAATAGAATTTTTGTGTTTCTAACTGCATAAAAATACAACCTATGATTGTGCGGTTTATTCATCTTTCACATCTATGTTGTACGCCAATAAATCCCATTTTCTCGCTGCATTAACTTGCAAGCAATTAACTCTCGTCGCAGGGTAGCGCAGTCAATATGGTAGCGTTTGAGAATATCATTTACTAGGCATTCAGGGTAGTTGACTCCTAAATCAAATTGGTTTGCTAACCACTTGAGAATTACTAGACGCTTTTTGCGACTAGCGGGGATTTCCTTAAGGTATCCACCCTCGAAATAGTTTTTCAACACTTTGCTTTCCCAAGCTTCAGTATCCACATTCTCAATCAAGGATGCCATTTTCTCAGGTGTGAAAATTTCTTTACTAATGGTTTGCAAAGCCTCACTATCCAATTGATATAGACGGCTATTACCTTCAGGACGCATTGTCATCAAATTTAGCTCTTTAAGTTTCGCTAAATGATGAGATACCGTTGGTTCCTTGAGTTGCAGTAGCGCCGCCAGTTCTTCAACGCTGCACTCCTGATTCGCCAGGATACCTACAATCTTCAATCGGCTATCATCCGCTAATGCCTTGAAAAAGCGGAGTAAGATGTTAAATTGCTCTGGTTGCATAACTAACTTCTAATTAGATATCTATCTAATTAGAAGTATATCTAATTGAAAGCTCAGATCCCCAACTTTTCACAGAAGCTGGGGATTTTGTTGTTAAATTTAACTAAATTGTTCTTCTGCATCGAGGTTGAACAGCATTTGCAGAGTTTGCATACAGCGCCGTCTAGCTTCAACATCTTGCTGCGATCGCAACTGTACCATCGGGTCATGTAAAATTTTATTGACAATTCCCCGTGTTAATGCTTCAATCACCTCTTGATGTTTTTCAGCGAATTCCGAACCCAATCTTGATAAAGCTTTTTCTAACTCTTGTTCGCGGATGGTTTCAACTTTATTTCGCAGACAGCTAATAGTGGTAACAGTTTCTAAACTGCGCCACCAAATATCAAAAGCTTCCACTTCTTCTTCTAAAAGTCGCTCGGCTTCCTGTGCAATCTTCCGACGGCTTTCGTAGTTTTGCGCCACTACAGCCTTCAAATCATCCACATTAAACGCTTGCACATTTTCCAGTTCATTGACATCCGCATGAACATTACGCGGCACAGAAATATCAAATAACATCAATGAACGCTGAACTTCTAAAACCATTTCCAACTTGGCGCGGTCAAGTATCGGCTCTGTTGCCGAAGTACTTGTAAATACCAAATCACTATTAGCGATCGCTGCCATCATTTCTGATAGCGGATGAATTTCAATAGGTTGCTGAGGGAACTGCTTTATTAATTCCTCGGCACGTTCCCGAGAGCGATTTACAATACTAATTTGCACAGCACCTTTAGAAAGTAGGTGTTGCACCAGCAGGCGTGACATTTTACCAGCGCCCAGAATTACCACTCGGCAAGCTGCTAAATTTGCCACTTTTATCTGTGCTAATTCCACAGCTGCCGAACTAATAGAAACAGCACCAGTACCAATACTAGTTTCAGTCCGAACCCGCTTACCAGCTGTGAGCGCTTGTTTAAATAATCGATTCAAAATGGTTTTTATACCGTTATATTGCTGTCCCAGTTTGTGAGTAGTTTTCACCTGAGCCAGAATTTGACCTTCTCCGAGTACCAGACTATCTAAACCACCTGCTACTCGCATAACGTGCATCACTGCATCATCATGTAGCAACATAAATAAGTGCTGTCGCAGAGAAAGCACGGGCAATTTACTATATTCCGCAAGAAACTGAGTTATCTCTCGGATACCTTGGTCTGCTTCACTGGTAACAATGTAGATTTCCAGGCGATTACAAGTGCTAAGAATTGCAACTTCATCAATATGAGGATAGCTGGCCAGTTGAGCGATCGCACTTTCAATTTGTGGTTCTGGAATGCTCAGTTTTTCCCGGACTTCTACTGGGGCTGTTTTATGGCTTAACCCCACCACTGCTATATTCATTTGCTAAATCGTAGTTACTAGTTGGTAGTTGAAAATAGGGCATTGAGTCAGAATAGGGAATGGGGAATTTTTGTTTATTGGTTGGTAGTTTTTCCCAGCAACAAACAATAAATAATCACTAACTACTAACTACTAACTACTGCAAGGGTGAAGCATTTGGGTGACTATTTTTCAGTTTGATCGAAAGATTTCTTTCCAAATGCTTCGCCCATACTTTTATTTCCCCATTCCCTAAAAATTAGTTCAGTTGGAGAGTCTTGGGTTCACCAAACATGTGAATTGTATCAACAAATCGAGCAGTTTTCGACTGGTTGGAAATTACCAAGCTTTGAGTTCTGGCTCCGCCGTTGAAGAAACGTACACCATTCATCAGATTACCACTGGTAATGCCGCTAGCAGCGAACAGAACAGTTTCACCAGATGCTAGTTCGTGAGCATCATAGACCTTATCGGGGTCATTGATATTCATCGACTTTAAACGATCGATGTTAGCTTCTCTACTTTCTCCAATCAGACCTGTTTTGACTACTGCCGGATCGTAAATCAGTTGACCTTGGAAGTGTCCACCTAAAGCACGCATTGCAGCTGCCGAGATTACACCTTCAGGAGCCGCACCAATACCCATCAGAGCGTGGATATTAGTTCCAGCAAAACCGCAGCTTATAGCTGCACCCACATCACCGTCTGAAATTAGGGCGACTCTCGCTCCAGCTTCACGGATTTCTTTAATTAAATCGTTGTGGCGTTCGCGCTTCATGACCACGATCACAAGTTCTTCAATACTCCGATCTAGGCACTCAGCGAGAATCTTGAGGTTTTCTGTTGCTGACTTGTTGATGTCTACCTTGCCCTTAGCCGCAGGAGGTGCTGCTAACTTCTTCATGTAAAAGTCAGGAGCTGCAAATAATCCACCCTTTTCAGAAATTGCCAAGACAGCCATCGAACCAGGTTGTCCATAAGCTACCAAGTTCGTACCTTCACAGGGGTCAACGGCGATATCAATTTCAATTAGTTCATCAGGGTTACAGAAATTTGCAGCATCTGGTTGGGTACAGATACCAACTTCTTCCCCGATGTATAGCATCGGTGCGTCATCGCGTTCGCCTTCTCCGATAACGATGCGACCACGCATGTGGATTTTATTCATCCGCTCCCGCATAGCTTCCACAGCTACCTGGTCAGCGATATTTTTTTCGCCTTTGCCCATCCATTTCGAGGAAGCGATCGCGGCTTGCTCTACTACTTCAATAATCTCTAACCCAAGTGTATTTTCCACAGAGTCTGCCCTCTCAACTGCTTGAATTTCCGCCGCTTTATCTGGCTATTTCAGTCTTCAAGTCTACCAAAGGGCGGATACACGTGGAAGAAAGTTAAGTTTTACTGCTAACTGGTTAGAAAAGTACCATTTAGCACATCCTTATTTTTCACTCATCCAACTCCAGTATAAAACCTGTTTAAAAGTAACTAAGTTAAAAACTGCAAAAATTATTTAGCAGTAAATATTTTAGAATATTGCTGTTCTTCAGTGTTTATATTCAGGTATAAAATAGTAAATAAAAAAATTAGTAAATTCACTAAAAACTGAAAAACGAAGCGCAGAGTAAATAGCTTGTCAAATTGAGAGGTCAATAGTGTTTATCGACTACATCACACTCATGTTGATCAATATGGTAGCTGGGCTATTTCTACTGGCTGACTATGTGTATCGTGGTATAGATAGTTCTAATCAGAGACAGTGGATTCCCGGTTTTGGAATTACGGGTGCGATCGCACTCACAACTGGTTTACACATGAGTTTCACTTGGCCCATTATTGGTAGCTTTAATATTGCTTTCGGTGAAACAAGTGTCTTATTTGGAATCTTGTTTGTTGCGGCTGCGGTTTCTCTTGCTCAAGGTTGGGATTTATTGACAATAGCAATTTACGGCTTCTTTGCTGGTCTAGTTGCGATCGTAGTGGGTTTCCGCATCATCAACATGAATTTGACTAAGCAACCGCTTTTATCGGGAATTGGCTTTATTTTAACTGGCTTAGGTGGTATTTTTGCAGCGCCAACCCTCTACTGGAAAACCAACCGAACCTGGCGGTTAATTGGCGTAGCAGTGCTAATAGTAGCCGCTCTAATTTGGGCATTAACTGGATATTTGGCTTACTGGAATCATTTAGAGGGTTTTCAAAAGTGGGTTCCAGCGCCGATGCGGTAAGCAATGATCTAGGCTAGAGACATAGTTAAAATCTTGCTTAAGACAATATGCTGGACTTTCTTAATCCCTTATTAAATCGCCATCCAGAACGAGTTAAAGCCAACGTAGAGCTTTACACCTGGCAAACTTGCCCTTACTGCATTCGTGCCAAGATACTGCTGTGGTGGAAAGGTGTAAATTTTACTGAATATAAAATCGACGGTGACGAAGCAGCCAGAGCTAAAATGGCAGAACGCGCTAACGGTCGACGTACCGTACCGCAAATTTTTATTAATAACCAGCACATTGGTGGCTGCGATGACCTCTATCAGCTAGACACACAAAGTCAACTCGATCCCCTTTTAGCCCAAGCCGCTATTTAGAAATCAAATTAATCTCCAACAGTTAAACTGCTAAATTGTTTAGCCTCAGATTTCTAGTAAAAAAACATCCCATCTCTGGGGCTTACATTTGTGCGCCCCAAAAAATCTGCAAATAATTTTGGATCATTTATTTTTTGGAAACCCCTCTAGATTTGCGGGGTATATGCTTTTTCTTTTTTGATGAAAATTCTAGATCGCAAAGACGCGATAAATTGCCGTCAAGATGAAAGACTGAATTATTGTAGAGACGGCGATTCATCGCGTCTCTTGTCTTAATCAAGGCAAGCATAATTTTAAAATTTTTATATTGATAAGAATATGCTAACTAAATACACAGAATATCTTATACATGAGCAATGGATGAATTGTGCCTTAGAATTAGCAAAAGCAGCAGGTGATGCAGGTGAGGTTCCCGTAGGTGCTGTTATCATTGATTCAACAGGCAAATTGCTGGCACAAGGAGAAAACAGAAAAGAACGCGACAAAGACCCTACCGCCCATGCGGAAATTCTCGCTCTCAAGACAGCTGCAACAACTTTACAAAATTGGCATCTTAATGAATGTACCCTCTACGTAACTCTTGAACCGTGTCCGATGTGTGCAGGTGCTATTTTGCAAGCGCGTCTCGGACAACTTGTATATGGAGTAGACGATACAAAAACTGGCGCAATACGTACAGTTATTAACATACCCGATAGTGCTGCTTCTAATCACCGTCTCCAAGTCATTGGAGGCATTCTAGAGTCAGCTTGTCGTCAACAATTACAGGCTTGGTTTGCTACTAGGCGGCGTAAGGTAAACTAACGGACAGAGGTAAAACTGTCCATCTAGTACGACACAAGTCACGCAAGAGAATCTACGGTGTAACTAATCAGGCTTTTCGTTAAATTTTTACCCGTCAATCAGCTGCATCCGTCATGATGGAATTTTACTCTTCATCCGATCCCTGCCAGCGCCCACCAGCAAATCATCAGGTAGCTGGTACTACCTCAAGGGTTTCTCCTTGGTTAAGTCCTCTGGCATATTTATTAGGTCGTCACTGCCTATTACCATTATTCTTTGGACAAATTAGAATAACCGGACAAAAAAATATCCCTACAACTGGGCCTATTATCCTCGCGCCTACTCATCGGGCACGTTGGGATGCATTACTTGTACCCTACGCGACTGCTGATTGTCGCAGAGAACAAGACCTGCGGTTTATGGTGACAATTGACGAATGCCAAGGTTTGCAAGGCTGGTTTGTCAAACGTTTGGGGGGGTTTCCTGTAAATTCTAAGCATCCGTCAATCCGCACACTGCGACATGGAGTTGAGCTACTTCAGCAGAAAAAAACCCTGGTAATTTTTCCAGAAGGTAATATTTTTCGTGATGGCCAAGTTCACCAGTTGAAGCCGGGAATTGCTCGTCTTGCTTTGAGTGCTGAATCTAGTCATTCTGGGCTGGGAGTGAAAATTATACCCATAGGTATTAATTACAGCCAACCTTATCCAAATTGGGGTACAGATGTCAGTATTGACATTGGCTCCCCAATTAGAGTAGCGGATTACATGAGTGGTTGTATAAAACACGATGCCAAAAGCATCACAACTGATTTAGGAAAGGCACTGCAACAATTAAGTCATCAAGAAACAAAAATTACTAATCACGCATTTGCAGAAATTACTAATTCTTGATCTTGTCAAAAGGCAAAAGTCCCAATACTGCCTCTTAACCACTGACCGTGCATGATTAAGAAACTGCACGTTTTCAATATTTGACACTAATTGCTAACTAGCTATATCCATCCTGAATTAAGTCACTAAAGATTTAGTGCTATTTTGCAAGCTTTGAGGATGTATACATATATAGATTACTCCCTATTGACAGGATATTTAGCCAAATTGGCATTTTTTTGAGTAAATAGCTAATAATTGTCTGCAAACTACTGAATCGCTTTAGAAGAAACATTTTTGCTACTTCAGTTAGATAGTTACAAGGTGGTTGCGAGTAAACCGATGATTGGAAAATCAGAGTAATTAACGTGTTAACCCAGCCCACCGTAGTATCGCTCATCACGAAGATTTAAGTTAGTTACTATACAAGGGCAATGGGAACTCTATTAAAGCGATTTTCAGTCCTAAATCAGAGATACTTAGGATGTAACTTTGCTTTGTCCAAAACCAAAACAGAGTTAAGATACCCGAAGTTTCCATAACTTTTTATATAGTTGTCGCACTAATTGATCCCATGAACACTGCTGCCGCTGTTACCTTGATGCACCGTACCCTTTTATCAGTCATAGCAGTCCTCAGCCTGCTATCACCTGTGAATGCTCAGGTATCACAGTCACCAGGCACTACTAGCCAACCACAACCCATTGACCCCAACGATCCTAATAATCTGCGCCCCATAACCCAAAGTAACAGCCTTTTGAGCATTGAAGGTGGCGATCGCTTAGTAAAAGATGCAGAACAAGCTGTTTCTGCTCAAAACTACACCTTAGCTGCTAAAAAGCTACAAGAAGCACGTCAGGTTTATAATCAGCTATCTAATTTTTATCAAGAGTTAAATTCTAGCTTTTCGGGAATTGACAACAGAGTTTCTGATTCTCAGCGTCAAAAAGCTCTATTAACAGCCCAAAAGCGGGATGAAGCCACCTTTCAGCTAGCATTGGTACATCGCGCCCAAAATCAACCAGAATTAGCTGTGCCGTTGTTGGTTCAAATAATTAAGAGTCAAAATCCGACACGAGATTTAGGCAAGAAAGCCTATAAACAGTTGTTTGAGTTGGGTTTTGTTGATTCTCCCTATCCCAGAGAAGGTGGTACTTCATCTTCCTCCTCCCCAAAAAAATAAATTAAATTTTTGTTGCCTCTTTTTCCCATCTCCCTTATCTCCCTAACCAGTCGCTTGGGAACGCCCCAGTGCTAGGATAGAGCTATCCGCCATTGCCAAAACCTGAGCGTTCTCAAAAATACACCTCAGAGGTGGGTTTATCTACAGCCTTGCCAAAACCTGAAGTTGGCACGGGCATTTACTCCATATCTGTTAATAATAGAAAAGTAAGTTTTTTCAGGAATTGCGATGATTAGTCCGCAGCAGGTTGAGGCAATGATCAAGGCGGAACTGCCAGACGCACAGGTTCAGGTGCAAGACTTGACTGGTGGCGGCGACCACTATCAAGTGACAGTAGTTTCATCGCACTTTGCAGGTAAAGGACTAGTGCAACAGCACCAGTTAGTTTATGGTGCGTTGGGTCAAGCTATGTCAACTGAAGCGATTCATGCCTTGGCGGTAAAAACATACACTCCTGAAGCTTGGCAAGCTACAGCAAGTTCCTAAAGTTAGGAGTATAGGAGTTAGGAGTTATAAAATTTTTAACTCCCGAATCATCATCGTTGAATGCAACATAGGAAACACAAATACCATGACACCAGAACTCAAAGAGAAAATTGATAACTTGCTAGAACAGAACAAAATTCTAGTTTTTATGAAGGGAAACAAGTTAATGCCCCAATGTGGTTTCTCCAACAACGTTGTGCAGATTCTCAATACCTTGGGAGTTCCCTTCGAGACGGTTGATGTTCTCTCAGACTCTGAAATCCGTCAAGGAATTAAAGAATACTCTAACTGGCCGACAATTCCCCAAGTGTATATCAATGGTGAATTTGTTGGCGGTTCTGATATCTTGATTGAACTTTACCAAAAAGGTGAATTGCAGCAAAAGGTAGAAGTAGCACTAGCTTCCTAATGTTTCTCTAAGCAAACTAGAGGGAATACGCTCAATTTGCGCTTCTTTATCTAGGCTATATGCCATTTTTAATGTCCTTGAGAGGAGAGACACTATTTATCTCCCCTTTCAAGGTTTTTTAATAGGTTTTAGACAACAATCCCCTCAGTCGTATTGGCAAGACCAATATAGGGCTGAGGGGATGCGTTTAATCAATACAATATCTCCAAAATCTCACACCACGGCAACCCGTTGACCAATACAGATAATATGCTATAATCATCTGCGGTAATTAACGGTTACTATTAATGACCAACTAAATGGTACTTAGTAGTAATCTGGTTGTGGCTGTGGTTGCGGCACTGCAAAGTTTGACCCATCGTACAAGTAGCGGCTGGCTTCCTCTTCTAGACGATGAATCAGATAAGGTTCAATAACGTTGCTATGTCGCAGTGCGGCTAGATATCCATCCAAATACATCCGCATATCATCCGTGCGATAACCGCGATTCCATAACTCGACGAAGGTGTCGGTGAGTCTTTGGTAATAGCGGATGGTTTGTGTGTCTTGGAGCATAACTGCTGTATTAATCTCTTTGGAATGAGAATTGTAAATGATTCACGCTCAAATGTGAAGTGTAATTTCACTTTGGCATTAATTCAAAGTCAACACATCTACTTTGGGTACTACCCCTAGCAGCTACAAGCTACTTTAATCCTATTCCAGAAAACATCGATTCTAGTTATCTGCTCAGTTATTTGTCTGATTTTCATATTCAATGGCACAATTGTATTGGTGTTATATTCCTGGAGAGGGCAGTAATTTTGCGGAGAAATCTACTTTTACCATCAGGTTGAAAAGCTGTTGTATTAACGTTTAGCTGATTGGTTATAGATATTCCCACATTACACCCATTAAAAGCAGAATGTTAAGTTACAAGAATTTTTGATACGTCTAACAACACTGCTGAGAAATTTAATAAAAATTTAATAATATTTCTAATCCCCTATCGGCAAGGCATAAATTAAAGATATTGCCACGTTTTTTATGAGGAAATGTAAAGCTAATAGCAGTTGAAGTAACAAAGGCTACAAAACCTTAGAGATGGGCTTGTTACTTTGAAAGTCATCAGACGCTAAGGGGTCTTGCCGCCGTGGGTTCGGTTTGTATAGAAATCATTGAGGGGAATCCCCATCTGAGGTCGTTGTTGGGTTGGCACTTGCAACAGCTGGAATACCGTGTGCATCAAGCTGCCAGTATTTATCAAGCAAGGGAAGTATTTTTAAGCCATCAACCAACACTGGTAGTATTGGATGCAGACCTGCCCGATGGTGATGGCATTGAGTTTTGTCGTTGGTTGCATCGTCAGCAGCAACCTCTAATCTTAATGCTATCTGCTCGTAATAGTGAAGGTGATATCGTCGCAGGTTTAAAGGCGGGTGCAGATGATTACCTGAGTAAACCTTTTGGGATGCAAGAGTTTTTGGCACGGGTAGAGGCACTGATTCGCCGGAAACGCACACCTACTGCACCAGCTTATTTGGATTATGGCACTTTACAAATAGATTTAGTCCAGCGCCGTGTCCGCTTCCAGGGGGAGTTTATCGACTTAACGCCCCAAGAGTTCAGTTTGTTGTACGTCTTGGCACAAGCTGGAGGAGTACCTCTGAGTAGGTCGGAATTGCTGCGTCGTGCTTGGCCCGACGCTATCGATAACCCTCGTACCATTGATACTCACGTTTTATCACTGCGGAAAAAGGTTGAACTTGATCCTCGCCAACCAAACTTGATTCAAACTATCCGCAATGTAGGATACCGTTTTAACATGGAAATTTTGAATACCAATATTTCACAATCACAAACAACAAAGTTAGCTAGAGAGAGATTTAATAATCAACGTTCAACACTTACTAGTAGTCAAGTGTGATGGGGAATTGGGCATTGGGAATTGAGAAAGTAAGATAACGACTCTTAACTCCTGTCTCCTAACCAATTCAAAATCTAAAATCCAAAATCTAAAATCCAAAATCATCCTGAGCTTCTGCTTGAATTAAGCTTTCTCGTAATTCAAGCCAGTCTATCTCAGAGACTGTTTGATTTGCGGATAAACGACCTTGTTCTAGGTGTAATAATCGAGTACAAAACATTTGGGCAAGTTCCAGTTGGTGATTTACCATCAGAATCGTGGTTTGATGAGTTTGACTCAACTGGTTTAAGACTTGCATTAGATGAGAAGCTGTACCAGTATCAAGGGCAGAGGTTGGCTCGTCTAATAATAATATTTTAGGCTGGATGAGTAAGGCACGGGCGATCGCTACTAGTTGTCGTTGTCCAGCAGAAAGTTGTACCTCAGTTCGCCCTAACCATTCATTGGGAATGTGCAGTTGTTCTGTCCAATAACTTACTTGTTGCTGAATTGTCTGTTTGGGCAAACCACGCAAAACTAAAGGATAAGCCAAAGCTTGCCCAACTGTCATCCCCAACAGCTTTGACTCTTGCAATACAAGTACAAGCATCTGGCGTAGCTGGATGACAGGAATTTGGCGATATTCTTGATTTTCTAGATAGATTTTGCCACTGGTGGGTTCAATTAGGCGGTTGATGAGGCGTAATAACGAAGTTTTACCAGCTCCTACTGACCCTACAATGGCAATACGTTCGCCCTGAAATACTTCCAAGTCAATATCTTGCAATATGGGATACCCTTGCTGATTGCCTGGAAGTTGGGTTTTCAGCTTTGTAAACAGATTAACTTGCTCTAGCCTGAGTGTTACCTTATTCAAGGGGAGTGGGGAGTGGGGAGATGGGGAAGCAGGGGAAGCAGGGGGAGCAGGGGAAGAATGAACTACTGATTGATTCTTGAGCCATGCCCCATGCCCTATGCCCAATGTCCTATGTCAATTTTAAGTTAATTGTGCAGTAGTTAAGGCTGTAGCGATCGCCCAGCCATCGACTAATAGTAACAGCAGTGTGAATCCTAGTAAAATCAGGTACATCCACGGCTGTGCTAAAGGGCGAACATCTGTAGTATCAATGCCTGTCTTTGCTTGGACAATTTGCACGAAACGGGCAAATCCAGCTACACGCATTGGTAGTAAATAAGCTTTTCCATCCTGGCTGAGGAAGTAATAAACTAACCCTCCTTGACCAGTGGTGCGGGGTTTTAACTCTTTCACCTCTGACCAAGGTAAAAACCAGCCTTTACGAAAAAATCGGGGCACCCAAGCGGGGTAAGTAACCTGAATTCCCTGGTCATCTACCATTACTTGTTCAGTCAATACCGCGTACAAGGCAACTAAACCGATGCTAATCCCTATCCACAAAAATTCTGGGGGTACGGGTGCGGCTGTTACCTGCGATAAAAAGGGTAATGGGACTGTGAGTGCTATGTATAGACTCAGCAGCGTTATCCGAATTAAAGGAGACAGACGAAAAATAGAAACTGAGATATTGGCTGAGTTTGCTGTCACGGCTTAATTACAATGCTTTTCTTCATTGTAGGGTAGGTCTATGTCTTAGCTGGACTGTTGAAATAAGGTATGCCACTTTAACAATTCGTAATTCGTAATTACTAATTCTTTAAGGTAAATACTTTTGCACTACAATCCAACCAGTAAGGGATACCCAGGCAAATCCTATAAACAGAATAATATTTATGCCGATATGTAAGGGTCTAGCCCAAGGTCGTCTGGTGCTAATCTGTGTGGCGCTGAAAGCAGACAGTAAAACTAATGTTACGACTATCAATCCAGCGACCAAGTGTGAGGAGTGACCTAAAGAACCAAAGTGCCCTAAAGTGCCAACAATACCGATCGCCAGCAATAGTAACACTAAGCTGACCATGCTGATGCCCATTGTATAGTGGAGCGATCGCACCCCTTTATTTCCGCCCATAAATGGCGTAATAAAAGGAAATTGCTGCGAAGTTCTCGCTCGAAACATTAAAACGCCGGTGATTGCTAACATCAGATATGCCAGCAGGGACAAACCCATCGACCAGGCCGCTATTTTCCACAACCAAAGAAATGAAGGCAGATTCATAAGAATGATTGTAGATGAGAGTGGGCAGTGGGGAGATCAGGAGAAAAAGCGAGAAATTGCAACAAGTCTTTTCCCTTGTCCCCAACTCTCCTTGTTTCCATGTCCCATGCAATACTTTTCGGATAAACCCAACAATCTCTCTTTTGGTCTGGGTAAAGCTTACTGGTTTTGGGGTAAAGGTAAATTTAAACCCTTTCCCTTTCCCCTTTCCCCCTTAACCGAAAAGTATTGATGTCCCATGCCCAATATAAAAAGGGCTACCGAATTCAGCAACCCTAAAATTTAGTCAAATTGTTTTTTTTAATGAATAGCTCCTAAAGAGCGACTTGTAAGGGTTTTATACTATCTCCAGTGTTTGTATTAATTTGCTGCACCAATGATTTGGT
Source organism: Nostoc sp. FACHB-133 (assembly GCF_014698055.1). Taxonomy (NCBI): domain Bacteria; kingdom Bacillati; phylum Cyanobacteriota; class Cyanophyceae; order Nostocales; family Nostocaceae; genus Nostoc; species Nostoc sp. FACHB-133. Next base: position 54,429 of record NZ_JACJSH010000006.1, read on the forward strand.
ATTAATAGGGTCTTTTCCAGATAATGAGTCTGTATCAAACTCATGAGTACTGGTTTCTTCGAGCATCAGGCGATCGCACGGAATCTTATCGGATAAAATTGCACTTGCCATCATCCCTGTATGAATCTCCAATTGACCTTTTCGTGGAGCTTCAAAAACTAAACGTTGTCCAGGGAAAACAACCCTTTCAAAGTACCAGTTGGGAATATTGCAGATGCGAGCCACCTGTATTTTGCTCGTGGCATTAATGTAGCAGCAGAGAATTTTTCCCGATTGCTCTGGTGGTAGAGGATCTAATATTTGAGCCATAACTGCTGAGGAGCTTTACGCCACAATTTTACATTACACGAGGCAAGCCTAGCACTCACTGATCCCCAGTTGCTGTAACTGTGAATACCAACTGTGTCTTTGGAGATTATTTCTTCCTAAAGATATATTTTTAGTTATAAAAATTTTGTAATTTTTTGTGGCTTTTTCGGAATTATACACTATACACAAAAGTTTTTAAGATTTTTATCCTGGTATTAAAGCTTTAATTCTCTTAGAGCAGATAAGACGACGATCCCCTTGCTTTTCGCCTAGCGAGTAAGGGAGTTTTGCCGTTTCATCTATCTCAGGATTAATAGGCTGGGATCATCGCTTAATGAATAAACTCAATGTTATGGTAAAGCTATATGAAAAATATCTTCATAAAGCCTATCTATAAATTCTATGTATGTTTTATGCATAGCAATTTTAGCGTTTCCTGCAATTGCTAATATTAATTTTCTCCTTACCAGCAATCAAATGAAATGTCAAGGGCGATTGTGATAATTAAAACCCAATAAAACAAGCACATACTTTAAAATTGGATGTTTTTCTCGCTTTCTCCAAAGATTGGCAAGATGGAAGTCAAAACACAAATGATGGAAAATCGAATTCTTTACGTTCGCCTTCCTTGTAACCCCATCTTTCCTATTGGGGTTGTCTACTTGAGCGATCATGTCCATAAGCAGTTTCCTAATATTGCACAGCGCATCTTCGATTTAGGAACGGTGCCACCTTTAGACTACAATTCTGCTCTGGATCGCTGTATCGATGAATTTAAACCGACACTGCTAGTATTTTCTTGGCGGGATATTCAAATTTATGCCCCAGTTGGCGGACGTGGTGGCAACCCACTGCAAAACGCCTTTGAATTTTACTACGCTAAGAATCCTCTATTAAAACTACGTGGTGGATTGGGCGGTTTACGAATTTTCATCGCTTACTATGTAGAGTTATGGCGAAACCAGGGCTTAATCAAACGCGGTTTAAAGCGTGCCCAAAAATATAATTCTAATGCCCGTGTCGTTGTCGGTGGTGGTGCAGTTAGCGTATTTTACGAACAATTGGGTAAAAGCTTACCCCAAGGGACAATTATTTCTGTGGGTGAAGGGGAAACCCTGCTGGAAAAACTTTTAAGTGGCAAAGATTTTCGAGATGAACGCTGTTATGTTGCGGGAGAAACCCAACCACGAAAACGCCTGATTCACGAACAACCCACCCCACTAGAAAAAACAGCTTGTAACTACGACTATATCGAAACCATCTGGCCGGAATTTAACTTTTACCTGCAAGAAGAAGACTTTTATATAGGTGTACAAACTAAGCGTGGTTGCCCCCACAACTGTTGTTATTGCGTCTATACGGTTGTCGAAGGCAAACAAGTACGCATCAACCCAGCAGATGAAGTAGTTGCTGAGATGCGCCAATTATACGATCGCGGCATTCGCAACTTTTGGTTTACCGATGCCCAATTCATCCCCGCACGAAAATTTATCGACGATGCCATAGAACTATTGCAAAAAATCGTCGATTCTGGTATGACAGATATCCACTGGGCAGCATATATCAGAGCCGACAATTTGACACCCGAATTGTGCGACTTGATGGCGAAAACCGGGATGAATTACTTTGAAATCGGCATTACCAGTGGTTCTCAAGAACTCGTGCGGAAAATGCGGATGGGGTACAACCTGCGAACCGTCTTGCAAAACTGCCGTGACTTAAAAGCAGCTGGTTTCAATGACTTAGTTTCCGTCAACTACTCCTTTAACGTTATTGACGAACGTCCCGAAACCATCCGCCAAACCATCGCCTACCACCGCGAACTAGAACGAATTTTTGGTGCTGATAAAGTCGAACCTGCTATCTTTTTTATTGGGCTGCAACCTCATACCCATTTAGAAGAATACGCTTTCAAAGAAGGCATCCTCAAACCAGGGTATGATCCAATGAGCTTGATGCCGTGGACAGCCAAAAAACTTCTCTGGAATCCCGAACCCCTTGGTTCATTCTTCGGCGAAGTCTGCTTGCAAGCTTGGCAACAAAACCCCAACGATTTCGGACGCGAAGTCATGAAAATCTTAGAAGAAAAACTGGGTTGTGCCGACCTAGAAGCAGCACTTTCCGCACCAATAGAAACGAAAGAAAAACAGTTAGCGGGTATATCCTAGAAAACACGAATTCTGATTTTCTCCCCCTCTCTTTCTCTGTGTCCTTAGCGCCTCTGCGGTTATTTTTACCAAATCCCATGTTAGAAGGTTCAATCCTACAACAGCTAGAAACAGCCCATCGCCATACCACCAGGCCAATTCGATTCGGTGTTTACTACAAAAATACCCTAGTTGCCCTGTGCCACGCTCTAGAAGACCATATCTTAACAGATGACGGTACACCCCTAGTTATCACAGCCTTTCAACAGGGGAAATGGTATCTACAAGAAGCTGAACGATATGCAGACATCGCCCAGCGTAGCCGCCAAATTGCCATTATGGCCGCCTCTGAATCTGGCTTTGCTGAACATCCTACCAGCCAGCTACCCAATGTAGACTTAGTAGGATTAGATGCAGGCGATCCAGTTGAACAGGAGTGGCACTTAATTATTTTATCGCCTAAATACACAGCAATGGTAATTTGTCAAGAATTATCAGAAGCTGATTATGGCAGCACTGGAGTCCCGACATCAGACTTAGAGCGGAAATTCTATGGTTTGTGGACATTTGAGCCGGAGTTAGTCCAAGAGACAGCAGAAATAGCGATCGCTCACATCAAAAAATACAACCCAGAACTGGCAAGAAAACTCACAGTTGATAAAGAACAAATTGTACCGTCAATGGCCAGATCGGAAAATTTAGGTGCAGTTGTCTCTCGTGTCGTAGATTACCTCCAAACAGGACAAGATAATTTATCCATCCCCACAGCACCTCAGAAACAAACGCTAGATCGCAATTTGGTTTCTAACGAAATCCAAGCCTTTTTGCGAATGGCGCAACTGATGGATATGGCAGATGTGAACAATCCAATGGCAGCTGCGGAAGTAGTAGTTCTTGCTGAAGCGATCGCCCAGCTTTTGGATCTTCCCGCATGGCAGATTAAAAGATTGCGCTTGGCGGCTTTGCTACATCGCATAGATCCGTTACAAAAAGCAGAAAGCGTTCTCACTGGCGGTATATCCACACGCTACCAAGAAGATGCCCCTAGTTGTCCTTTAACTTGTCCCTTAGTACCAGGGGCACAAGTATTGCGAACTATGCCAAGATTACGAGCAGTTGCCCAAATTATTACTCACCAAAGCGAGTGGTGGGATGGCACAGGGGAACCAGCAGGTTTAGCTGGAGATGAAATTCCCTTAGAATCGAGAATTTTGGCATTATTGGCAGACTTTCAGTGGCGAGTTAATGAGCGAAAATCGTCAAATCAAAGCCGAGAACAGATATTTACTCAAGCTTTAGATGAGTGCAAACAGCAACAATCTAACCGCTTTGACCCTAAACTTGTAGATACCCTAACTTTATTAGTTATGGGTTTACAACAGGGACTCGACTTACCCATCATGACACCCAAAGTCAGCGCCGGTATCTGGATACTGGATTCCCAATGGGATAGCCACAGCAAGATCAGTGAAGAGATTGGTAGTTACTTTACATGAATATTGAAGCCATTAGATTAGGAAAACTCAAACAACTTCCAGGGGCAAATTTAGAAGACGAGGAACTCTCCCGACTGGATTTAAGCCGGATTAATCTTGCTGGCGCTACCCTTGTCGGCACTAATTTCGCTGGTTCTAAACTCGAAGGAGGGCATTTGGAGGGGGCAAATTTGATGGGAGCCAACCTCCAAGAAACTGACTTACGGGCGAATTTGATGGGAGCAAACCTGATGCAAGCAGATTTAACGGGTGCTGACTTGCGGGGTAGTAATTTACGCGGCGCTAACTTGATGGGAGCAAGACTCAGTGATGTGTCATTGGTGGGTGCTTTCTTGAGTGGTGCCAACTTGATGAACGTCAATTTACAAGGCGTTGATTTGCGCGGTGCTGACTTGCGCGGTGCAAACCTGACTAGGGCAAATCTCAAAGGTGCAGATTTGAGTCGCGCCGATTTGCAAGGTGCTTTGTTGAGTGAAGCGAACCTGGAAGAAGCTGATTTGCGGGGGGCGAATTTGGCAGGGGCGAATTTGACAGGAGCTAATTTACTTTGTGCAGAGTTAGAAGGTACAAATTTGAGCGGCGTTAATTTGAATAAAGCGTGTGTGGTGGGTACTGTGGTTGAGACGCTTGCGTAAAGATTGCACCAAAAAGCCCAGTATCCTTGGCTATTGTTAAAATTTTTGCAGATGAAGCAGGTAAAAATTTGTGAGTCTACAAGAAGTTATCAAACTAGCAAAGCAGCTTTCATCTGTGGACAAAGTACGTTTGATCCAGCAAATTGCTCCTGATATAGAACGTGAGTTAACAGAGAAACTCTCTACCTTTCCCCGCCAATCCTTGTGGGGACTATGTGCTGATTTAGGAAACGCACCTTCCACAGAGGAAATTGATATAGACCGTAGTGAAGAATGGGCTAATTTTCCACGGGAGGATATTTGATGCTGCGTGCTGTAGCTGACAAATATGTACTCTTGGGAACGAGGCAACTAATTAATTTTGAAAACATCCTTTCTTGATTTTACTAAAAATGAAAGGATATCCCAAATATTTACCTAACTTAGTTTTGCAAGCAGGTAGTCCTAATTTGGCGCGAAATTCTTCGTCATATACTGCTTCTTCCCAATTTTCTGCCAATTTAATCTGCTCGGTTGTGAGATTTTTAGCATTACAAAGTCTGTTCTATCTACGCTACTTTGAGTAAAGTCAACATCACGGAGATTTGCACCTCTTAAATCATTTCCATCCAATTTTGCGACATTTAATCTAGCACCACTCATATCTACATTTCTTAAGTCTACATCGACGATTAATTTGCTGTGGCTTAAATCAGCATTTTGTAAGTTTGCCGACTGAAGGTTAACATTGCCAAAGCTTGCGTAAGATAAATTAGCTTGATTTAGATTTGCTCCCGTTAAATCTAAACCTGTAAGGTAGGCACTTTTTAAGTTAGCGCCACTTAAATTCGCAGCACGGAGATTACTATCAGAAATAAATAAGCCAGAAAGATTAGTATCAGAAAAATTAGCTGATTGTAAGTTAACTTTCTCTAACGAAACTTTATAATCAACATTACAACTAAAATCAATATCACCGATTTCTGAGAATCCAGATTCTCCATGATCATCTTCAGATTTATCAGTCCATCGCATCTCTGCTTGGCGTAAATCAGATCCTTGTAAATTTGCACTATCTAATTTAGCATCTGTCAGTTCAGCTTCTCTTAAATCTGCTCCAGCTAAATCAGTATTTGTTAAATCAGCACCACCTAAATCACACTTGGGGCATTTTTTAGTTGTTAGCAACTGCTTCACATGAGCCGGATTTGAAGTTTTTTTAGCCTCACAATTTTTACAACTAGAAAGAAAAGTAAGTAATAAAGCTGATACGATTAATATTTTTATTTTCATATATGACGCGATCGCTCAGTTCGCCCTCGTATCCACAAAGCTAGTACACTCATTAACAACACCCCCATCACTCCTTGCAGGGGATTATTATTCACACCAGTTACCCAATCAGGAACTTGACCAGAATATTTCACTAATTCGCCAACATTAATAATGTAGTAGCCCCAAACTAAACCACCATGCAAACCAATTGGTAAACCCAAGCGTCCCCTTCGCCAACGCTTTCCCCATACCTGCGTTAACCCCAGCAGCACTAAAGCTGGAAATTGCGGCAGTGTATGAATAATTGCCTCTAAAGGTTTAATAAAGTGCAATGTAGCAAAGGCAGTTGCATCTGTCCACAATGCGACACGCGGGCTGTAATCTCGTTGTAGTTCATCTAGCAACCAGCCTCGGAATAACAATTCCTCAGCAAATCCAATACCTAAGCCAACAAGTAAACCTTCTAAAATTATTTTTAGCAAGAAAACTTTCGGTTGTTGCCACACCAACCAACCCAACAAACTTTCTACCCCAAAAAGTATCAGAATATTAATTATCCCCATAGCCAAACCACGTAGTAAATCCACACCGTTTTGTCGCGTGAATTCTAAGCCATAATGCCGCAGAATTTGGGGCTGTTGGTAGACATATTTACCCCATAGTCTTAGGAGAAAAATAAATACTGCATATAACAATACCAATGTCAATATACTTTCTAAGTTTGAATCATCCACTAGTAAGTATATTGGTGCAGCCAATGGCAACCATAGCAGCAATAAAGTCAAAATAAAACAACCCAGCCTAATAGGGGCAGGGCGTTCAGCTAAACGGACAAGGTTTTTTTTCATACCAATGTTAAGTCACCAGCCAATACTCTATATTTCAACTAATGACCAATGACCAACAACCAATAACTATTCATCAGGTTCAATTGTGCTACTTAAACCGTGACTTATCAAGGTTTCGCAATAGAACTCAGCGTGTTCCAGAGCGCAAGTAATGACTAAAGCTAGCCCGTTAGTATGGGCTTCCATCATGATGCTAACCGCCTGGGGTTGGGTAAGGCTTGGTACAGTGGCTATTAATGACTGCACAACATGCTCCATAGAGTTGTAGTCATCGTTATGGAGCAAAACGCGATACCGAGGCGCTAGCTTACGGGTTGTGGAAGGCTTTTGAATAGTTTCAACTGACACGGCTCTTTGCTCTTTTCTTGTTGATTCACTACTACAAAGTGTCTGTGTAGCGATCGCTTAACAGTTATTTACCTATTCTATAGTATCTCTGTTCAGATACTATGCTAGAAAAACCGCTCAACTTAGTTTTGCGTAGCCACTTGCGAGGCAGATGTCTGAGACATACTTGCTGTGAGAGTGCTACCCTAATCTTACAGAAGCTTCCTTAAACCTAGCGCATTTTCATTTTTAAAATTAAGGAAATTGCAAAATAATCCTTGCCCCTGACCAAACTCCATAATCATGGACATTAGCCTAGATTTTCTTCAACCAGGACAAATTGTGTCTTTAGAGCATGGCGACAGAAATCTGTATGCAGAAGTCATTCAATTTGTAGTTTCCCGCCAGTTGTGCTGGGTGCGTCCTTTACTAATGGTTACTTTGATTCAAGAATCGCCGCTAATTACCGATTTGCGAGATGCGTCTGACTTGCTTTGGCCTGCAAATTTATTTCGACCAGCATTAGACACCGAAGTAATTACCTTCTTGAGTCAAGTTTTAGCAAAAGAACCAAAAACTGAGCCTGACTCAGCCGCCAAGCAGCAACTTAATCAATTTATTCACCAACTATGGTCAGCATATCAATAGGCATAGGGCAAAGGATATGACTAGAAGTTAGTTTATCTGGAGCGCTAACAGCCATATTGATGATATCAACTCCCTTCGCAACGAGTTTATTCTGTTTGTGGACAATTTCAGGAAACAGAAAGGGAGGAATTTTTTCTCGGCGTTTAGCGAACTACATAATGTAGAGGGTTATTAGCACGGTTTACGCCATTCTAGTTATTGAAATAATCAACCTCAGAGAAAAATACAAACAATAATATCACTCTTATTATCCCACCTGCCTTTACTAAAACTTGTTTTACTAACTTGGAATTTTGATTACTTCACTATCTATCAAATTTACTTGATATACCTCTATGCATAAGTATTTAAGAATATCCAAAGCTGGGAACCAACTTAATTCTACCAGCATCCATCTCCGACATTAATAATTCCAGAGCTTCGTAGTCAACATCAGAAATATAACCCAGTTCTGTCAGTTCTGAATTGATTTCATTTTCTATCTCAGGAGTTAGCTTCTTAATGTCAAGAGCTTTTTCTACCAATTTACGAATAGCGTACTTAGTTCTCATAAGTAATACATCCAACTGTAATATGATACTGATTATCCCAGATAAGTCTAAGTATAAAGAGCGATCTAAATACTAATTTAGTTGTGACATAGATCACAATCAATTAATTAAATAGATAATTCGCTATGACTCTGGCGTATGCCATCAGCAACGCTAAAGTAGGAGATTTAACTTACCGTTAAGACTTGGCTAAATTAGCCTTGGTTATAGACTAAGCAAGTTTTATCAGCATAGTTACTGATGATTTGTTTGCTCTATGGCTGTCTATGTTGATTGTTTTTGAACTGAGATAAAAAAAAAGTATATATAAACACATTTTAACCTGGAATTATAACAATCTTTAAACAGAGATACTAAAGAAATAAAGATTCAGCAAAGAGAGCTAAGACGTATGGTCGATGCAACAGAATAGAGTTTATGTTCAAATAATCCTTAGCGTGACGCTTCAATAATTCTCAATAGGATGTAACTATGCAAGCAGTGCTTAACTATCCCAAAATTGCAGTCATTCGCCCCCAAGGGTATTTGAATGCGACAAACGCCTTGGAATTTGAACGAGATATGACCACAGCGTTGGTACAAAATGATATTTCCATCTTGGTAGTAGACCTCGCAGCAGTAGAATCCTTAGATAGCGCAGGGTTAATGGCATTGTTATCTACACACAAACTGGCTCTGAGTTTAGAACGGAGTTTGCGACTTTGTGCTGTAGCTCCGTCAATTAGAATTATTTTTGAACTAACGCAACTCGATAGCGTATTTGAAATATTGGATAGTGAAGTTGAGTTAGCTGCAACAGAACTTACAACTTTATGTATGTAAAAGCACAAAAGTTCGGTTAAAAAATGGAGTTTATGTAAAGGAGTTATAAGTTACAACGAGAAACTATGTTATGAGACCTAATTCAATGCTAATGTTTGGTTTGGGTAGCTGTAATTAAGGTAGCTAGAAGATAGCACAGTGGCTGTTGCAGTTGAGAAATTAATAACATCGGATATTTTAAAACCAGGGCGTTACCTTGGTAATGAGCGTTTAGCAGTACACAAAGCTTGGGATAAGGCAGGAATACGCTGGGTCTTAACCTACCCGGAAGTATATGAAGTCGGTGCATCTAATTTAGGGCACATTATCCTATACAACATCCTGAATGCCCAACCGCGTCAATTGTGCGATCGCGCCTACCTCCCAGGAAAAGACCTGGCAGACAAACTACGCGAAACTAATACGCCATTGTTTGCGGTAGAGTCAAAGCGATCGCTCACAGAATTCGACATCTTAGGCTTTAGCCTCAGTTACGAACTGGGTGCAACTAACATCCTAGAAATGTTGGATCTGGCTGGAATTCCATTGACGTGGAGAGAACGGCAACAAGCAGGGGGAGAACTAACGAATCTCCAATCCCAGTTTCCGTTGATTTTTGCTGGTGGGCAAACAGCAACATCGAATCCTGAGCCTTACGCTGACTTTTTCGACTTTATCGCCCTTGGGGATGGAGAGGAACTGCTCCCAGAAATTGGTTTGGTATTGGAAGAAGGCAAACAAGCAGGATTGAGTCGGGAAGATATATTACTGGATTTGGCACAGATACCAGGCGTATATGTCCCTCAGTTTTACGACATGGCAGAAGATGGCTCAGTTCATCCTCGTCGCTCTGACGTACCAAAACGAATTCTGCGACGGGTGGCAACCCCCATACCAGCATATTCCATTGGGCTAGTTCCTTATGTAGAAACGGTGCATGACCGTTTGACGATAGAGATTCGGCGTGGTTGCACTCGTGGCTGTCGCTTCTGTCAACCAGGAATGCTGACTCGGCCAGCACGGGATGTAGAACCCGATAAGGTTGTAGAAGCAATTGAACAGGGAATGCGGGCAACTGGTTACAATGAGTTTTCCCTGCTATCTCTGAGTTGTTCTGATTACTTGTCCCTACCAGTAGTGGGGATGGAAATCAAAAATCGCTTAAAAAATGAAAATATTTCTCTGACTCTACCAAGCCAACGGGTAGACAGATTTGATGAGAATATTGCTAATATCCTTGGAGGTACACGGCAAGGTGGACTAACTTTTGCTCCAGAAGCTGGAACTCAGCGGATGCGAGACATCGTAAATAAAGGTTTGACGAATGAAGAATTGTTGCGGGGAGTAAAAACCGCTTGGGAGCAAGGCTGGGATAAAATCAAGTTGTATTTTATGATTGGCTTGCCGGGTGAGACGGATGTTGATGTTTTGGGCATTGCGGAAACAGTCAGCTGGCTACAGCGAGAATGCCGAGGCAAAGGCAGAAAACCTCTGAACTTTAACCTAACAATTTCTAACTTTACGCCTAAGCCGCATACACCATTCCAGTGGCACTCAGTTTCTACCACTGAATTTAAGCGCAAACAAAACCTATTGCGGCAAGAATTCCGCCGGATGAGGGGAATGAAGGTAAATTTTACCGATGTCCGCATTTCGGCAATGGAAGATTTTGTAGGACGAGGCGATCGCAATTTGAGCAAAGTAGTCCGCCGCGCCTGGGAATTGGGTGCAGGGATGGATTCCTGGTATGAAAATTTAGATCAAGCTTTTAGCGCTTGGGGAGATGCGATCGCCGGGGCCGATCTAGATTGGAAATACCGCCAAGTAGAAAATGGCGAATGGAATTTGTTTCACGCACAAGAGCAGAGCAAATCACCAGATGCGGAAAATGTCCAATTCCTCAGTCCTCACTCCCTAGATACTCCCCTACCTTGGGATCATATTGATACCGGAATTGATAAAAACTGGCTCAAAGAAGACTTGCAACGTGCCTTAGCAGCCGCAATTGTACCGGACTGCTCTTTTGAAGGTTGTTCTCACTGTGGCGTATGTGGAACCGACTTTGGCCATAACGTCGTGATTGCACCACCTGTTATCCCACAATTCGCTGGCGATTTTGTTCCCAACACAACCAAGGCACAACGAGTCCGAGTTTGGTTTGGAAAACAGGGTAATATGGCTTTGGTAAGCCACCTAGATTTAATCCGTCTGTTTGACCGAGTTGTGCGGCGAGCAGGCTTACCTATTGCTTTCACTGGTGGGTTTCATCCAATGCCGCGAATTTCTGTAGCAACTGCATTGGCTTTAGGTGCTACTAGTAGCGGTGAAATTGCGGATTTTGAGTTAACTGTACTAGTGGACATCGATACTTTTCGAGAAGAATTGGTTCGGGAAATGCCCACAGACATACCTATATATAATGTGGAGCAGATAGATTTAAAAACTCCGGCAGCTACCCAACTGCTAGAAACCGCAGAATATTTAATTACCGTAGCAGCACTTGAAGAAACAACACCCATACAATGGCAAAACTGGATTGATACCATCAAAGCAAAGGATGAGCTTTGGTACGAGCATACAACAAAGTCAGGCAAGAGCCAGTTAATAAATCTGCGCGATCGCTTATTTGAACTGGAATTAGTAGAAACCCACAAAGGCATTGCAGAATCTATATCTGTTATCCGTTATGTAGGTAGCTATCGCCAAGATGGTTTTCTATTGCGTCCTGAACAAATCCTGTTTATGCTAGGGATAGTGGGTAGTGGAGAATTTCAACTCCTGCACATCCACCGCAATCGGCTAATTTTAGCGGTATAATCCCTGTAGGGCAGCTTGCTAGTAGTTGTCCTAACATGTTACATCGTCGGAATTGATTTTTAGCAAGGTTGCGTTAGAATGGGGTGAAGAGAATTTTTCTGGCGCTGCATTGAATTAGCTGGTTCACTACCCTGGTGTTCAGGGGGCGAAAGCAAAGATATTAGAGTGCAACTTCTAGGATTTTATCCCAGACAAACTGAGGCAGATTAAAGAACACACTCTCTCTTTATAGCTAACTTGTGAATCAGTAACTAACAGCAGGCTCGGTTAGCTTCTCTAAATCCATACTTTTCCAACAACTGCTGAATGTCTAATCCACAGTATTGCCCAAGAGCTAGTGCGTTACTCTTCTAGAGTTGTTCGCCCTTGGTGTTACCGTAGGGTAAACAACTGCTGTAGGTTAAGCCGATTTGCAGACGTTCACGAGACGCGCAAAGCGCGGCTTAAAAGTAGGGTAGCAGCTGGCGTTGCTGAGTATAACCCTAAGAATAAATCCAGGGAATGGAAAATAGAAATAGTTTCTTTTTCTTAACGACTTCAGTAGGTTACTCTCAAAAAAAGCTTCCTGAGTTAAAAACTCACTCAGGATTTATAACTTTCAACTCAGAACTCTCTTCATTGAGAGTATTGCATTGCAAATCAACCATAGATGGTTGATTTAATTGCTTAAACATGCAGCCGTTCTGGAATAATCCGCCGTGAAAACGCTCTTAAGAGCGCCAATAGCTATTTAACTTAGAACATCAGGTTTGCGATTTTTATCATCAGTAGCGCCTTTTGAGGGTTGCAAGGGCAACAAAGGTATAACAAACCTCCAGACCTATTGGTGCTGCCAATTTTTGAGGAAATTGAATGCCAAAACAAATTATCATCGCGGAGCAGCACCAAATTGCTGCTGTCTTTTCCGAAGATCAAATACAGGAACTCGTTGTTGCTACCGGTCATCATCAAATAGGTGATATCTACTTAGGAGTAGTAGAAAACGTATTGCCTGGGATAGATGCGGCTTTTGTGAATATTGGCGACCCAGAGCGCAACGGTTTTATTCACGTCACCGACTTGGGCCCATTGAAACTCAAGCGTACCGCAGCAGCCATTACAGAACTATTAGCACCACAGCAGAAAGTTTTGGTGCAGGTTATGAAAGAGCCAACGGGGACAAAAGGGCCCAGGCTCACGGGTAACATCACCTTACCTGGACGCTACGTAGTACTAATGCCTTATGGTAGGGGCGTAAATTTATCCCGACGAATTAAAAGTGAAAGTGAGCGCAACCGCTTACGGGCACTAGCGATTTTGGTAAAACCGGCGGGAATGGGTTTGCTCGTGCGTACAGAAGCCGAAGGCAAACCAGAAGAAGCGATTATGGAAGATTTGGAGTTGCTGCAAAAGCAATGGGAGGCGATTCAGCAGGAAGCGCATTCTACCCGTGCCCCAGCACTGCTCAACCGAGACGATGATTTTATCCAGCGCGTATTGCGGGATATGTACGGCGCGGATGTCAATCGGATTGTCGTAGATTCCAGTACTGGTTTGAAGCGCGTGAAGCAGTACTTGCAGAATTGGAGTGGCGGTCAAACACCGCAAGGATTGTTGATTGACCATCACCGCGATCGCTCCCCAATTTTAGAGTACTTCCGCATCAGTGCTGCCATTCGAGAAGCCCTAAAACCGAGAGTAGACCTACCTTCTGGAGGTTACATTATCATCGAGCCAACCGAGGCATTAACCGTAATCGATGTTAACTCAGGTTCCTTTACGCGATCGGCGACAGCCAGAGAAACAGTTTTATGGACAAACTGTGAAGCTGCAACAGAAATTGCTCGCCAGTTGCGTCTGCGGAATATTGCCGGAGTGATTGTCGTTGATTTCATTGATATGGAATCCCGACGTGACCAACTGCAAGTTCTCGAACACTTTAATAAAGGACTCAAAGCAGACAAAGCTCGTCCCCAGATTGCTCAACTTACGGAACTGGGTTTAGTAGAACTGACCCGCAAACGTCAGGGTCAAAATATTTACGAATTGTTTGGTGAAACTTGTCCCACCTGTGGCGGTTTAGGGCATACTGTGCGTCTGCCTGGAGAACTTGAAAATCGATTACCAATACCAGCAGAAACACCAGAGCGTGAGCGTTTTGTATCTCTACCTCACCGAGAACCACGTCAGCCATCTGCCCGCGTCCCGGAACCACGAGAAACATACGACGGGTTTGGGGAAGCATTTGACGGCGACTCGGAATCGACTAACCTAAATCTGATTAATCATCCTAGTTATCAAGAACTGAATGATAATAAGCGTCGTACCCGTACTCGCCGTAGTCGAATTGGCATCAATGGGTTAAATGGGAAAGATGAATCTCGGGTTATTGCCAATCCATTAGCTTTTGCCAACGAGCCAGATTTAGACCTTGATATAGAACCAGAATTAGGAGTTACACCAGAAATTCCCTCACCCACCCTTGGTAAACCAGGTTGGAATGAAAGAGTAGAGCGCACTGTAGAGCGTGCTAAAGTTATTAAGCCAGAACCAGTTAAACCAGTGGTAGAACCACCGGAGATTAGAACTGTAGAAATGAGCCTCCAGGAACAGGATATGTTTGCCTTGATGGGAATATCTCCCTTGGTGAAGTTAGAGCAAGAGGTTAAAAATACCAAATCTGTGATTATTAACGTGATTCAGCCTGGTCAAGTGCGAACAACTCCCACTGAATCTGTCTCAGAATCACCTATTGCCCAAAAAGTACCACCTGAAGTAATTGCAACTAAGTCACCAATACCAAAAGTTATTGAGCCAGAACAAAAATCTTTGATAGAAGAGACAGCTGAACCATCTGAGTTGACTGCCAATCCTTCGGAAAGCTTGTCTGCAAAAGCCTCCGTCAAAGCGATCGCAGATGAAAGTGATTCAAGCAGCGCCGCCAATGCAATCGCAGATGAAAGTGATGCAAACAGCGCCGCCACTGCTAGCCGCCGTCGTCGCCGTCGTTCCTCAGCGATTGAGGATAATTAATTTGGTTTATGGTAGAAACATCACTAACGCCCTTGGAACAATCCAATTGGCTGGAGTTTTCTACCTTGTCAGGGATTCCAGGATTGGTTGCAGGTGTGGATGAAGTAGGGCGAGGCGCTCTATTTGGCCCGGTGGTGGCGGCAGCAGTGATCCTGCCAGATCATGCTTTGCCAATACTGATGGCAGCTAAAATTAAAGACAGTAAAAAGTTGTCTAGTTCTCGGAGAACTCAGCTAGCGCAGCAAATTTATGCGCTGGCTATAGACTGGAAAATTGGGTTTGCTTCTACTGCCGAAATTGACAAGATAAATATTTTGCAAGCGACACTATTAGCAATGAAGCGGGCTGTACTGAAGTTAAAGGTACAGCCTGCAATCTGCTTGGTTGATGGCAATCAGTCAATCAAAGACTTGCTATTGCCACAACAAACAATAGTTAAGGGAGATGAGCGATCGCTCGCTATTGCCTCTGCTAGTATTGTTGCCAAGGTTTGGCGTGATGATTTGGTACTGCGTCTAGCATTGAAATACCCTATGTACAACCTAGAGCGTAACAAGGGCTATGGTAGCCAACGGCATTTGCTGGCTCTGCAACAATACGGCCCATCGCCCCTACATCGTCAGTCTTTTCGTCCTTGCCAAATCAAAGTACTGAACGCTGAGTGATAAAATGATTACTCAGCATTCAAGATTGGCAATTCGGTGCTGTCACTGTCAAGTCTTCTATCTTTAGTTTGTGATATCACCCAATAGCGATAATCAGTCAAAAGTTGATTTAATAACCTTTGCCTAACCGACAACAGTACGCTTTTGAGCAAACCATTACCAGTAGCTTCTAAAATTGGCTTAGGAGTAAAGGAAAATGGCGGTGGTAAATCCACCACCACTTCTAAATCAGCCCTTCCTTGCAGACGAGTGCCAGTACTAAACTCTTTGGGAGACAAATGTCCTTTTAAATTAAGGGCAAAGCGCTGGTTAATATACTCGAAACCCAATATTTCACAGCCTAGCGATCGCAAATAAATTATTCCATTTGATTCTGCCCAAACTCTCATGTCTACAGTCGGTTGAATGCTTAATGACATAAAAGTGAGTGGACGCATTTTCAAGCGAAATACTTCCTCAGAAAGCTGCTGAGTTCGGGTGTTGTCAGCCAAAGCCTTAACCAGACGTTGAGGCTGACGCAAGTAGTGCTGAATGTGAATAGGCTGCTCTGGAACAGCGATTTCAACCGATTGGGAGGCAGTAAACCGGGTAGCCATGAGCGGATAAAAATATCTGTCTCTTAATTTTAATATTTTTTAACAACTTAAATCTGATTATTAGAAAAGAGCAAAATTAGCGTTGCTTATCAGCTATACAGCATTAGCAAAAATTTGGTAGGCTCATTACTATCTTTAGTTTAAGAAATATAGATTAGGATTAGCCCTTTCAAGGTGGTTAAAAATTTTGGTCAATAAATTCCTCTTTAAGCTCTATACTCTGTGCCATCTGCGTCTCTGTGGTTAAAAAAAATACTTTTAAACAGCAGAGGCACAGAGACCGATGAGAAAAAATAAGAGATTTTACGAGTTACCTTGAAAGGGCTAAGATTAGGATTTAATTCTTGACACAAAGGAAAGAATGTGAATATTTATTTGGTGAAAAACTAACATAATTGCTCTGAATGTTTCAGAGCAATTTCGCCAAAAAAACTGCCAGAAAATCTATCTGGTAGAAGACTGATTTTCATAATTTGTTTTCCTAAATACATATTCAAGACTATTCGTTTAGTGGGTAAATTTTAGAGATAACAGTTTTTACTAATAGTAAATATTGAATATATTTGTCAAAGCCAAAATATCATAATCTGTGTTTACACATTAAAGTCACAACTCAAGGCTAAAGGCATGACTCTATCGATCGCACATTTAGGGCCTCCCGGCACTTACGCAGAACAAGCAGCTGTTCTTTATGTCAACTGGTTGACTAAAAGTACGGGAGATGAAGCTACATTATCTCCCTATCCCACCATCTCACAGTCACTGCACGCCGTTGCTGATGGTCAAGCTCACCTGGCTGTTGTGCCAGTAGAAAATTCTATTGAAGGGAGTGTTACCACAACACTGGATACACTGTGGCAGTTAGACAGCTTGCGAATTCAGCTGGCTTTGGTATTACCCATTGTCCATACCTTAATTTCCTGCGCCTCTGGTTTAGATAAGATTAAAACTGTTTACTCTCACCCGCAAGCTTTGGCACAATGTCAGGGATGGTTAGAGCGGTTTCTCCCGACTGTACAGATTATTCCTAGCAATTCTACAACCGAAGCACTACAGCGATTGGAGCAAGAAACAACAACAGCAGCGATCGCTTCTAGTAGAGCCGCTCAACTCTACAATTTACCGATACTTGCCACTGGTATTAACGACTATCCAGAAAACTGTACTCGTTTTTGGGTAGTAAGTCAGGGTGAAGCAAATGCTGGATACCAGACATCAAAAGTGCCTACCAGTCACACATCGCTAGCTTTTAGTATGCCTGCTAACACACCCGGAGCATTAGTCAAACCTTTGCAAATCTTTGCTCAACTAGGAATTAACCTCAGCCGGATTGAATCTCGTCCGACGAAGCGATCACTAGGCGAATATTTGTTTTTCATGGATTTAGAAGCAGATGTCAAGGAAGCACAAATGCAATCTGCTTTAGCAGAATTAACTATCCACACAGAGATTTTAAAAATTCTTGGCGCTTACAATGTTTTGCCGATCAGCGCTTTTACTTGAGAAGTTAGGAGTTATCAGTTAGGCAATATAAATTATAAGTTGTCGATCTTGTATTTTTTGTTATTTTTCCTAACTCCTAAACTCCTCACTTCTCACTTTTCATTAAAGGTGTCTTTGAGAACAGCTCGAGCTGCCAAATGATTACGAGTAGAAGTTAAAATTTCTGCTTCTCGCTCTAGACGCGTTGCAGTATCTTGCATTTCTAGCAATAACTGTTGCTCTGCGGCGACACCGTAAAGATTACTGGCTACCCAATAAGATAGTTCTGTTGGTAGATCGGGCAAATCTTCTGGCAGTTCGATATTTTGTTCGGTTAATTTACCTGATAGACGCACAACATCTCGCAGTAGTTGTTCTACTTCAGTTGACAAAGGATGCAAATCTTTTGTTGGTGGTTGGTCTTCAATCCACTCAACTAAGCCAACGCGATATGGCTTTTCACGAACATACTCTAATACACGAAATCTTTGCTGCCCTAATGTCAACATCTTGATTCGATCATCTGGCAGCCGTTGGTGATGAATGATTTCTGCACAGCAACCAGTGTTTGCAATTGTACCTTTGACTGGATCGAACATCAAAACACCAAACCTGCGATCGCTCTCCAAAATCGTGTTCATCATGATTCGGTAGCGAAATTCAAAGATGTGTAAAGGTAATGGTCTAGTAGGAAACAGAACTACTTCGGGTAACGGGAACAGAGGTAGTTCACGAACTGCAATTTTAGAAGATGATGTCATTGTTACCTTGGTATAAACTTAATCTTTAAAATTTCTTTTTCTCTGCTTTTCCCGTATTTTGTCTATATTCTATCATTTGTTTCCTAGCTAAATAAAAGCCCTGAGATATATTTCTTCAGGGCTATGTAAAAATTCATACTAATTTGATTTGTCTTTTGTCCTTTGTCTGAGTACTAATGACTAATTAAAGTTTGACTTCAATATCCACACCCGATGGTAGATCCAATTTCATCAGAGCATCTATTGTCTTAGAAGAGGGCTGGTAAATGTCAATAATCCGGCGATGGGTACGGGTTTCAAAGTGTTCCCGTGAGTCTTTATCTACGTGAGGCGATCGCAGCACACAATAGATCCGGCGTTTTGTGGGTAAAGGAATTGGGCCTATGGCTGTAGCGTTGGTGCGGTTAGCTGTGTCTACAATCTTCTCGCAAGATGTATCTAATAAGCGTCGGTCAAAAGCCTGTAAGCGAATTCTAATTTTCTGCTGCTGTAGAGTTGCCATCTTTAATTTTCCAGGTTCTGCGTAATTAGGGGATTATTTACAGGTTAAAGGTTACAGGGTAAAGGTTACAGAAAACTATTACCTGTCCCCTGTAACCTATTACCTTATTTATAGAGGGAAGAGAAAGGAGCAGAGAGGAATCATACCATCTCTGCTCCTTTGTTATGAGCAAAAAGGTGCTACTTGATGATTTTGGAGACGACACCAGCACCTATGGTGCGTCCACCTTCGCGGATAGCGAAGCGCATTCCTTGTTCAATCGCGATCGCGTTGATCAATTCTACTGTCATCTTGATGCGATCGCCTGGCATCACCATTTCTACTTCTTTGCCTTCATCGGAGGTGTAGGCTTTGATGGTACCAGTTACATCAGTTGTCCGCACGTAGAACTGGGGACGGTAGCCAGCGAAAAATGGAGTCTTACGACCACCTTCTTTTTCTGTTAAGACATACACCTCACCTTCAAATTCATTGTGAGGTTTAATCGAACCAGGTTTGGCGATGACCATACCCCGTTCAATATCAGCCTTCTGGATACCCCGGAGTAGTACGCCAGCGTTATCCCCAGCCATACCTTGGTCGAGACTCTTCTTGAACATCTCAATCCCAGTTACGGTAGTGGCGCGAGTATCTCTGATACCCACTAGTTCAACGTTATCGCCAACTTTGACTACACCCCGCTCAATCCGACCGGTGGCGACAGTACCACGACCTGTAATTGAGAACACGTCTTCTACAGCCATCAGGAAGGGTTTATCAACATCCCGCTCAGGAGTGGGGATGTAAGAATCTACAGCATCCATCAATTCGTAGATTTTGTCTACCCAAGGATTTTCACCGCGTTGGGTCTTAGGATTTTTGGTCATTGCTTCTAGAGCTTGCAGACCAGATCCTTTGATAATGGGGATGTCGTCACCAGGGAAATCGTAGCTGGAAAGCAGTTCTCTCAGTTCTAGTTCTACTAGTTCCAAGAGTTCTGGGTCATCCATCAAATCTTCTTTGTTCAAGAAGACAACCAGACTGGGAACGCCTACCTGTTTTGCCAACAGGATGTGTTCGCGGGTTTGGGGCATAGGACCATCGGTAGCAGCAACTACGAGGATACCTCCGTCCATCTGGGCAGCACCGGTGATCATGTTCTTCACATAGTCAGCGTGTCCTGGACAGTCTACGTGAGCATAGTGCCGACTTGCAGTCTCATACTCTACGTGAGCGGTATTAATGGTAATACCCCGTGCCTTTTCTTCTGGGGCATTATCAATTTGGTCGTAGCCCTTAGCTACAGCCTGACCCATAGCTGCCAAGGTCATGGTAATGGCTGCTGTCAAGGTAGTTTTACCGTGGTCAACGTGGCCAACTGTACCGATATTGATGTGGGGCTTATTTCTTTCAAACTTTGCGCGTGCCATGAATGCTCATTTCCTTATTTTAACTAAGCGTTCCCTTTGCTTTTTGCAATGATAGTTTCAGCTACGCTGCGAGGCACCTCTTCGTAGTGGCTGAACTCCATCGTGAAGGTACCCCGACCTTGCGTTTTTGACCGGATATCAGTGGCGTAGCCAAACATACTCGCCAGTGGGACTTTGGATGTTACCTTCGCGAGTCCCTTTTCGGTGCTTTGGCTTTCAATCTGCCCTCGGCGGGTGTTGAGGTCGCCAATGACGTTCCCCATATAGTCTTCAGGAACTTCAACTTCAACTTTCATCATAGGTTCTAAGATGACAGGTGAAGCTTTCAGCACAGCCTCTTTCATCGCCATTGAGCCAGCGATTTTGAAAGCCATTTCTGAAGAGTCTACATCATGGTATGACCCATCAATTAGTGTCGCTTTAACGTCAATCAACGGATATCCAGCTAGAACACCGGATTCGCAGCTTTCTTTCATCCCTTGTTCTGCGGGGCCAACGTACTCTTTAGGTACTGTACCGCCAGCAATTTTGGAAACGAATTCAAAGCCAGTACCGGGTTCTCCAGGCTCCAAATTGATCACAACGTGACCGTATTGACCTTTACCACCACTTTGGCGGATGAATTTGCCCTCAACTTTGTTCACAGCTTTCCGAATTGTTTCTCGGTAAGCTACTTGTGGCGCACCTACATTCGCTTCCACCTTGAATTCTCGTAACATCCGGTCTACTAGAATTTCTAGGTGTAGCTCTCCCATTCCCGCGATCACGGTCTGGTTTGTTTCGGGATCGACGCGAACACGAAAGGTGGGGTCTTCTTCTGAGAGAGATTGCAGAGCTTTGGACAATTTGTCCATATCGTTCTTGGTTTTGGGTTCAACCGCCACCGAGATCACAGGCTCAGGAATGAATAGGGATTCCAGAATTACTGGCGATCCATCATCACAGAGCGTGTCACCTGTTAAGGTGTCTTTCAAACCCAGAGCTGCTCCCAGATCACCAGCTCGCAATTCATCGACATCTTGCCGATCGTCTGCCTTCATGAGAACTAAGCGGGAAATCCGTTCTTTTTTATTCTTACTAGCGTTGAGAACGTAGCTGCCCTTTTTCAGGACACCAGAATAAACGCGAACAAATGTCAGGCGACCGTAAGGGTCAGCCATAATCTTGAATGCCAGAGCTGCTAGGGGTTCATTGTCATCAGCCCGTCGCTCAATAGTGTCGCCGTTGGGCAGTAAGCCTTGAATTGGCGGTACTTCACTTGGTGCTGGCAGGTAATCTACAACAGCATCCAGCATTAACTGCACGCCTTTGTTTTTGAATGCTGAACCGCAAAGTACTGGTACAATTGTGCCCGCAATTGTGCCTTTACGCAGAGCAGTCCTAATTTCCTGTTCTGTAAGTTCTTCGCCCTCGAAGTACTTAGTCATTAAAGCATCGTCGGTTTCTGCCGCGGCTTCTATGAGCTTGGTGCGGAATTCGTCTGCCTGCGCTTGCAATTCTTCCGGGATATCGGTTTCCTGGATATCGGTTCCTTGGTCGTTGGCGTAAATATACGCACGTTGCCGTACTAGGTCAACGATACCTTGGAAGTCATTTTCACTACCAATTGGTAGTTGAATAGCGATCGCATTCGCCCGCAGGCGATCGCGAATTTGGTCGTGAACTTTATAAAAGTTCGCTCCAGTGCGATCCATCTTGTTGATAAAGGCTATGCGAGGAACTTTGTAGCGTTCTGCTTGTCGCCACACTGTCTCAGACTGCGGTTGCACGCCGCCCACAGAACAAAATACTGCGATTACACCATCCAACACGCGCATGGAACGTTCAACTTCAATTGTGAAGTCTACGTGACCTGGAGTATCGATAATGTTAATTTGATGATCTTTCCAACTGGTACTAATAGCAGCAGCAGTAATGGTAATTCCCCGCTCCCGCTCTTGCTCCATCCAGTCTGTGACGGCAGTTCCTTCATGAACTTCGCCAATTTTATGAATTATCCCAGAGTAAAATAATATTCTCTCTGTTGTTGTTGTTTTGCCCGCATCTATATGCGCCGCAATACCAATGTTGCGTACTTTCTCTAGCGGGATCGTGCGTGCCACAGCTACCTCCTATAGTTTTTGCCTCATGATATCTTGTATATTACTCTTTGTTAAGATTCTATACTTTTACGGAAAACCGTCTTCTTTTTGTAAATCCACGATATACCGCTTCCGCAAGGCGATATATCGCTTTTCTACTTAATAACGATAGTGGGCAAATGCTTTGTTAGCTTCCGCCATCCGGTGCGTTTCTTCGCGTTTCCGAATAGCATTGCCAGTTTCATTAGCAGCATCCATTAACTCATTTGCCAATTTGCTTGCCATTGTCCGGCCTGGTCTAGACCGGGAATATTGCACTAACCAACGCAGTGCTAAGGTAGTGCCCCGTTCTGAACGCACTTCCATTGGTACTTGGTAGGTTGCTCCACCTACTCGCCTAGCTTTCACCTCTACTAAAGGTGTGGCATTTCGCACTGCTCTTTCAAAGGTTTCTAAAGCACCATTACCAGTGCGTTCCTCAATAGTTTTCAATGCTTCATAAACAATTCGTGCGGCAAGTGATTTCTTGCCATGACGCATGATCCGCCTGATAATCATGCTCACAAGGCGACTGTTATATACAGAGTCAGACGGAACTGGGCGCCTTTGAATAACACCACGACGAGACATACTTCACCTTTAATTCGGAATTGGCAACGAAATTATATGCTATCAGACACCGGAAACTAAAAGCTGTGGAACCCAACCCTCAGACTTTTTCAATTTTGTTTTCGACTGTTGCAGCAAGGCTGACCTATTGACTGCCAATTTTGGATTAGAGTTTTTGGTAGACGTTCCGACCACAAGGATTGGAAAAAATCAAAAGTCTTTAAGCCTCATCCCCTTGTGGGTTCGACCAATCCAAAATTGCAAATCTAAAATCTAAAATTCATTGACTTGCTACCTGCAATTAAATACTTAAGGTGACAAGATTCTAAACCTTAATGTCCAGATTAGAATTCTGCTGTGGGTTACAGCATTCTCCTCAGAACTTCTACACTTGCTCGCTTAGTGTAGGTGTAGCTTGCTTGATTTTTTTAACAGACTGAGCAGCTTTTATAACTGCTCTTAGAACACATACCCTGATAGTTTTTTGTCCTTGGGCGCTTTATAAGATAGACGATTAACCGTGTTGGGTGCGATTAATCGCCTAATCCTATTTTTTCGCTTCTTTCGGACGCTTGGTTCCGTACTTGGAACGCCCTTGTTTACGGTCTTTAACTCCGGCTGTATCTAGGGTGCCACGGATAATGTGGTATCTCACGCCTGGTAGATCCTTAACCCGACCACCACGAATCATCACAACTGAGTGTTCTTGTAAGTTGTGACCAATACCTGGAATGTAAGCTGTGACTTCAAATCCAGATGTCAGTCTGACTCTTGCTACTTTGCGTAGAGCTGAGTTAGGCTTCTTGGGTGTGGTCGTGTATACTCTGGTACAAACTCCCCGACGTTGAGGGCATTGTTTCAGAGCCGGGGACTTGGTTTTCTGACGCGCTTGCTCGCGCTCATTACGTATTAGCTGCTGTATTGTTGGCATGAGTTACAGCGCGTAAAGCTGCTTATATGTCTAAGTTTTAACAAATCCTGATTATATCGTTTTTTAGTGTTTTATGTCAATTGTAATTTTTCCTTTGTAATTAGCGATTGAGCGCTAATTAAGGACTATTGATTGCTTGTCAAAAAAGAATTGCCACAGCCACAGGTTGCGATCGCTTGGGGATTGTGGAAGCGAAAACCACCACCCATTAAGTCTTCTGAATAATCTACCCTCAAACCGTTGAGGTAATTTAAGCTTGTAGCATCTATGACTACTTGAATTTCGTCCAAGTTGAAAACCTGGTCGCCAACTTTTATCGTTTCATCAAAGGACATATCATAAAATAACCCAGAACAGCCACCTGGTTTGACTGCCAATCGAAACAAGACATTTGGCTGCTGCTTGGACTTTATTCGCCCAATTTCACTCGCGGCTGCTTGACTCAGATGAATCATGGAAGTCGTTTTTTGCAATTGAATACCCCATCTTCATTTTACAGACAGATGGGTTAACTCTCGCTTCCCGAAAATTCCAAATTACCGAAGCCATCAGCGCGATCGCTATTACTACATTTATAGCACAACAAACTTCAGTCCCCACCTTAACTAGGTAGGGACTTCTGGGGTGCAGTGGTTCGCAAAGACGATTGGCACAAAAATGTATTCAGTTTTTAGATTAGAGCTTTAGTCCTTAGTTCGGGCATAGTCATCTTGGTAGCGGATAATGTCATCCTCTCCCAAGTATTCGCCATTTTGCACTTCAATTAACACTAAGGTAATCACGCCAGGATTTTCTAAACGATGAGATGTACATTGGGGTACATAAGTTGACTCATTATTGCTCAGTAATACTTCTTTCTCGCCACAAGTTACCCTAGCTGTACCTGAAACGACAATCCAGTGTTCGCTGCGGTGGTGGTGCATCTGTAAACTGAGGCGGTGTCCGGGCTTAACTTCGATGCGCTTGATTTTGTATCCGCGCCCTTCTTCCAAAACTGTAAAAGCACCCCAAGGACGTAACTCAGTTGCAGCAACGCCTCTGGAAGTGATAGTTGAAGGTAGGTGTAGAGTGTCAGTCTGTGTAGTTTCTTGATATCGAGCCATAATTACCTCATTTGAAGACATAACAAACCGTCTGTACTCTTAACTATTGATAAAAAATCTGGCGCTATGTTCCAACGTTGAAAATCAGCAATTTTTTCGCACCTTGATAAACATAACAAAATCAAACCTGATGGTGTAAACCATCACTATTAAAACTCTTAGGTTTACACTAAGTCTTTATCAAGCAAAGCGGCAGCTTGTTCTAAACTTTAAAAAAGATAGGGCATTGGGAATTGGGAATTGGGAATTGAAAAGAGGCAGAGGGGCGGGGTGCTGCTCATGCTGAGGACAAAACTCTTTTCCCTTACTCCCTACTCCTTAATCCCTGATTAACGTGGTTTCAGGAAGATACCAATTCCATTATGAACACGAGCAGCAGTACTAGGCGATCGGTCAAGTAGTTGCCCTCCTAAATAAAGGCTGGTAGAACTACCGCCGTCTAGATTTAAGGCATCCACACAGCCCATCTGTTGCATTAATTGGGCATGTTCTGCCAATGTAGGGCCATAACCGCCAGCACGATTATGGACGGCAGCAATCATCAGTGTGCCTGTTGCAGTTGTACAAATACCGCTACGAATAGCCTTTTCTGCAATAAAGGCATTGCTGAATTTTTCAGCTTTGGCATCAAGGACAATTTGACGATTTTGGATTAATAGCGGCCCGGCTCCGATAATGTGGGGATAACGACTAAAATCAGTGGGAGTAGTGCTGCTAGAAATACGTACTGCGCTTCCAATCGGTAACTGTGAGGCAGCGCTAACGCTGTTAGCGCGTAAAGTTAGTAGGTAGCCATCCTGGGGAATGGGAACGACCGTCCCACCAACTTTGCCACCTGGTAGCTGCTGAGTAATTTGGTCTTTTTGTACCACTAGGATAATTTCGTTATCCGTTAAGGGTGTGTAAGTTGCTCCCCAGACTGGGGTGTAACGGGCAATGCCACTCTGGATGTAGCCACTATTAAGAAACAAAATTGGTAAGTGCTGGTTATTTGCAGTAATTAAAGTTTCTTCTAAGGTGAGACGACCAAAGTAAAATTGACCTGAATCATTCCAAGCGATCGCACCCCGGTTAAGAATGGGGCCTGATAACCACTGACTATCCCGACGAATCGCACCCAATGGCAATCTGTTATTGCGGTTAAAATAACCACCGTTAATTCCAGCTACTGCTAAGTAACGTTGTGCTGTTTGAATTAAGGGAGCAGTACCCCCAAGCCCATCAGGACTAGCCCACATAGGTTTCAAGGTTAGCCCAAATTTACGGGGATTAACTTCTAACCAAACCACCGGAAAGCGTTCTGTGCCTAAGTTGACATAATGCTGTCGCCAGCGTAATCCTGGGGCCCAAGTAATATCTCGTTCTTCTAGAGGATCGGGTCGAATATCGATAATTAGCCGATTGGGATTAGCGATAGTCTTCACTTGAGGGGATAGACCAAAGGGAACGCTCAGACTAATAATCGTTTGGTTTTTCACCACCTGCACTTGTCGAATAAGTGGTTCAGGGGCTGGTGGTATTGGTTGTGTTGGTGTAACTGGTAATAATTGTTTGAACAGGTTTGGCAGCAATGTTGGCGCTGCTGCTGGTGGCTGGGGAGTATAGCGTTCTATCAAAAGTGGATCGGCTATTCCATCCAGGGTAATTGTCCACTCTCGATTTGGCGGTGTAGTGGGTTTTGGGGTTGGTGTGTCTGGATCGGAAGATGGAGTTTGCGGTTTTGCGATCGCTGATCCTTGTGCAACTTGCCAGGGAGTCGGACGATCTAGATTTACAAGTATGCGAGTTTGTTGCAAAGGGGCACTTGCCTCTGGAGGTTCCTGGCTCTGAACAATATTCGTAATTTGTGCTTTTGGGGTAGTAATCACCAAGGTGTTCCCATTGGCTTGGATTTGCCATCCAGATGTTTGAGCAAAATTAGTGATATCCAGATAGCGATATGCTCCTACTAGCCTGGTGGCTAAAACCAGTGGTGTTGTCACCGACGAAAACCACTGTATTGGTTGTTTCGCCGAACTACTACTGTTTAAGAAATTTACTCCGATTAATTGCCTAAATACCCCATCACTGAGATGAGTTGTCATCTGACCAGATTTTCCCGGCCGTTGCAACCAAGTTCCTGGTAAAGTACGACCATTGAGGAAAATTTGATTCCCAGAGGATACCATCCCTGTTAAAGGAGGTGCAGGTGACTGGGAGATTAGTGATTTGCTGTTTTTTGGCAACTCTTGGGCGTTGCTAGCAGCAGTAGTAGTTAAACACAGTAATGTTAAAAGTATTGGTGACACAGTAGCCCGGAAGAATCTGCGTTCGCTAATCCCTGATTGGCAACAACTCGGCATTTTTACCATAATTTACTAGGTACTTTTGAAAACTATTACCCCAAGGTATAAACTAACTAATTATTTGAAAATATTAAAAAAACATGACTTTATTTCTTAAAAAAGATGCTATTATGTATATTGGCTAATTATCTCTTTTAAACAGAAATAAATTTAGACGCTAAAGCCACTGCAAAGAAGTGTTTTAACTGGCACTAATCCTAACCACACTATACACGGTAGTCTTGGTTATCAAAACTGGATTAAGATAGTCGATCCTGACTGAACTTTGCTACTTTCAGTGAGGTCTAGTTAATAGTAAGCAACTGGTAAGCAGCAAAACTCCAGACAACAACAAAAATATTTGGGAATTGTCAAATGGGTATATATTGTAATACGCTGATTTTATTGCCGGATCGGGATGAGTTTGGCTTTCAAACATAAGACAGCATTGAGTTTGGTTTCAGGTGAGCCGAAATAGGCTCTGTGGGTAGCTACCGTGCATCTGGAAAAAGGGAATTGAAAAAATACTTACCTTCAAAATATAAAAAAGAAACTGTCAGGACAATAATCATGTCTTGGCGGAGGTAAATTTTCTGACACCGCATAAATACATAAAAAATACGCAACTATTTTAACACGGGTAAACTAAGAAAGTAAAACCGAAGTTAAAATTTTTTTTCCCTAAATTTCGGTGCTTATATATTTCTCCATCGTGGAATTTAGAAATTTTTCCCGTAAGTAGTGGCAAAATTGGTAACTCAATACTTCAGGAACAGGGTATGAATAATCAACCGATGAATCAAGAGCAGAAAATCACAGCAAATATCAACTCAAGAGATACCTATCAGGGGCAAAAGTGGTTAGTAGAAGAACGAGATGCCTGTGGTGTCGGTTTTATTGCTCATCGTCAAAATCATACCAGCCACGAAATTGTTGAAAAAGCCCTAGCTGCTCTAACCTGCTTAGAACATCGGGGAGGTTGTAGCGCCGATCAAGACTCTGGTGATGGGGCTGGAGTACTGACAGCTATCCCTTGGGATTTGTTCCAACAAGACTTTGCCCAAAGAGGGAAGGAATTTCCATCCACCAATAATATAGCTGTGGGGATGATATTTCTCCCACAAGACCAGGAAGCAGCACAAAAAGCTAGAGCGGCAGTTGAGCAAGTAGCTACTGAAGAAAAATTAGTTGTACTGGGTTGGCGAGTAGTGCCAGTGCAATCTGATTTATTGGGTGTACAAGCAAGAGAAAATCAACCCCAGATCGAACAAGTTTTGTTAGCTTCTGTTGACAAAAGTGGCGATGAATTAGAACGACAGTTGTACATTACCCGCCGCCGAATTAGTAAAATCGCAACCAATATCTCAGAAGAATTTTATATCTGCTCGTTGTCAAATCGCACAATTGTCTACAAAGGCATGGTGCGTTCTGCCGTATTGGGAGAATTTTATCAAGATTTAAAAAATCCAGCTTACAAAAGCGCCTTTGCTGTCTATCATCGCCGCTTTAGTACCAACACGATGCCCAAGTGGCCCCTAGCTCAACCGATGCGGCTTTTGGGTCACAACGGCGAAATTAATACCTTATTGGGCAACATCAACTGGATGATGGCACGAGAAGCTAGCCTGAATCATCCTGTATGGGGCGATCGCATCAAGGAACTCAAGCCATTAGTTCATATTGATAACAGCGACTCAGCTACCCTAGATAACGTACTGGAATTACTGGTGTGTTCTGGACGCACCCCCTTGGAAGCTTTAATGATTATGGTTCCAGAAGCTTACCAAAATCAGCCTTCTTTGCGTGAATCTCCAGAAATTGTTGATTTCTACGAATATTACAGTGGTTTGCAAGAAGCATGGGACGGGCCAGCACTTTTGGTATTCAGCGATGGCAAAAAAGTTGGTGCAACATTAGATCGTAATGGCTTAAGACCAGCTCGTTATCTAATCACCAAAGATGACTACATTGTTGTAGCTTCCGAAGCTGGTGTAGTAGACTTTCCAGAAGCCGATATTGTCGAGAAAGGTAGACTCGGACCTGGGCAAATGATTGCTGTAGATTTAGTCAACCATGAAGTGCTGAAGAATTGGGAGATTAAGCAGCGCATTGCCAAGCAGCACCCTTATGGAGAATGGCTTCAACAGTATCGTCAAGAATTAAAGTCATTAGTCATTAGTCATCCGTCATTAGCAAATGGCAATGGCAAAGGACAAATGACAAATGACTCAGGACAATTGACTATTGACAAGCAAACCTTGCTTCAACTTCAAACCGCCTTTGGCTACACCACAGAAGATGTGGAAATGGTGATTCAGCAAATGGCGATTGCAGGTTCAGAGCCGACTTTCTGTATGGGGGATGATATTCCTTTAGCAGTGCTGTCAACGAAGCCCCACCTGCTTTATGACTACTTCAAACAGCGCTTTGCTCAGGTGACAAACCCGGCAATTGATCCCCTGCGGGAAAAGCTAGTGATGTCTTTGAAAGTCGAATTGGGTGAACGAGGTAACTTATTAGAACCCAAGCCAGAATATGCTCGGAGATTGAAACTTGAGTCGCCAGTGTTAACGGATGGTGAATTAGAGGCAATAAAGCTGTCAGGATTTGCCACAGCCGAGTTGTCAACCCTATTTGCGATCGCCAACGGCCCTGAAGGATTGAAAGCCGCAGTCGAATCTTTACAAGCACAAGCAGCTGAATCAGTCCGGGCAGGTGCAAAGATTTTAATCTTAACCGATAAGGTAAATGACGGTATCACCACAGAATATACCTACATCCCTCCCCTGTTAGCAGTCGGTGCTGTACATCATCACCTGATTCGGGAAGGGTTGCGGATGAAAACATCCCTAATTGTTAATACTGCCCAATGCTGGAGTACTCATCACTTTGCTTGTCTTATTGGCTATGGGGCTGGTGCCGTTTGCCCATATATGGCTTTAGATACAGTACGTGATTGGTGCATTGATCCCAGAACCCAAAAGTTAATGGGGGTGCAAAAAATTCCCACCCTTACCGTAGAACAAGCTTTAGGAAACTATCGCAAAGCGGTAGAGTCAGGTTTGCTCAAAATTCTCTCCAAGATGGGAATTTCTCTGCTCTCCAGCTATCAAGCAGCCCAAATCTTTGAAGCTATTGGCATTGGTGGAGATTTAATCGAACTAGGATTTCGTGGTACGACTTCCCGCATTGGTGGTTTGAGTATTAGCGAACTCGCTGATGAAGTACTTTCCTTCCACAGTAAGGCTTTCCCAGAACTAACGACCAAGAAGTTAGAAAACCTGGGGTTTGTGCAGTATCGTCCTGGCGGCGAGTACCACATGAATAGCCCCGAAATGGTCAAGGCGCTGCATAAGGCTCTAGATGGCAAAAACTATGACCACTACGAAGTTTACAAAAAGCACCTCCAAGGCAGACCAGTAACTGCATTGCGAGACTTGCTAGATTTCCAAGGTGAGCGTACCCCAATTTCTATAGAAGAAGTAGAGTCGGTAGCTGAGATTGTCAAACGTTTCTGTACGGGCGGCATGTCTTTAGGCGCTTTGTCAAGAGAAGCCCATGAAACTTTAGCGATCGCTATGAATCGCATTGGCGGTAAATCTAACTCTGGAGAAGGCGGCGAAGATCCAGTGCGCTATAAAGTTTTAGATGATGTCGATGAGTCTGGTAACTCACCAACCCTACCTCATTTAAAAGGATTGCGGAATGGTGATAAAGCCTATAGTGCTATTAAGCAAGTTGCATCGGGACGCTTTGGTGTCACACCAGAGTACCTAGTCAACGCCAAACAAATTGAAATCAAAATTGCCCAAGGTGCCAAGCCCGGCGAAGGTGGACAACTACCAGGGCCCAAGGTCAGCCAATACATTGCGATGTTAAGGCGTTCTAAGCCAGGTGTAACGCTGATTTCGCCACCACCGCATCACGATATCTATTCTATTGAAGACCTAGCGCAACTGATTTTTGATCTGCACCAAATTAACCCCAAAGCAAAGGTGTCGGTGAAGCTAGTTTCAGAAGTTGGCATTGGGACGATCGCTGCTGGTGTAGCCAAGGCAAACGCTGATATCATCCAAATTTCTGGTCATGATGGTGGTACAGGTGCATCGCCACTAAGCTCGATTAAACACGCTGGGTCGCCGTGGGAATTGGGTTTAAGTGAAGTGCATCGGGTTTTGATGGAAAATAGCCTGCGCGATCGCGTGGTTTTACGTGTAGATGGCGGTCTGAAGAGTGGTTGGGACGTGGTAATAGGTGCATTGATGGGTGCTGAAGAATTTGGTTTCGGTTCCATCGCCATGATTGCTGAAGGCTGTATCATGGCACGGATCTGCCACACGAATAATTGCCCTGTGGGTGTTGCCTCCCAGAAAGAAGAACTCCGCAAGCGGTTTACGGGAATACCGGAACAGGTTGTCAACTTCTTTTACTTCATCGCTGAAGAAGTACGTAGTTTGTTAGCACGACTTGGCTACCGTTCTTTGTCAGAAATCATTGGACGTGCAGATTTGTTGAAACTGCGCCAAGAGGCAAAAATTACCAAAACACAATCACTAAATCTTGATTGTTTGCTCAAGCTACCAGATACCAGAGATAATCGTAGCTGGTTAGTGCATGAAGAAGTTCACAGCAACGGTGTGGTTTTGGATGACAAGTTCCTTGCCGATCCCGACATTCAGGCTGCCATTAGGGATCAGTCCTCTGTCAAAAAAACTTACCCTATTGTCAATACTGACAGAACAGTGGGTACAAGATTAGCGGGAGCGATCGCTTCTCAATATGGTGACAGTGGCTTTGATGGACAAATTAATCTCAAGTTCACAGGTAGTGTTGGGCAAAGCTTTGGTGCGTTCAACCTCCCCGGCATAAGTTTGTCCTTAGAAGGAGAAGCAAACGACTACGTAGGTAAAGGGATGCATGGTGGTGAAATCATCATCAAACCTCCAACTGATGCTACCTATAACGCATCACAAAATGTCATAGTTGGTAATACGTGCCTCTATGGTGCTACTGGTGGCATGTTATTTGCCAATGGACAAGCAGGAGAGCGCTTTGCGGTGAGAAACTCCAAAGGCATCGCAGTGATTGAAGGCGCTGGGGATCACTGCTGTGAATACATGACTGGTGGTGTGATTGTCGTCCTCGGTAAAGTAGGACGCAACGTCGCTGCTGGCATGACTGGCGGACTAGCATACTTCTTAGATGAAGATGACTCATTTCGTGAGTTAGTCAATCCGGAAATAGTCAAAATCCAACGGGTGATTACGGAAGTAGGTGCAAAACAACTGCAAGAGTTAATCCAAACTCATGCGGAACGCACTGGTTCACCAAAGGCGAAGAAAATTCTGCAAAACTGGCAAGAATTTTTGCCGAAGTTCTGGCAGTTGGTTCCGCCTTCTGAAGCTGATAGTCCAGAAGCTAATCCTGAAAAAACAACTGAGTTTAGTTTAGTAACTAGTCATTAATAACTTCAGCGAAAAATTCTTTGGATTGCTAAGACAGACACATGAACTAACTTCTGAGAATAGAGTAGAGATATAAAAAGATTCCCCTTTATAAGGGGAATCTTTTTTTAAGTGATTCAAAAATAATGTATTTTAAACAAAAAATATAATTTTAGTTTTTAGCCAATTATTATTGACCAATTAACCATAATTATTGCTTTTTATTTGCAAGCAACTTTTGACCTGTATCTTCTATTTCTAAAAGTTCTGGAATAGTCACAAAGCGATAGCCTTGCTTTCTAAAGTTGCTAATAATTTCTGGTAAGGCTTGTACAGTTCGAGAACGGTTCCCACCACCATCATGCATTAGCACAATACCACCAGGTTTCGAATCTTTAATTACGTTATTTATCAACTTTGGTACAGTCGGTAATTTGTAGTCTGTTGAGTCAGCCGACCACATGATCACAGCATACTTCTGTCCTCTAGCATAAGCAGACAATCCATTGTGCAGATTCCCACCAGGCGGTCGGAAGAGATTTGTTTTAGCGCCTGTGATTTGATAAATTAGGTCTGTTGTGCGATCAATTTCAAAAGCTGCTGCTTGTTGATTAAAAAAGTGATACCAGTGATGCCAAGTATGGTTAGCAATGACATGACCTTCAGTTACAATTTTCTTTCCTATTTCTGGATAATTTTTTAGGTTCTGCCCAACAACAAAAAACGTTCCTTTGATATTATTTGATTTCAGAATATCTAGCACTTGCTCTGTAGTGTCAGGCCAAGGGCCATCATCAAAGGTGAGAGCAATCACTTTTTCACCCTGAGTTAGTTTTGCCTCTTCAATTATTGCCCCTTGAAAACGTGATGGCACAGCGTAGGATAGCCCTTTTGTTTGGGCTTCTTGCTGCCAACTTGTAAACATGGCCGCCTTTAATTTTTCAATACGCTGCTGAGTTCCTACATTTGCAGCCACATCTTTGACATCGATATTTTGATTTTGTCTACTCTGAGCCTCTGAGGCATTTGGCCTCAGAAGCATCATGAAAGCAAGGCTAAAAACACCACCTAAAGCAAGCAGTGCAATTAATATTCCTTCTGGCCACAGAAACGACTTATTGTTTTCCACCTCATAGCTCCTTCAAAGATCGAACCATCAACCACGGTTATGACGGTACGTCATAGTACATTTTTTTAGATATCTTAAATACCAGTTAGTTACTGGTAATTCTGAAAATTGGAATTTGGGCTAACGAAGATTCACAATAGACTATATGGCTTTAACTGAACCTACATACTTGAGATTTCAATGAGAATCAATGCTTACACAATACTTGGTACCGTGTAATGTCAACCCATTCATAAAAGGCAAGGTCTGCATTTCCACATTCTTACCTCTAGCTCTAAGAAGGAGTACAATTAGATAATTAGCCACACCCCAAAATCCTCTTAACAGGAGTTCTGAATTAGTTTCTGTCTTTCACTTCACAGCGAAGGCAGCATTATCATTTCAAGTTTTATAGCTTCACAAATAAGATGAGCTAGACTGTCGCGTATTCAATTTGTAGTTTTCGCGGACTGAAGTTGTTATCTTCAGACACTGTGACACTAAAGTTGTAAATTATACAACTTAGTGAATTATGTGATTAACATACAAAACTACTTACAAAGGGCGGAGTATCTTTCAAAAATGAGTCTAGCAAACTGTTAGTTCTATTGTTGATAAGATATATTCTACTGCCTGCTGCTATTGCTTCTTTTTTAAGAAAAAGTTAAATTTTCAACTGACAGAATATTACCTTGTACTTTCTAGGAAATAGACCAGACGAAAATTGATTCAATATAGTTTCTCATTGCCAAGGGGCAGTTATTCGTTAATCTAGATACTTTTGACCAATTTAGCAAAAATAATTTTATCGGCAGTTTAATTCTATTTTTAATGCTGATACTTTAAATTAAATTGCTAATGACTTTTGTCGGTTAATGTTTTTCTCGATAATGATGGAGATTTATATCTTATTAATAGTACACTTTAATATGTACTGTCACCGTGTAATTACGGAAAAATTCGCGTGTATATAAGCTAAGTTGTTAAAATCATCATAATATTAGGAATTCGCTTCGATTTCTGAGATTTCTGAATCTAAGTGCCTAGGTAGACAATAGTCAATAGAAAAGAAGGCTTTGTCAGTTGTACTGAGTTTTTTCAAAAATCAAATATGGGTTCTACATAACATTTATACTATTGAATTCTACATTTAAACGTAATATTTTTTACTGCTATCAATTGTTAGGGCTGTAATTCTGTGTTTAAAATTACATTGTAATAGTAGTTGATTTTATGTAATATGATTTAATAATACATATCAAATATATTTGATTTTAACTCAACTACCAAGACTGACCTCGGCTTTTTTTTGTGAAGTGAAGCAGATACTGTTATATATGTCGTAAGCAGTTTTGCTACTTAACGACCAATTTTCTTCTCAAATAAAAACCGACTGTATGTATTGCTTTATCAATCGGTAACTAGCTTTTTTAGGAGAACGCAGTAAAACTGAAAATTATCTAATAACTTGCCTTATATTATAATTGCAGCAATTAGAATTAGGATTCTTAAATTATTGAGGAATCTTAATCATTAGCTTATATTCCCTTAAAGAGGTAATCGTTTATTTACAGTACTTTTACTTATGTTTGGTAGACGTAATAACTGTATTGTTTAATATATGTATGGGTTTATGCAGAACCTAGATTGTTTACTAGTATACCTTTTGAGTCAAAATAATCAAGGTATTTGTCCCACTTCTGAAACTGGCTACAAATTTTTATGATTCCTCACGAAAGTGATGCAAAAGAAGAACGTGCGTCGTCAAAAGTATTGCGTAGTTGGCAAGAAAATCTGATTTTAATTGCGATCGCATTATGTTTAGCATTTCTGATCAGAACTTTTATCGCCGAACCCCGCTATATACCTTCGGATTCGATGCTGCCAACCTTACATACTGGCGATCGCTTGGTAGTTGAAAAAATATCCTACCATTTTCACCCTCCTATAACTGGGGATATTATTGTTTTTCAGCCACCCGCAGAACTACAACGTCGGGGATATCCTAAAGACCAAGCTTTCATCAAGCGGGTTATTGGCCAGCCTGGTGAGGTAATTAGTGTTGATTCTGGCAAAGTATATCTCAACGGTCAACCCGTAACAGAAGACTACATTGCTGAACCACCAAATCAGCCATATCAAGCAGTGAAAGTCCCAGAAGACGAATTTTTTGTCATGGGAGATAACCGCAATGATAGTAATGACTCTCGCTATTGGGGCTTTTTACCCAGAGAAAACGTCATTGGTCGGGCAACATTTCGTTTTTGGCCTCTCGATCGCATTGGATTCATTTAATCAATTTTGGATTTTGGATTTTGGATTTTAGATTTTTCTTTCAATCCAAGTTGCGCTGTAAGCGCACCAAAGGTTCGAATCAAAATCTAAAATTAGCAGAGTTAGAAGTTTTAAAATAACTTCTAACTTAAAACCTTAAATAGTACATCAGTTGCGCGATCGCATCACCAGGTAACTCCAGCCGTCGTTGGAAATCAGCTAGGTTACGGTAAGACCCGGAGGATTGCCGATTTTGAACCACTGCTTGCGCTAAAGATAAATCTATAAATGGAATTTGTGCTAACTTTTCGACTGTTGCTGTATTCGGATTGACTAAATGTGTAGCACTTTCTAAAGATTCGTGGTCATAGTAAATAAAATTCAGCAGAGGCTTTAATGGCTCCAGACGCGGCGCTGGTATAGCCAAAGCCGCAGCGATGTCTTCAATACAGTAAAATTTAACACCAGAATGCGAAAGTTCTACAAGCGATCGCGCTTGGTGAATTGACAAACCTGGTAGGCGTAACCAATCGTCTACAGTGGCTTGATTGGCATCAATGCGAATACCTAATTTGGCCGCTAGCTGAATTTCTTCCCCAGATTGTAAGCGATAGTAGGGATCGTTGAGGAGCTTGGCGCGGAGTTTTTGCAGCCTGGGATTCAAAGGTAGCCAGTTATTCATGATTCTCGCTTACCTCAAGAAATCTGGTCTAGCAATTGGCGGCGCTTTTGCTCAAACTCATACTCTGAAATCAGTCCATCCTGACGCAAAGCATCTAATTCTCGCATTGCGTCAGCCATCGCTCCTACCTGATTACTTACCTTTTGTGAATTTCTTGTCGCTGACTTGCCTAGATTAAAATTACGATCAAAAGCTTCTTCGTCTTGAGCTAAATACCAAACTCCCTCAATGGCACTAGCTACCTTGGGGATAGGTGTCCAGGAAAGTAATACATACAAAACACCCCACAGAGGCTGTCCCAGATAGAATTTATGTAATCCTGAAATTGTCAGCGTGCCAGAAAAAGCTAAAACAGCAGCAACGCTTCGACTTTTGCGCTTAGTCAACATATTTCTAATAAATCTACCAATACCACAGTTCCTACAATCAAACAGTCAACTACCCTGGCTTGCTCTCCAGACTTTCGAAAGTTCCCACACAATTTAGTATTTGAAGAAATTTGAGTAAGTTTCACATGACTGTGCATTGAGCTTTGATGCTAATTTTAAGTTTTTAACAGCTTTATTACTACTATGTCACAGACCTTGCTACCGCCAGGATGGGTTGAAAAGCTTTGTGATCCTTACGCTGTGCTAGGAATTTCTGTAATTGCTGACGATCGCCAGATTTTCAAACGCTATCACACTTTAGCGAAGCTGCTACATCCCGATCGCCATGCCAAAAACTCCAATCCAGACCAAAAATTAGCAACGGCAATATTTAGCCATTTAATCAACCCAGCTTATCAACAACTGAAGCATCGACAGAAGCGCTTGATTGCGATCGCTATGCTGCGATCGGATGCAAGAGTTTTAGAGCAGAAGCCTTTGTCTTCTCAAAGTGCCATAGCTCAGGAAATTATGAAAATGTCTACACCCGAAGCAGAATTGTTTTATGAAGAAGCGATCGCCTGTTATGCAGAAGCTCAATACAAATCACTAGATCAGTTTTATCAGGTGACGCAACAAATTACTATACTGAATTTAGTATACCTACGGTTGCATAAACCAGACCTCTTCTTACCACAAAAAACTGTTCCCATAATCTCTGAAGTAAAAGTTAACCCAGTTGAATTGACATCAACTGATGTCAAACCAGTTTTGACAAACTACTCTCAACGTCACTACCAGCGAGCTATTGAGTATGTCAGGCTAGGAAAATGGACTATAGCTGTTCAAGAACTGCGCGATGCCATAAAATTAGAGCCGAATAACAGCGACTATTATGCCTTATTAGGTTTGGTGCATCTCAAACAAAAATTTATGGGGATGGCTAGGGTTTACATCTGTCAAGCATTAAAACTTAACCCAAAAAATTCACTAGCCTTAAAATACGCTCCCGAACTGAAAATTCAACTGGGTGAAAACACCAATCCTAAATCAATGGCTAAAGCTATGAGTATTGCGGCTTTATTAAGTCGGTTTACACAGCGAAAAGGTTCTCAAGTCAAGTGTTGAAATTTCGGTAACAAACCGTACTAAAACCGAAGCTTCGTCACTAGATTACTCACCTAGACTAAAATAATAAATAGAAGTAAAACTATTAAGCTACTGAGTCTGGGCGCTCAGTTTAATATAAGCAATATGGGATTCTTCGATTCTGAGATAGTTCAGCAAGAAGCAAAACAACTGTTTGAAGATTATCAAGCGCTAATCAAGCTTGGTAACAACTACGGCAAATTTGACCGAGATGGCAAAAAGCTGTTTATTGAGCAAATGGAAGCCATGATGGATCGGTATCGCATCTTTATGAAGCGCTTCGAGCTATCAGAAGATTTTATGGCACAAATGACCGTAGAACAGCTGAAAACGCAATTAGGTCAATTCGGTGTCACCCCGCAACAAATGTTTGACCAAATGCACCTGACTTTAGAACGGATGAAATCCGAGCTAGAAAAACAGGCTTAGTTAATTTTAGATTTTGGATTAATTGCCAATCCAAAATTCAAAATCCAAAATCTAAAATCTAAAATCCAAAGTTATTGTGACTTGGGGCGAGAAAACTGGGAAGGTGGCTTGAAGTTTTCTACTGGTGTGTTCTTAAGTGCCTTCTCCATAAAGTCTTTCCAGATGGGAGCAACCATAACACCACCTGTTGCATGGTCAGCTAGTTGTCTGTTGTCGTCTCTGCCTACCCAAACCGCAGTTGTTAACTGTGGCACAGTACCAACAAACCAAATATCTTTTTCGGATGATGTTGTTCCGGTCTTACCCGCAGCTGGACGACCGATAGCAGCACCTTTACCAGTACCTTCAGAAATTACCGATCGCATCACATCAATAATTGCTGCCGATGCCCAAGGATCGAGAACTAGCTGAGGCTTGGGAGTGTTGTCTAGCAATACGTTACCACTACTATCAGTGACACGGGCAATTACAGTTGGTGGTGACTGCCAACCATAATTAGCAAAAGTTGCATAAGCACTAGCCATTTCCAGAGGTGTAACGCCAATTGCACCAAGAGGCAAGGAAGTAACAGGTTCCATCGGACTCATAATACCCAAGGTACGACAAGTTTCGATCACTCGATTCATCCCCACAGCCTTACCAATCTTGATTACAGGAATGTTACGTGACTGGGCTAAAGCTCTACGGATTGGCATAGCTCCGCTAAAACCACCATCATAATTTCTGGGAAAGTACCAACCGTTACCATCTCGATAACTGACTGGGGAATCTACCACCGTTGAGTCTGGTGCATATTTCCCAGTAGCAAAAGCAGTATAGTATACAAAGGGTTTAAAGGACGATCCAGGCTGACGTTGAGATTGAGTCGCACGATTGAATTCACTGGTCTTAGGATCTATACCGCCCACTAGTGCTTTGATAAAATGCGTGCGCGGATCGATAGACACCAGAGCCATTTGGTTCTTAGATAATCCTTGATCTAAAAGTGTTTTATGCCACTTAACGACAGTTTCCTCTGCCATGATTTGGAACTTGGCATCAACTGTAGTTTGGACGCGCATCCCACCCTTGAGTAGTGTCTCACGCCCGAACTTCTTAGCCAATTCCTGCGCTACGGTGTTGGTTACATAAGGTAGGGCACTACCTTGAAAAGATTTGATTCTACCAAGTTTTATTTCCTGCTTGAGGGCATCGTCATACTCAGACTGGTTGATCCAGTTTAATTCCAGCATCCGCCCCAGCACTTCTTTTTGTTTCTGTTTTGCCAGCTTCATGCTCACAAAGGGGCTGAATTCTTCTGGTGCTTGGATCAAACCCGCCATCATTGCTGACTCACCCAAGCTTAAATATTCTGATGACTTATTAAAGTAACTGCGGGCTGCCGTTTGTACACCATAATTGTTATGACCCCAATAAACTTGATTGAGGTACATTTCTAAAATTTGGTCTTTGGTGAGAATTTGCTCTAACCTAATTGCCAGCACGGCCTCCGCCAACTTGCGGGTAAAGGCACGCTTTTGAGACAAAAACAGGTTTTTGACCAATTGCATAGTAACAGTAGAGCCACCCTCTTTGACTCCACCTGCTACAGCGTTAACTACTATAGCGCGGCCAACACCAGTGGGGTTAATACCGTGGTGATCGTAGAAGTGACTATCTTCACTTGCTAATACCGCCCGTTTTAAGTTCGGAGAAATTCTATCCAGGGGTACGACTTCCCGGTTAGCTTCCCCGTGGATACTCGTTAAAAGTTTACCCTTAACGTCATAGATGTAAGTTGTTTCTGAGGGAAAGAAGTTACGTAGCTGTCTTACATCTGGCAAATTACGGAAACTAATGGCTAAACCAACCAGTCCTCCGGCTACAATGGAACTTGCCAACATGGTAATTGAGAGCAGAGTACCCCCAGTTACCTGACCAACTCCTTTCAAAAACTCAAAACCTGATGAAGCCCGACGTTGTGGCTGTTTATCTTCAAAAGTCCTAGAAGACGACACGGCGATTTCACTTCCTCACTTATAAATTTAACTGTAATTGATTGGATGAAGCAAGGCGGTTAATTTTTTGCAATTATAGTAGTTTGGCAGATGAGAAAGTGGATAAATTGCAAGTGTTTATAACCAACTTAACTTCTAGTGGGCAAAACATAGCTAACAGTGGATTTTCTAGTATGACGCAAGATTTTGCTTGGCTGCGTCGTGGTGTTGTAGAAGTTTTTCCACAACCAGTAGATGTTAACAGTGAAAGTCTAGAAAAGCTTTTGGCAACTACAAACAAACCTTTAAGGATCAAGTTGGGGATTGACCCGACTGGTACTGATATTCATTTAGGTCATAGCATACCAGTACGAAAACTGCGAGCGTTTCAAGATGCAGGCCATATAGCAGTTCTAATTATTGGCGATTTTACAGCACGCATTGGCGATCCGACTGGTAAATCTGAGGTGCGCCGCCAGCTTACAGAAGCAGATGTCGCCCAAAATGCCCAGACTTATCTTGACCAAGTACGTCCTATCTTGGATTTTGACACACCAGGAAGGTTAGAGGTGCGCTATAACTCCGAATGGCTCTCTAAGCTCAACTTAGAGAAAATTTTGGAGTTACTTTCCACAATGACGGTGGGGCAGATGTTGGCTAAGGAAGGATTTGCCGATCGCTATAGAAAAGAGAATCCGATTTTTATCCATGAGTTCCTATACCCATTAATGCAAGGTTTCGATTCCGTTGCCGTGGAAGCAGATGTGGAATTAGGAGGGACTGATCAGAAATTTAACATCGCTGTGGGCAGAGATTTGCAGCGCCATTTTGGTCAAAAGCCCCAGTTTGGGATGCTGCTGCCAATTTTGATTGGTACAGATGGGGTGCAAAAAATGTCCAAATCTCTAGGTAATTATATTGGGTTGTCAGAACATCCGGGTCAAAAATATCAGAAGTTGCAAGGGGTTCCAGATAATCTGCTGTCACAATATTTTGAACTGCTGACGGATTTACCTTTGGATAATCTGCCAGAAAATCCCCGCGATCGCCAAACACTCCTGGCATGGGAAGTCGTCAAACAGTACCACGGCGAAACAGCCGCCAAAGAAGCCAAAGAAGCAGCCCAAAGTGGCGGAAAAGAAGGTGCAGTTCCCGAATTTTCTCTAACTGAGATATCGCATCCCGCTAAATTAGCCTATATTCTCAATGTCACTGGCTTATGCAAAAGTACAGGGGAAGGTAAGCGGAAAATTCAAGAAGGTGGAGTGCGCTTAGATGGCGATCGCATTACCGATGTTGATACTACTTTTGACGATTCTGCCCAGTTACAAGGTAAGGTTTTACAAGTTGGGAAAAATAAGTTTGTACGCCTAGTACCTTAAATGGGAACTAGAGACTGGGAAGTCGTTAGCAAGAAACCACGTATGAATGCAGAAGAAAAAATTATTGTCGCTTTGGATGTACCAGATGAGCAAGCTGCGAT
Organism: Nostoc sp. FACHB-133; assembly: GCF_014698055.1. Taxonomy (NCBI): domain Bacteria; kingdom Bacillati; phylum Cyanobacteriota; class Cyanophyceae; order Nostocales; family Nostocaceae; genus Nostoc; species Nostoc sp. FACHB-133. Next base: position 96,650 of record NZ_JACJSH010000006.1, read on the forward strand.
CGCTCTTATAGATCAACTCCCGCAAGTCGGTTTTTGGAAAGTCGGCTTAGAGTTGTTTACCAGCACTGGCCCCAAAATTCTGGAAGTCCTAAAGTCTAAGGAAAAGCGCATTTTCTTAGATTTAAAGTTTGATGATATCCCCAACACCGTTGCTGGTGCTTGCCGGAGTGCAGCTAGATACGGAGTCGATTTGCTGACAATTCATGCTACTGCTGGTAGAGATGCCCTGAAAGCTGCAATTGAAGCGGCACACGAAGGGGCAGCCCAAGCGGGTGTACAACCGCCAAAGTTAATTGCTATTACCCTGCTGACGAGCATTTCGGCTAGGCAGTTGGCATTTGATTTAAAAATACCTCTGGAATTGCCAGAATATGCCCTAGAAATGGCCCTACTGGCTCAAGAATGTGGTTTGGATGGGGTAGTTTGTTCGCCTCAAGAGGTGGCACAGCTACGAGAGACTTGTGGAGATCGCTTTTTGCTAGTTTGTCCGGGCGTTAGACCAACTTGGGCTGATATTGGCGATCAAAAGCGATCGCTCACTCCAGCACAAGCTATGAAAGCTGGTGCAGATTATTTAGTAATTGGCCGTCCCATTACTACTGCTACTGAGCCAGAGTTAGCCTGGAAGAGGATTTCTGAGGAGTTAACCACGGTGGCATGAAGCTAAGAGTCAGTGAGAAACTGGGAGACAGAGTGCAGGGTGTAGGGGAGAAAAATCTTGCCTCTTCACTCAAGAAGAAAAATTATAGTTGGCTTGTAGCTTGTGGCTTTTGGATTTTAGTATCAAATAGCTTTACTTACCCAGCGTTCTCGAAAAGCCTTACCCCTAACTCCTCGGCGCTAGCAGAAAGAGAAAAGATCAACGACGGGGCGAAATCTTTCTGTTCTGAGCAAAATTTAGAAACATTAACTATAGAGCTACTCCAAGATTTACCTAGTTATACTAATCGCGCCAGTCAACGCGCCCGTCGCCTCAGCAGAAGTAGCGATATTTACAGTTATATGTTAGTGGCAGGAAGACCTGAGTTTACTCCTCTGCCCCTTAACCTTGAAGAATATAGTGCAGATGCATCTAAAAGCTCTGCATCAGGAGTTGAGCAAGTTTTCTTTACTACCTTGGAGCGCCAGTACATAGGAAAGAAAGCGATCGAATTGCAGGAATTCCACTGGCTGTTGTTGACTAAAACTTCAACTGGTTGGCATTTAGTGATGATGTTTTCTCAAACTGGTTCCAATTCAGCACAGCAGCTATTATCCCCGCCACGCGATAGTAGTAATGGCACTGTTGCCCAAGCGGTGAATACTTGGTTACGCGATTGCCAAGCTGGAAGTGTCCGACGGATGCGTGCTGTGAATGGTGGAAAATAATCCCGCCCAGAACTGAAGTTATGAGCTGATAGCCAAAGTCCACTCAAGTGGAATGAATTGATCTGATCATTTATAGGACAATACGGTTCAGTTAGGCATTTTTTTCTTCTCTGTGTTCCCTCTGTGCCTCTGCGGTTCGTTAAAAAATTTGACTTTGATAAAGAGTTTTAGCCTTAACTGAACCGTATTGATTTATAGGACTTACGCACAAGTTAGGGGATAACGAAATAATCTAGACGCGTAGCGGCTTCCCCCAGGCTAACGCAGAGAAACCAGTGCGTTGGTTGGCTTCGCGACTTCTACCCCTGTGGGGATGAAAACGCAGTACGAGATTTACAAGGTATGGCTGCGGTATTACTTGTATGTACACTGTAGCCTTCTCGCAGAGGGAACAGAGTTTATTGCATACAAACGAAAAGCACTAAAAGTAGCTTTTGCAAGAGGGAGAAAGAGATTTTTATTACCCTTTTCCCTTTTCCCTATTTCTGCAAACAGTCGATTTTGCTCTCATTAATTTCCGAGCTAGATACTTGTTTCAAACAAAATAAATGTACATCATCCAACTAGCTTGTATCAGTGTAATTGCGCCTATGCCTTTGGGAAGATTTTCAGCAAGTTTAGCCAATAAACAGCGAAAAAAAGCAGACATTATTTAAAAACAAAGGCTGGCTTGAATTTATGCGTTGTAACTCCCGTTTTTTGGCGATAACATAGAAATAGGTTTATTTCGAGCTTCTCAAACCGCCTTTGGCGTGAGTTTTTTTTATGGAGATTCAATTAATCAACATCGGCTTTGGTAACATTGTGTCTGCTAACCGAGTAGTTGCAATTGTCAGTCCAGAGTCTGCCCCGATTAAGCGGATTATTACCGATGCGCGGGACAGAGGTCAACTGATTGATGCAACTTACGGTCGTCGGACTAGGGCTGTAATTATCACCGATTCCAGCCACGTAATTCTGTCAGCAATTCAGCCGGAAACGGTAGCGAATCGCTTTGTAATTTCCCGCGATCATCAAACTGTAGATAATTAACACTAGATTATTCCTACTCCTCTTTGTACCGTATCAGCAGTACGATGTGAATTAGATAAGTTTTCTGTCACCCTTGCTACAAATTCCTTAGTCACTAGTGGACTTGGCCGGGAACACAAGACTAATGAATAATATCTATTGATTGATTCACAGGTTGAGGGGATAATGCCAGTTTTACCCATACAGAGTAGTGCTACCACAGAAGAATGCTTACATTTAGGCAGATTGATTGTTTTGACTGGCCCTAGTGGGGTTGGTAAAGGCACTTTAATGCGATCGCTCCTACAACGTCATCCAGAACTTTATTTTTCCGTATCCGCAACGACTCGTTCTGCCCGTCCAGGAGAAATCGATGGCAAAAATTATTACTTTGTCAGCCTTAGTAAATTTGAACAATTAGTGGCTGAAGGTGAGTTTTTAGAATGGGCAGAATTTGCTGGTAACTATTACGGCACTCCCCGTGAAGCTGTACTTAACCAAATTCAATCTGGCAAGTTGGTAGTGCTGGAAATTGAGTTAGAAGGCGCAAGACAAATTCGTGCTTCCTTCCCCAGTGCCCTGAGCATTTTTATCTTACCGCCTTCTTTTGATGAACTGGAGAAACGGATACGCTCTCGCGCCCAAGACTCTGAAGAAGCGATCGCGCGTCGTTTACTCCGCGCCCAAGAAGAAATTCAGGCCGCAGATGAATTTGATATTCAAATCGTTAATGACGATTTTGAAACTGCTTTAAATGACATTGAAACGGTTTTGTTTAAATAAGTTTGGAGAGACGCGATTAATCGCGTCTGTACGGGAGTTAGAAGTTATGAATTTTACACTCCCAACTCCTAACTCCTAACTCTTCATTTCTAAATTAACCAAATAGACCTTGAATTAGCCCTAGATTGCTAGTCAAAAAGTAAGCAACTACTGCACCACCAATACCACCAATTAAGAAAGAACTGGCAAAGTTGTTCCAGCTTTCTTTAGAGTTAAAAGCATCTACCGGGGGATTAGGTACGGTAACGCTAGGAAGTGCTTTGGGTGGATTGCTATTAGCATACAAGGATAGACAAGCGGTGAGCAAAACCACCAAGCCGATGGCTCCCAGTAACCCAGCCAAATTAGCATTAGCTGTATCCCGCAGTGGGCCCAATTTTGCGAAGGGGCCAAATAGCAAGTAACCATGAGCCATGCCAACTTCTAAACCGCGTCTAGCAGGAGACAGACCTGGGCGATAGGCAGGTAAGTTATTAATGAACCACTTGCTCAAGGGAGAAGCATTAACCGGAGTTTCTAGGTTTCCCAGTTGGGGATCGCGAAATGCAGGGAAAACAACTTCCCGATTTCTGGGATCGCTGGGGAGATTTTTTGATGCGTCTACAGCTTGTGCCATATTTTATGTTCGCCTCTAAATTTAAAATGGTGGCATTTTTATATTAATAATAATTGTAGCTAAAGATGTCTTTTGGCTAAGAAGTTTAGAAAAATTAATTTAGCTAATTTTAAAAGTGTGAAACTCGCGATCTGTAAACAGGATCGCGAGTTTCAAAAAACTCTTTGTGCTGCCTATTTTGGTGATAATTCTGCTTAACTAAGCTGAATACATCAACTACATAATTTTAGGAAAAACACAAGAAATTCAACTGTGCTAAATTCCATTTTCTACCTATGGCAGTGGGTGGAAAAGTAAGTCGGGGAAAAAGCGGTTGAATTCAATCAAGATACCTGCTGTGATTGTCAGCCAGATGGTAGCTGCCACAGGTGCTGTGGAAATAAACTTAATCAAATATGATGATTGATCGCCTTTGTCTGCCATGAATTTATTCTCCAAAACGAATGAATTAGTTAAGCTGATTTAGCGTGGGGAAACAGTGATTTCTGAATCTTTGGCTGCTAATTTTCCAGAGAGAAACTCTTGCAGTGCTGCTACAGGCCAAGTAAAGCCTGACGCAATTATAGGGAGTGCCAAACCAAGATCGATTTGGATTTCTTTGAGTTCAGTATCAGATTCCTTTTTGATTGCTTGCAGATAAGTACGACCTACCCAGCCAATCCAACCAGCAATATATAGAAACAGAATGCTGGGGATCAAAAAGTCACCAGCCCGATCTAGACGACCATCAACAATTAAGTGAGGATAGCCTTCAGGACCGCACAGCGCCTGAGAATAACGCTCAAACCGTTTTTTCCCTGATTGGGGATCGGCGGTGGTATTACGGGCATTAGCTGCTAGCTCTTGAAAAGCGGGATTGTCCTTGCACGGTGTCAAATTAGCCCCTAAAGCTTGTGCTGGGGAGGCAAAATTGAACCAAAGACAAATCGCTAACATCAAAGCAAACAATCGTCGCATAGAGTTGTTTCCTTTTATTACAAAACAAGAAGTTCTTTGTACAAAACGAAGCGGCTTGTACAGCTGTTTATTTGCATAACTAGGAAGTCATCATACTCTTGGGTGGGAACCGAGTAAAGTTTAAGTAAATAAAAGTTAAAGCTTCTCAACCAAAATAGAGTGTGAAGTCTTGAGTGCTGAGTAGAAGAATTGTTGTTGTAGGGTAGTAAAGAAGCAAGATTTTCTCTTGATTACTCTGGACTCCAGACTCAGCACTCATTACTTTAAATGACAACCGTTTTAGCTATAGAAACCAGTTGTGATGAAACTGCCGTCGCAATTGTTAACAATCGTAAAGTTTGTAGCAGTATTGTCGCCTCGCAAATTCCAGTCCATCAGCAGTATGGCGGGGTAGTGCCAGAAGTCGCATCTCGCCAGCACTTGGAAACGATAAATATTGCGATCGCACAAGCCCTAGAGCAAGCCCAGCTAGACTGGGGACAAATTGACGCAATTGCCGCCACTTGCGCCCCTGGACTCGTAGGAGCGCTCTTGGTGGGGTTAACTGCTGCCAAAACCCTAGCAATGGTACACAACAAGCCATTTTTGGGAGTTCATCACCTCGAAGGTCACATTTATGCAACTTACTTGAGCGAATCAAGTCTAAATCCCCCTTTCTTGAGTTTATTAGTTTCTGGCGGACATACAAGCTTGATTTTCGTCAAAGATTGTGGTAATTACGAAACACTGGGGCAAACTCGTGATGATGCTGCGGGTGAAGCCTTTGATAAAGTGGCGCGATTATTAAAGCTAGGTTATCCCGGTGGGCCAGTAATTGACAAGTTGGCACAACAAGGAAATCCCCAAGCCTTTGCTCTTCCAGAAGGAAAAGTTTCTTTACCTGGCGGCGGGTTTCATCGTTATGATGCGAGTTTTAGTGGGTTAAAAACGGCTGTATTGCGTTTAGTGCAGCAATTAGAGAAAGATGGTGGACAAGTGCCAGTGGCAGATGTAGCAGCTAGCTTTCAGGAAACTGTAGCGCGATCGCTAACCAAAAGAGCGATCGCCTGTGCCCTAGACTATGGTTTAGACACAATTGCCATTGGCGGCGGTGTAGCAGCTAATAGTGGGTTGAGAAAAAACCTCCAAGCTGCCGCCATTAAACATAACCTCCGTGTCCTATTCCCACCTCTGAAATTCTGTACCGATAATGCCGCTATGATCGGCTGTGCCGCCGCCGATCATCTATCTCATGGTCATACGTCGCCTCTTACATTAGGCGTTGAATCTAGGTTAGCGCTGACCCAAGTGATGAAGTTATATCACCCTGTTGAGTAGTTATTTGTCCTTAGTAACCACCAATGACCAATGACTAATGACTAATGACTATCGACCGAATGCGATCAGCCACTTCATCCGGCTGTTCCAACATAGCTAGGTGTCCGCAATTAGGAATTTCCAAAACATTGTCACCACAGTATTGGAACAATCTGTGAAAGCTAGCTAAATGGCGTACATACTTGGGTTCCATAACCTTATCCTCAGCACCAGCCAAAAAATAAACTGGCTGCTTCAGTTGGGATACTAGCTCAGGTAAACGATTGATTTCTTCCTCCGTTGTGGAATCTAACAGAGTTCCTAACGCTGCTTCTGGGTCAGCCACAACGAAATCAATCAGCCTCTGACGTGCCCAATGGCGGTCTAAAGGACGCACTACACTGGCTCTCGTAAACAGCAAATCAATCAAAGGCACTTGGGAGAGCCAACGCGGGCGGACTTGCAAAAATTTCTGACCTGCCGAGCGAAACTGCTCAAAGGCTTCTTTCAGGTAAATACCACCGCCAGCATTGATACAGATAACTCCCTTAACGCACTCAGGTATTTGATCTGCTCCCCAAAGCGCGATCGTACCTCCCAAGGAGTGACCAATTAGCCAAGCACTAGTAATATTCAGCTGTTTTAGGAGAATGGCTAAATCCTGAGCATAAGCAACAGGAGTATAAAGAGAATCGATTGGTGAACCAACCGCACTATTCGAGATGGGCATCAGACTTAGAGACGCTTGTGCCCGACTAAAATCGGTTTGTACCAGGGACTGGGATTCACCAAAACCCCGCAAATCATAGGAAAGGCACTGCAAATCATCTGATAGGCGGGAAATCACAGGTTGCCAATATCCACGGCTATTGAGCCAACCGTGGATAAATACTAAAGCGTGGGGGCAGGAAGTGGGAGCCGTTAGCTCGTATGCGTGTGGAACGCCCAAGATTTCGATAGTTGCCATGTTTATATCGTACCCCGAAGGGCGGGTGCGACTAAATACGGAATAGGAAGAGAGACGTGATTAATCTCGTCTTTACAGGAGTTAAGAGTTAGGAATTGTTAATTTTTAATTACAAATTATGAATTACGAATTATTTAACTCATAACTCCTCAATTTTCTCATTTCCCCAGCAACCTCTGTCGCACTCCTTCGGCAATTTTGTGACCGAGATATTCAGGAATAAGGCTTTCATTTGGCCCCAATAAGTAGAGAATTAGCCGTGTACGTCCACGCCAAACCAATAAATTGGCATTGACTACCAGCAGGTCTTCCTGCCAGATGGCGTACATCACTTTGTAGAATAATCCTGGTTGATTATCGGCTTCAATCACCAAGGCAGGGAGATGAAAGACCGGATCGACATAGAACTCAGTTTGTACCTGCTCTAAGCCAGTATCAAGATTAAATTCTACAGCCAGCATCTCTTCTACCTCAAACCGACCTCCTAAAGCCTCTCGGATGGCACGACAGACATTTTCTGCGGTTTTCTCGGTCAAGGCTTTACTACCACGAGATACCAACAATTTGATAAAAACTAACATTGGCGGACGAATCTGACCGTATAGGCTCAGACCGTGAATAGTCAACCCATAAGCTGCTAGTACACCAAAAATATCGCTGAGGAGAAAAGACTGGTTACGGTAAGCAAAATGCAAAGCACTTTTACTACCTTCCGGTTTCAGTTCAATCACAGCGCGTCTAGTTTTATACAGACGGTAGGCTAGGCGCAAATTTTGCAGTTGAATCTCACTGCTGACGAATTGCTCATAAAACTGGGGAAACGCTCGGTTAAAGCGCTTTAGAAGTTCCAGTGTTGAAGATTTTAAACCAGAAGCCATTGTTAAGGGTAAGACTCGCTTGCTTTCATCACCTGGGGACTAGGGGCTGGATGTTGGGGACTAGGGAAGAATTTTCCCAAATACTCAATCTCTTGTATACAATTCACTCCTAAGCTAACCTGCATTTAAGCTCTATACGAGCAATTATCAGGATTTGGTTTTCCATATTAAATTTTGATTCTAAGCAGAGACTTCTGACCATCATAACTTCGGTGTCCAATTCCTTTAGCCAACAAGAGGATGAGTGAATAGGAAGTGATTTTGAATTTTGAATTAGTTTATATCCTTACTTTTGGGGAATTTCTCCTAGCCTTTACAACAAAATGCTAAAGTTGAAAATGATTGGTGTGAAACACGCTCTAAATAGCTGTTACCATTGCAAATCCCGAAAACAACCGAAAAATTTTGAGTGTAAGGGGTAGCAAATGGAGGTAGCTATATTAAACGTGAATCAACACTCCTGAGAGTGGAAACCAATTTAGTTATACTACCCGAACCACGTTGGCATGGGTTTTTGGAAAACTTGGTTTAGTACTCCTGAATCTGTAGCGACAACTAGGACAAACCCTTTTGAAGAACGTGTGGATGCTGCGGGCAACTCCAACCCCAGCAGCATTAGCGAAGCTTCTTCAAAGGAAACTCGCATCGTCTTCAGTACGGAGCGAGATATTGACCTGTATGAGCTAGAAGAACTCTGTGATGCAGTTGGTTGGTCGCGTCGTCCTCTAAGAAAAGTGAAAAAAGCTATTGAGCATAGTTTTCTTGTCGCCTCAATGTGGCAGGTGAGAGGAAACCAAAAGCGGCTCATTGGTTTTGCCCGCGCTACCTCAGATCACGCGTTTAATGCCACTATTTGGGATGTCGTGGTTCACCCAGACTTTCAAAGTCAAGGACTGGGTAAAGCACTGATGAAATACGTTCTCAAAAAACTGAGAAGTGAAGAAATTAGTAATGTCACTCTCTTTGCAGATCCCCATGTTGTAGATTTCTACCGGACTATGGGGTTTATGGCTGATCCAGAAGGCATTAAAGGCATGTTCTGGTATCCTCACTAGCGCTCAATCAAAATAAAACCCGATTTGCATAAGAAAATCTATTATTTTGATGTAGTTTTGAAAGGTTCAGCCGACAAGGGCGCAAGTATATATCTTGTAGAACTAAGTCGGCAAAAAACCTTTATCGGTGTAAAAATCTAATCTATCTTGTTTTTGGTAAAGGAAAAAAGATTAGGCATAAGCCGTATGATGTGATATAGTGACCTTAATGCTTTTGGTAAAGCGCGATCGCTTTAATGGGAAACTAAAACCAAACTTCCAAAAGTAGATGAGTATAACCGGGATGTAGCGCAGCTTGGTAGCGCGCCTGCTTTGGGAGCAGGATGCCGCAGGTTCAAATCCTGTCATCCCGATTTAAGTGATATTATTTAAAAGTTTACTTGCTAGGCGATGCAATTAAATTGTACATTTTTACGGATAATAGCAATTTGCCTGTTATAGTGTTGGGTTAAATGTTGAAGCCTAACAAGCAAATTTCACCCTGAAGCAGTAAGATATTGCTGATACTGGACTTTGTATCGATTTGAGAAGATATTAAAGCAAACACGATGGAACGATTGATTAAGTAATAGCGTCACCCGATCTTAGAGAAAGCCGATAGAATGGCATTTATCATATCTAAGGTCGAGAGACTAAGAGACTTTTCACCGTTTGAGAAGACATATACTAGGCATCTACAGCATTTCGTGGTGAATAGCAAAGCGAAATCGAGAAGAACACAACTTTAGTACTGTCGATTTGTGAAACCGATTATAGCAACCCTCAATAGCTGGGGAATATTGGATTTTGACCGTTGATGCTTAACACTAAACCTCAACGCGCACAATGAATTTTTCCCAACTGAAATAGATTGCTATATAACTAAAGCTAGTTGGTGCTGTGCAAATCCAACCATTTGTTTAATTTAATTAGATTATTGATGCGAGGAGCAGTCATGAAATCATTTATTCGCTTAGGCGCAACATTGGGTATAGCTGGCAGTGTATTTTTAGCGGGACTTTCAGGAATAGGCAATCTACCGGGAATAGGCAATCTAGAGGCGGTAGCGTTGCCACAAGATCAGATAGTGAAAAAGCTCCAAGAAGTACCTGTATTCACCCTGACTAATCCTAAAGGCGAATTCGTAGTTCTTTCGAGGAAAAACAACGCGTCCAAGCCGATCTCACAAGTAGGATTTTTTATTAGCAAGCAAGATGCTCAAAAATTCCTTGATAATCGGCTCAAAAAAGAAAATCCCCAATTGGCCAGCACTTTACAGGTGAGACCTTTATCCCTGGCAGACTACTATAAAATAGTCCAAGAAAGCAAAAAGAAATCAGACTCTGTAATTTATACTTTAGTCCCGACGCAAGCACAGGTAGCTTCAGCAACAAGTATGCTGAATCAAAATGGTAAAAAAGGGGAGCAATTCAATGGGATTCCCTTATTTGTACCCAAATTTAAGAAAGATAATAGCTATTTGACCATTCCCCTGGCAAAAGGCAACGAGCGATTCATCCCATTTTTCTTTGAAAAAGAGCAAGCAGTGGCTCTATTAGACCAATTCAAAAAAGCCGTACCCAAGGAAGCAGAGAACACTGAAATTCAGGTAGTGGATTTGTACGGTGTTATGGAGGCTCTTAATAGCAGCACCGATCCTAGTATCAATAAAATTGTTCTGTATCCATCACGGGAGTCCATCAATTTTATTCGCTCACTTGCGCCGAATCAATCGCCAGCTGCTGCGCCCGCTCCGAAAAAATAACGGTTATGTACTCCAAGGTTGAGGCATGGGGGAGAAGCATCTGATAGTTTCTGGTTTACAACTTTGGCAGTGGCGAAATACAGCCCTTGAAGCAGCGATCGCCACTGATGTGCCAACAATGGAGGTAGATTGGCTACTCTTAGAAGTTGCTGGGTTAGACCGCTTGGCACTGCGTTTGGAATCCTTTAAAAACTGGCCGCAAATTCAGCTGCAATTACCTCTAGAAAAGTTAGACCAGCTATGGCAGAGGCGATTAAATGATCGCTTACCAGTGCAGTATATTGCCGGAGTGACACCTTGGCGTAACTTTCAAATCGCGGTGTCAAGTGCCGTTTTGATTCCCAGACCAGAGACAGAGAGCTTAATTGATTTAGCTTTAGCAGCAAGCGGTGTATCAGGACATTGGGCAGATTTAGGTAGTGGAAGTGGAGCGATCGCCATAGGATTAGCAGATGTCTTGCCAACAGCAACAATTCATGCAGTTGATTACAGTTTAGAAGCTCTAGCGATCGCCAGAACCAACGCTGCTAATTTGGGTTTTGCTGACCGGATTAAATTTTATCAAGGTTCTTGGTGGGAGCCACTAGCATTTCTCAAAGGTCAGTTTAGTGGTATGGTGTCGAATCCTCCTTACATACCCACCAGCACCTTACCTACACTGCAACCAGAAGTAGTTAACCATGAACCACATCTAGCTTTGGATGGTGGGGGTGATGGCTTAGATTGCATTCGCCATTTGATAGAAATTTCTCCCAGTTATTTACAATCTGGCGGTGTATGGTTAATTGAGATGATGGCAGGACAGGCGGATGCAGTACGAGAACTTTTGCAAAATCAAGGTAGCTATTGTAAGATTCAAATTCACGCTGATTTAGCTGGAATTGAACGCTTTGCCCTTGCCTACAAAAGTTAGGAAATAGGGTATGGGGTATGGAGCATGGGGCATAGCGCATAGGGAAAATGCTCCATACTCTATACCTGTACCCATAAAAATGACACAAGTTTCTTTAACAAATCTAATAGCTGGTGCACGGGCTGGTCTTTTGGTAAGCTTTCCTACTGATACTGTTCCTGCACTTGCAGCGATACCAGAAAAAGCTGGGTTAATTTTTACGGCGAAGCAACGCAGTCAAGACAAACCTTTGATTTTGATGGCTGCTAGTGCTGAAGATTTGTGGCTCTATGTTAAAGGTAGTGAAAACGAGTATAAAGTTTGGCAAGAACTAGTTGAGAAACATTGGCCTGGAGGGCTGACATTAGTTTTGCCAGCAAGTGAACGATTGCCAAAAGTTATGAACCCTATCGATCCAACGACAATTGGCATTCGAGTCCCGAACAGTGCGATCGCTCGAACTATTTTGGCGCAAACAGGCCCGCTTGCTACCACTAGCGCTAATTTTTCCGGTCAGCCACCTTTGCAAACGATGGCAGAAATTGAGACCCAGTTTCCCCAGGTTTTGACTTTAACAACGACAGAATCTCAGGGTGAAACAGCAGCAATGGGTATACCTTCCACCGTTGCTAAATGGACAGGCATAAATTGGCAGATTTTACGACAAGGTGCGATAAAGTTAGATATTTCGAGTGATAAATAGATATAGGTCGTTATAATGTTGTTTTCCTGATTTTCACAACAGAGAAATCTGGAACTTTAGTCTGCGCTGTTGTGGTCAATTAACAAGTTAATAATTGCCAAATTATGAATTGGATCAACTGGATATATCTAGGAGCAGGACTCGCACTAGGTATAATTTTCTATAGGTTATTTATGCTATGGCTACGCCCGCAGCAGGCATCAGCAAATGTTTCATCTAGCTCATCCCTAATAGCGCCATTAGATCAAGAAGAGATGCCATCGATATCACAACAGCTACAGCAAACGCAGCTGGCATACTTTATGGCAAGGGAAATGAGCCAGTTTAAAGCTGGTTTTTTGGCACGAACTACCCATGAATTGCGATCGCCTCTCAATGGTTTGATTGGCTTGCATCAATTAATTTTGTCAGATTTATGTGAAGATCCGGCTGAAGAAAGAGAATTTATTGGCCAAGCTCACGAACGAACGCTGAAGCTACTCAAGCTGATAGATGAAATTCTCACCGTTGCGAGAACGGAACACGGTACTAATAAATTAGATATTCAGCCCCGACCGTTAGCGCAAATTTTGGAAGAGGTTCATAAATTAACTTATATGCTGGCGGCTAATCGCAATTTTCCTTTGCAATTGTTACCCGCCGATCCAGAAATTTATGTTTTAGCAGATTATCTCTGGCTCCGCCAAATATTGATCAGTTTAATAGACACTGCCATTACTCAAATGGAGGAAGGCAGTATTTGTATTTCTAGCAATATCTTACCTACAAATAATTTTGTAACCATTTGGCTGGATGTTCCAACTCATGCTATACCCTCAAGCGAGCCGATTGATTTGCTCAAATCTGATGAGCAGCAGCTCCAAATTGATCAAAAGGCTGCTCTTTCCCCAGGAATGAGGTTATTAATCAATCAGACTTTAGTGGAAGTTATGGGAGGAAAGTTAGAAATCCTACCTTCGACCATTGCCAAGGAACCACATCAGGAGATTACCAGACTACAAATCTCTATCCCCCTAGTGATTCCTGAAGCTGAACTTCTGTAGCAGCAACAAAAACACGGTTAGCTAGGTTGTGTAGCACCATTGTAGTGGTGGTGTTAGTTTGAAAACCCATCTTTTCGTAGAAGCCTTGCTGGTGAGTAGTCATCAGATAAACGCGCTCAACCCACCTCATGCGGGGATGACACAAAACGGTTTCTACTAACTTGCTTCCCAACCCGCTACTTTGATAATCTGGATGAATGACAACATCCCAAATAGTAGCGCGATATATGCCATCAGATGTTGCTCTAGCAAAGCCAATGAGTTGATCGCTATCCAAGACATAAATCACTGGTTCACTATTGGCAACGGCTATACCTAAATCTTCAATACTGCGTCCCTTTGCCCAGAAAGCTGAAACGTTTAACAGTTCTTGGAGTTGGTAAAGGTCAATTTCAGATTTGCGTTCGCTAAATTGAATCTCAGACTCGTTCATTTATGGCATCCACTTTTGGCAATATCTTTGTATATTTAAGTCATATTTTGCTAAAAATTGCTGTACGTGTATATGTATATGCAACGAAAAAGAAAAATTAATGACAAACCCACTTCCACAGGGGATGACTTGGCCCCTGCTGACGTATCCGATAAACTTGTTTTTCTAAACGTTGTTTTTCCGGCTTTGGGAGTCCAAATAAGATATTCCGACTTTGCCAAACTAAAACAGCAGCAGTCATCCCAATACAAAAGGCTAAACCGAAGGTAGACAGTGGATGGTAGAAGAGTCCATATCGCACCGCTACCCAGGTAAAATATTGTTGCCACAGAGAAATTTCTGCACGTAGACCCCACAAGCTAACAGGTGCAATGGTGAGCCACAAACAGCCGACAAACAGCCATCTACCGTATAATGTCAGCTTATGTAGCCTTTGTACTTGTTGAATAAAGGATGCGTCAGAGTTCTCAAATTCTGGATTAGGGATTAATGGTTCTTCAGGTTGATCCATAGAAGAATAAAATTCCAAAGCATAGGTGAGCAATTTAAAATGCTTTAACCCAATTGTGAAATGCACACGAGTTTAACTATCCTGAGAACTGGCGGATGTATCAATCGGCTCTACGCTTTCTAACACTTGGGATTCATCCCTTTCTCGCCACCAAGTAAGGAGAGTACTGGCGATGAAAATACTTGAATAAGCTCCCATCGTGAACCCAATAATCAAAGCTAGAGCGAAAAATCTCAGTGTTTCTCCGCCAAATAGAAAGATTGCAGATAATGTCAGCAACACGGTTAAGGTCGTGTTGATGGATCTTGTCAGAGTTTGGTTAACCGCATCATCGACAATTTCGGCAATTGGGTGTTCAGGATTGATTTTAATTGTTTCTCGAATGCGATCGTAAATCACCACTGTGTCGTTGACCGAGAAACCTGTGATGGTAAGTAAGGCGACGATAAAAAGGCTATCTACTTCAATGCCCGCTACCAAACCCAAAATTGAAAAAGCCCCAACTGTGATCAAGATATCGTGAAAGAGGGCAACGATCGCAAACACAGCATAATCTAACTGGAAGCGGAAGCTCATATAGATAGTAATACCGATGAAGGAAACTATCAGAGCTAAAATTCCAGACCTCAACAGTTCTTTTCCCAGCGTAGGGCCAACAGAGTCAATTTGGTTTTTTTGCGGATCAAAAACGCCAATTTCTTCGCTTAAAGCATTTTGCAACTTGGTGCGCTGATCGACAGTCAAATCTTTTGTGCGAATTAGTACACCATTTTCTGCACCATTTTCAGAGACAAGTTGGATGCTGCTATCACCCAGTCCCTGCGCTTTTGCTACTTCCCGAACAGCATTGATATCAATTGGTTTGTCACAATTGCCTGGTTTGGTGCAATCTCGGACAAACTGTAACCTTGTACCACCGATAAAATCTAAACCGGGGCGTAAGGGTGCGTGAATATTGGGTTGTTGCCAAGAAATCACCATTGAGATGATACCGGCAAGAATAATCGCAGCAGAAATAGTCCACCAAAGCGATCGCGATTTGTTAATACTCAGTTTCATGGAGTCACCTCTGCCTTATTCGATGTTGGCAGGTTTGGACAGAAAAGTTCTGTCTTCCGCAAGGAGGGAATTGAAATTGCCAAAAACAGCAATGTCCGACTAC
Organism: Nostoc sp. FACHB-133; assembly: GCF_014698055.1. NCBI lineage: Bacteria > Bacillati > Cyanobacteriota > Cyanophyceae > Nostocales > Nostocaceae > Nostoc > Nostoc sp. FACHB-133. The sequence goes on from NZ_JACJSH010000006.1 coordinate 112,069, forward strand.
AAGTAATTGCGGTAAACATACTCACAGCCACCCCCAAAGCTAAGGTAAGAGCAAAACCTTTGACTAAACCAGACCCCAGCCAAAACAGGGCAGCACAAGCAATCCATGTAGTGACGTTGCTATCTAAAATACTAGAAAATGCTCGGTAAAAACCAGATTCTACAGAACGATACAGAGATTTACCTGCTCGTAATTCTTCCCGTGTCCGTTCAAAAATTAGTACATTGGCATCAACTGCCATCCCAATACTGAGGATAAAACCGGCAATTCCCGGCAAAGTTAGGGTGACACCCAATAAAGCAAAGGTTGCCCAAGTTAAAAGGGAATAAATCACTAGTGATACATCCGCAATCAGTCCTGGTAATCGATAGTAAAACACCATGAAGATTAATACTAAAGTCAGACCACCAACCCCAGCATAAATACTGCTTTGAATACTATCTTTACCTAATGTTGCCCCTACTGTCCGCCTTTCTGCGATTTCTACTGGTACGGGTAATGCGCCACCACGTAGCTGTACACCCAAGTTATTAGCTTCTTGTGCGGTAAATCTTCCTGTAATTACGGCAGAGCCACCAGTAATACCTGCGGCGGCAAATTCTATACCTACACTAGGAGCGCTGATCAGTTCATTGTCTAGAAAAACACCAATACTCCGCCCAGTACCGGCAAGATTCTTCGTCAAATTGGCAAACAGTTCACCACCCTTTTGGTCGAAGCGAATGGTAACGTGCCAGTTGTTACCTTGAGTGGGTTCACCATAAGCATCCTTGAGGTATTTGCCACCTAGTGGTGGATTAGTACTTTCAAACAATTCTGCGATCGCTTGATTACTTTTTTGTAAATCTTCTTGATTTTTAGCTATTGCTGCTTTGTCACTACTCTTTCTCAACTCTTCTTGCTTGACTTTCAATTCGGCTCTAGATGTTTGGAAAGCACGCAGTGGGATTTCTGTATTTGGCTTTTGGGTACGAAATTCTAACTGCGCCGTCCCCCCTAACACCCGTTCGGCTTGTTCTGGATCGTTAACCCCTGGCAATTGTACCAATATTTTATCTGCGCCGACTGTTTGGATCAGTGGCTCAGAAACACCCAGACCATTAATCCGGCCTTCGACAACTTTCTTCACACCTTCCAATTCTCGTTCGGTGATTTTGGGAATTTCTGCTGATGGTTTCACCTGAATTGTTAGCTGTGAACCTCCCCGCAAGTCCAGTCCCAGGGGTATCGGAATTGTCGCAATCACCGTAAAAGCGGCGATTATCAGGACTAAAATCAAAATTAATAGCGATCGCTGTCTTTGCATACCATAACTCGCAACTGACAAACGCTATAATAGCGCTCTTTTGAGGAGTTATGAATGGGAAATAGGGAGTGGGAAGTTGGGAGTGGGAAGTCGTAGTTGAATTTCTTCCCCATTCCCTACTCCCTAAGTAATGGATGGGAAGTCAGAAGTAGTAGTTGAATCTCTTCTCTATTCCCTTAAACCCGCAACGCCACCATTTTTTCCACAGCTTCTACGATTTGCTCTGGTTGGATGATTGTTAGTCGTTCCAGATTGCCGTTGTAAGGCGTGGGGATATCTTGAGAAGAAAGCCGCAGTACTGGCGCATCTAATTCATCAAATAAGCGATCGTTTATTGAGGCGATGACTTCTGCTCCGATACCCGCAGTTCGCATGGATTCTTCCACAACAATGACTTTATGGGTTTTACGTACTGATGCACCAATTGTATCAAAATCTAATGGCTTGAGGGATATTAAATCAATAACTTCTGGATCGTAACCTTGTTTTTCAAGTGTTTTTACTGCTTGCAGCACATGATGCCGCATCCGAGAATAAGTGATAATTGTGACATCCTTTCCTTGGCGCACAACTTCGGCTTTATCTAAGGGTAGTAAATATTCTTCTTCTGGTAAATCTTCTTTCAAGTTGTAAAGCAAAACGTGTTCAAAGAACAACACGGGATTATCATCGCGGATAGCTGATTTTAGTAGTCCTTTAGCGTTTCTTGGTGTCGAGCAGGCAACAATCTTCAAGCCTGGCACAGCTTGGAAGTAAGTTTCTAATCGTTGGGAATGTTCTGCACCTAGCTGCCTTCCTACACCACCAGGGCCGCGAATTACCATCGGAATTTTAAAGTTACCGCCGGAAGTATAGCGCAGCATCCCAGCGTTGTTGGATATTTGGTTGAAGGCGAGCAATAAAAAGCCCATATTCATGCCTTCGATGATGGGACGCAACCCTGTCATGGCTGCCCCTACAGCCATGCCAGTGAAGCTATTTTCAGCGATGGGGGTGTCTAGAATGCGGAGTTCGCCATATTTTTGGTACAGGTCTTTGGTAACTTTGTAGGAACCGCCGTAGTGTCCTACGTCTTCACCGAGAACGAATACGCTGGAATCACGTGCCATTTCTTCATCAATGGCTTCGCGTAAGGCGTTGAAGAATAGTGTTTCTGCCATTTAGACCTTTTAGTACGATTATGGTTTTAGAATTTTATCGTGCTGCTGTCGCAAATACGGTGAGCGATCGCACTAGTTAGAGATTGGGTTTTTTAAACGAACTACCCCAAACATAGAGCGAGTAATTGCCATAACTATATCAAAGCTATTTAATTTAGATTTTAGAGGTTTTATGAGCGATCGCCTCTCACTCTGGCAAATCTGCTGATTTATTTATGTAATAAAACTTAGATGGAATGTATAAAAAAGTCTCACGCCAAGCACCAAAACACTACCCTGCGTCTTCGCGCCTCTGCGTGAGATTTCCCTCTAAATTAGTATTTAATATGCCTAGCCTACTTTAACCATCGCGCCGCATCTTTGGCATGGTAGGTCAAAATCAAGTCTGCACCAGCCCGTTTAAACCCAGTTAAAGTTTCCATAACCACGCGCTCTTCATCAATCCAACCATTGAGAGCCGCAGCTTTTACCATCGCATACTCACCAGAAACATTGTAAGCCGCAACGGGTAAGTTACTCGCTTCCTTGACGCGCCAAATAATATCCATATATGCCAAGGCTGGCTTAACCATGAGCATATCAGCACCTTCAGCGATATCTAATTCAATCTCTTTAATCGCTTCGCGGGCGTTACCTGGGTCCATTTGATAAGTTCTTCTATCCCCAAATTGCGGTGTCGAGTCTGCTGCATCCCGAAATGGGCCATAGTAACCCGAAGCATACTTAGCAGCATAAGACAAAATCGGCGTGTCTTGAAATCCTGCTTCATCCAAACCCTGACGAATTGCTTGCACAAACCCATCCATCATCCCAGAAGGCGCGATGATATCGGCACCGGCTTTGGCTTGAGAAACTGCTGTTTTCTTCAACAATTCCAGAGTTGGGTCATTTAAAACTCGTCCTGTTAAATCACCAACTTGTAGATAACCACAATGGCCGTGGCTAGTGTACTCACACAAACAAGTATCAGCAATTACAATCAAATCTGGAACTGCCGCTTTTACCGCCGTCGCTGCTTTTTGGACGATACCGCAATCATGCCAAGCACCAGTTGCATCTACATCTTTATCAGCCGGAATACCAAATAAAATAATAGAAGGAATTCCTAAATCGTAAACTTCTTTTGCTTCTTCAACGATTTTATCTACCGAAAGTTGGTAGACTCCGGGCATAGATTTCACCTCATTAGCGATTCCCTCACCTGGTACAGCAAATAATGGGTAAATTAAATCGCTTGTTGTTAAAACAGTTTCACGAACCATCCGGCGCAGTTGAGGATGGGTACGCAGACGACGGGGGCGGTGTGTAGGAAACATAAAATTTTATGAAGAAAAACAACGCAGATGGACACAAAATAAAGCGTCACAAAAGCAGGCTAAAATTTTCCTGCCGTCAGACAGACTACAAACAGTGCTTAACTGTCCTTTGCCCTACTCTTAATCAAGTTGTGGGGCAATTTTGTATTCTACAGCTTGGTTGCACCTATCCAACGGACTGGGAAAAAAACGACATAATAAGCAATTCAAAATTCAAAATCGTCAGACCTTCTATTGGCAAAATCCTGGCGATTGGTTGTGTGCATCAAGGCACAACAGCTTAATAAAAATAACCAACAATTCCCAATGCTAAATGATAATTTCTTCTAAAGAAATCGGAAAATGTAGGGATAACGGAAGGGTATATCAGGATTGCTGAAAACTCCGATGAGCGCCCAAATTGTTAATCCCCAGTGTAGTAGATATCCCAGACCAGCTAGTGGCCCCAGTAATAATAGAGGTAACACTAACCAACCGAATAGAAAAAACAGCGCTCCCAGAATTGCACCATAAAACCAGACATTAAAGTGGAAATTGATGGATTCTTTGGCGTTTTCTTTAACAACAGGATCGTCAGATACAAGCAGTATGGCGATAGGTACACCGACAGATACCAATGTTGTGCTGAAAAAAATGGCTCCATGCGACAAGGCTGATAGAAGCTTTCGCTTGTCTGTGTCGTACATTGCTTTCTCCTCTTTAGTTAGATTGTTGTTTATACTACGACCCTATCACGAGCATCGTTGTCTTAAGATTAAAAGACTTGCCAGAGTTAAAAAAAATTAAGCTAGCTAACAAACAAATACAATTATGTCTACTGAACTTCAGTCTGAACTTATTCAAGCGGTTGAACTACGCCGCAACTTTGCGATTATATCTCACCCCGATGCGGGTAAAACGACACTAACAGAAAAGCTACTCCTGTACGGGGGTGCAATTCACGAAGCTGGGGCGGTTAAGGCGCGACGGGCACAGCGTAAGGCTACCTCTGACTGGATGGCGATGGAGCAACAACGGGGTATTTCTATTACCTCTACGGTGTTGCAATTTGAATACCAGAAGTGTCAAATAAATTTATTAGACACTCCCGGACACCAAGATTTCAGTGAAGATACTTATCGCACCCTTGCCGCCGCCGATAATGCAGTAATGTTAATTGATGCGGCAAAAGGTTTGGAACCCCAAACCCGCAAATTGTTTGAAGTGTGTAAGTTGCGCGGTATTCCAATTTTTACTTTTATCAACAAGCTCGATCGCCCCGGAAGAGAACCTCTAGAACTGTTGGATGAAATTGAGCAAGAATTGGGATTGCAAACCTATGCGGTCAACTGGCCGATTGGTATGGGCGATCGCTTTAAAGGTGTTTTTGACCGACACAAGCAACAAATTCATTTGTTTGAACGCAGTGCCCACGGTAGCCGAGAAGCCCGTGATACGATAGTCGAATTAGGTGATCCGAGAATAGAAGAGAAGCTAGAACAAAGCCTCTACTACCAACTGAAAAATGATTTAGAACTGCTAGAAGGAGTTGGGCCAGAACTAGATTTGCAGTTGGTACACGAAGGCAAAATGACACCTGTGTTCTTTGGTAGTGCCATGACCAACTTTGGGGTAGAGTTATTCCTCAAGTATTTCCTCGAATATGCCCTCAAACCCGGTTCTCACTACAGCAGTGTTGGTGAAGTTGCCCCTACATACCCAGAATTTTCGGGGTTTGTCTTTAAACTACAAGCAAATATGGATCCGAAACACCGCGATCGCGTCGCATTTATCCGGGTCTGTACTGGTAAGTTTGAAAAAGATATGATGGTGAATCACGCCCGCATTGGTAAACTCATCCGTCTGTCTCGCCCGCAAAAACTCTTTGCCCAAGAGCGAGAATCGATTGATGTGGCTTATCCTGGCGATGTGATCGGTTTGAACAATCCCGGTGTTTTTGCGATCGGGGATACAATTTACACGGGACAAAAGCTCGAATATGAGGGAATTCCGTATTTCTCGCCGGAACTGTTCGCATCTCTGAGGAATCCCAACCCCTCGAAGTCTAAACAATTCCAAAAAGGCGTTGCGGAATTGCGAGAAGAAGGTGCTGTGCAAATTATGTATTCAACTGATGAAGCCAAGCGCGATCCAATTTTGGCGGCGGTGGGTCAGTTGCAATTTGAAGTAGTGCAGTTTCGCTTACAAAACGAGTATGGTGTAGAAACCATATTAGATTTATTGCCCTACAGTGTCGCCCGTTGGGTTGAGGGTGGTTGGGAAGCATTAGAAAAGGTGGGAAGAATATTCAATACCACTACAGTTAAAGACAGCATGGGACGGCCAGTGTTGCTATTCCGCAATGAATGGAATTGTCAACAGTTACTGGGCGACCATCCAGAGTTAAAATTAAGCGCGATCGCTCCAGTATTTTCTAGTCAACAACCAGTGGATGAATAAAGAAGAATACAGAATTCAGAATCCAGAATTCAGATGAAGACTCAATTGAATTCTGACGACTGACTCCTGAATTCAATCTTTATCATTCACTTGACAAGCAAAACTCGGGCGCGGTTGAGTTCCACGGCATCCGAGGTTCGCGCTTTTGCACAAACGTGGATCACCTAGAAGAGATTGGAGTGCCAGAATTTGTATGCCTTCACATGCCAAACCGTCTTTGGAGGCTGGTTTAATTGCCCTCAAGCAGGGAAATTACCAAACAGCGATCGCTCAACTAGAACCTATTGCTAGCAGCCAAAATAATGGTACTGCTAGCTTACAAGCCCAGGTTGGTTTAGTGATGGCTTATGCTCGCACTGGCGAAGTTCCCAAAGCGATCGCTATTTCCCAGAATCTCATTGAGAGTAACAATCCGCAAGTTCAAGAGTGGGCAACACGCGCTCTCGAACACCTGACAAAACGTAAGAAACGCGATCAAGAATCAAAAAATGTCGAAACTGGATTTGTAGCGTTTGATAACTCAACTCCAGATCCTCCTCCAGATTCTCCCCCAGTTACCCCTCCGGTAAACCTTACATTAGAGGAAAAGCCAGAAGAGCAAGTAATAGAAACAAAGAGCGACGACACCCCGCCGATGGTGCCACTACCTAGACTCAAAGCTACGGTAGCTACACCATTACCACCACCGGCTGCACCTTTAAACGGTTTCATGGGTTCTGTTACGCGCACCCAAGCTAAATTATTTGGTGTTATTTATTGGCGACAAGCACAACGCGCCAAAGCATGGCAACCTCTACGTAAACCAAAATTAATTCCCTTACGATTGCTAACAGCAGGAACATTCATTGCCCTATTTTGGGTGATGCGAGAAATCCTCAAGTTTGCAATGGGATTCATCAACCTGACTTTAGTCAAACTACCTTATCTAGAGCCGTTGCAGCTTTTATACAGCAACCCTACTAAATTGTTGCTAATAGTATTGGTGATTTTGATCGGTGTATCACCTTGGTTACTGGATCTGCTACTGGCGAACTTATATGGTCAGCGAGAATTTTCCAAAGATATATTGAATGCCCATAGCCGCGAAGCTGTGCGGGTGCTACAACGTTGTTGTCAACAGCGCCACTGGCCCTTACCCAAACTAAGGATTTTACCAATGGCTGCACCAATTATCCTGACTTACGGTAGTTTACCACGTAATGCCAGGATTGTTGTGAGTCAAGGGCTATTAGAGCAACTAGCAGATGATGAAATCGCAATTATTTACGCCACGCAGCTAGGGCACATTGCTCACTGGGATTTTGCTGTGATGTCTTTGTTGCTGCTGGTGACACTACCCATCTATAAGCTTTATCAGCAAATATCAGAGTTGGGAGACAAAATATCAGGGATTTGGCGCTGGCCGGTGACAATTGTGGCTAGTCTCGTTTATGGACTTTGGGGTTTACTGACTGGGACTGGATTGTGGTTGTCGCGGTTGCGGCTTTATTATAGCGATCGCGTCGCATCTGAAATCACCGGTAATCCCAACGCCCTGATTCGCGCTTTACTCAAAATTTCCATTGGCATTGCAGCTGATATTCAAAAAGAAGAACATACCAGTTGGCAACTAGAAAGCCTAAATCTCTTGATACCAGTCGGTCACCAACAGAGTCTTTCTTTGGGCACTATTGCCAGCAATTTATCTTTTGAATCATTTTTGAAGTGGGATACTGCCAATCCATACCGCCAATGGTTTACGATTAATAATAGTCATTCCTTGATGGGCGATCGCATCGAACGCCTCTGCAAAATAGCCCGTCACTGGCATCTGGACACCGAACTACATTTTGCTAGCGAACCATCAAGGGTTAAGCGTCAGTCTTTCTTGTTACAAATCGCTCCCTGGCTGGGAATTCCTTTAGGGTTTCTGTTTGCAGCTTTGGTCTGGCTAACCTGGCAACTAGCATTCGTACTCAAGTTTTTAAATCTAAAGTGGATATATGAAGATTGGTCTTTCATTACAGGCTGCCTTCTAATTGGCTTTAGCATCGGTACAGTAATGCGGATTAATTCTTTTTTCCCTGACATCAAATCCGCCACTGTGCAAACTGATGACTACCTACCCAACCTATTAGCTGACCCTTGTGCCTTACCTATTGATAGCGTCAGCGTGCGCCTGGTCGGTAAACTATTAGGTCGTCAAGGTACTAGCAACTCCCTAGCACAAGATTTAATCCTCCAATCCAGCACGGGCTTGGTGAAATTACACCACATTTCTTGGCTAGGACAGTCAGTGAATCACCAGGATCTCATCGGTCGGCAAATTATCGTCACAGGTTGGTTCCGGCGAGGAGCAACACCTTGGATCGATGTCCACACCTTAGAAACTCAAAGTGGTAAAACTATTCATAGCCCTCATCCCATCTGGTCTACTTTTTTGGCAGTTGCAGCACAGGCTTTGGGCGCATACATTTTTCTGACTGGTTAGTCATTGGTTATTGGTCATTGGTCATTGGTCATTAGTCATTGGTTATTTGCAAAGGACAAAGGACAACTGACAAATGACAGAATCAGAATGTAAACAAAAGTTGCAGATTTTCTTTAAAAGTGTTACATTTATTTACACAAACAATAGCAGCCGACATAACTCAGCACTACAGCTTAGTCATGAATTCGGATGCTTTTCCCCCCTCCATAACTTTTTATCCTCCCAACACAGCAGGAAATCAACCAGCCACCGGCTGGTTTTTGTTTCAAATTATGCTCCCTTGAATAAAAAAATGTGTTTTATGTTACGATCCAGTAATACTAACGTTAGAAATGTATGCGCTAAACTAGCTACGTAGAAAATACCGTGGTAATGTAAGGAATGGTATTTGATTCTGCGAAAAAGGCATGGAAGAAAGCGTGTACTTTAGCAGGCAATAGGCTATTAAATTTACAATTCTTAGAATTAAGGTGTTATTAGCTCACCATTGTGTGGGCCTTTGGATTAAACAAGCTTGATCCCGACGAAAAACTGTATTGTATAGGTTGACAGTTTCGAGCAAAAAATTGGTTGATGGCAGTCTTGGTCAATAGCATCTATTTAAATTAAAAGCCAAAGCCAAGTGATTGTTTTCTCGCCTTGCCATGTTCATTTAACTCTGGAGGTATAGTTCATGTCCGTTCGCCTATATATAGGTAATTTGCCTAAAGAAGAAATCGATCGTCAAGATTTGCAAGCAGTTTTTGCAGCAGAAGGTGAAGCTGTAACTACTAAATTAATTAAAGACCGCAAAACTGGCAAATGCCGTGGTTTCGGTTTTCTTACCGTCAACAATGACGAACAAGCTGACGAAATCATTGAAAAGTATAATGGTCAGATGTTTAAAGACACTGCCATTAAGCTAGAAAAGGCATTACCTCGGACAAAGGGTGAAGAGGGCGACGAACAAGCTCCTAAACCAGTTACTCTGGCTGGTAGTAGTACGCCCACTCCTAGCGTTAATAGAGAAGGTAGAGAAGGTAGCCGTCGGGAGAAAAGCTCTAAAAAGCCCCGTCGTGGCGGCGGTGGCGGCGGTTCTCGCGACAACAGCACCACAACAACTACCGATTCAGACGCTATTCGTCCAGATCCTCGTTGGGCTTCGGAATTAGAAAAGCTGAAGCAGATGCTAGCTGCACAAACTACGAACTAATCCTTAAAGGAGAGAAATTAAAAATTAAAAGTCAGAATTTTTTTTGATTTTTAATTTTTAATTGTTGATTATCATCTGGCTGCTTAGTTAAAAGCTACTTGCAGCTATTTTTGTAAGTGCATATCGATACAACGTAACTTGTACAGAGTTGCTGTTAAAGCCTGCTTATAAAAAAATTAAGTTTTTGCGATTAGACGCATTAAAAAGGTAACTGAAGATAAGTGCGATTGCAGGAATTATCTGGATTTGACAACTTATAGTCAATAATGGCTAGCTTCATAATGTCAAGAGAACTAGAGGCGGGTAGGCGCAGCCCGCACTTCTCTACGAGACGCTGCGCGTAGCTTGCTTCCACAAAGTGGTATGACAAAGCTACTTCGGCTGCGCTCAGTACAAGTCAGTGACCGCCGTAGGCATCGCTCTCCAGATAATTTACACTCAAGGTAAGACCGATCATTTGCAGCTTCTGTTATGTCCTCAACTCTAGATTCTTTGCCACCTGCGCTTGCTAAAATTGTCCAACGCTTTCAACGCGCTTCTGAACCGAAGCGGCGCTACGAACAGCTAATCTGGTATGCTCAGAAGCTCAATGAGTTCCCAGAAGCTGATAAATTACCCGAAAATAAAGTTCCTGGTTGCGTGTCTCAAGTTTATATCACCGCAGCTTTGGATGACGGTAAGGTTGTATTTCAGGGCGATTCCGATTCCCAGTTAACCAAAGGTTTAGTAGGGCTGCTAGTTGAAGGATTGCAGGGACTAACACCAACTGAAATTGTCCAACTTACACCAGATTTTATTCAAGAAACAGGCTTAAACGTTAGTCTGACACCCTCCCGTGCTAATGGGTTTTACAATATTTTTAAAACCATGCAAAAAAAAGCATTGGAATGTAAGTTAGATTTGCCTAGCTAAAGTTGGTTATTGGTCATTGGTCATTTGCAAAGGACAAAGGACAAAGGACAAATGACAAATAAGGTACAACTACCAAAATTTAGTGTCATGTCAACCAATGTATTATCTACCTCTACTGCTATTGGCTTTGGTGGAGTAGTTCAAGAATATCTCTGGAATTTTGAAAATCAGCAATTGCGCGTCGTTTATGAAACCCTCGGCAAAGGTTCACCGCTATTGCTACTACCATCTTTCAGCAGTGTTTCGACGCGTTTGGAAGTCGGCGAACTTGCCAAGTTACTCGCTCCAAATTTTCAAGTTGTAGCCATAGATTGGCCTGGATTTGGTGAATCTTCTCGCCCTAGCTTGAATTACCGACCGGAAATATATCAGCAATTTCTGGAAGATTTTGTCAAAGCTGTTTTTAATACTCCCATTACTGTGGTGGCGGCTGGCCATGCTGCTAGTTACGTTTTACAATTAGCTGTGAAATCGGCTGCTTTCTCAAAGATTGTATTGTTGGCTCCTACTTGGCGTGGGCCTTTGCCGACAATGGGGGCAAGTCAGCAAATAGCTGGCATTGTGAGAGGATTGGTGCGATCGCCTATACTTGGTCAAGCTCTCTACAAACTCAACACTACTCAATCTTTCTTAAGTTTTATGTACCGTCGCCATGTCTTTACTGACGCGGCTAAAATTACACCCAGTTTCATTGAAAAAAAATGGCACACTACTCAACAACCAGGAGCGCGATTTGCATCTGCGGCCTTTGTAACTGGTAATCTTGATGCTGTACACGAACAATCTGATTTTTTAGAACTTGTAAAGTCTTTAACTGTACCGCTCATGGTAGTAATTGGGGAATCTAGCCCTCCCAAATCACGAGAAGAAATGAACGCTTTAGTAGCCTTACCAGGAGTGAGAAGCGTTGTCATTCCTGGTTCTCTGGGACTGCATGAAGAATATCCAGCAGTTGTTTTAGAAGCAGTTCAAGATTTTTTGTTCTCTTCAGAAAATTAAATCTTCACATTGCACCTTGGTGTGAGACTAGGATTATAGAACGGTCAATAAATTCTTTTAAACCGCAGAGGCGCAGAGGACACAGAGAGAGAAGCAAATGCAGTTCTCGCACTTTTTCTCTCTGCGCCTCTGCGGTAGCCTGCGGCAAGCCGCTGGCGTTCCTTCTCTGCGAGACGCTACGCGAACGTCGCTACCGCTTCGCTAATGCGTCTACGTTAAAAAAATGACTTTGACAAAAAATTGTTAACTTTAACCCAACCGTATTGGCCGCAGTGTGGGTCGGCTTGTATGCCATATTCCTACCAGCTACCCCAAATTATGAATATTTATTACTTATTACAAACGCATAAAAATAAAATGTTCTGTGATTAAATTATGTGATTATTTTGCTGAAACCCAAAATAACAGCAAGTTCGCACAAAAATATAAAAAGATTTATCATGGGCGATAATGATTATTCATAAGGTGAGACAAGAGGAATTTAGAGTATGGTGGCTGACGTAATCGACAATTCAGTTCCCGTTACTGTTCTGACTGGCTATTTGGGAGCAGGTAAAACGACTCTACTCAATCACATCCTCACCTACGAACACGGCAAAAAAGTTGCTGTGATTGTCAATGAATTTGGGGAAGTGGGTATTGATAATCAATTGATTATCGATGCAGATGAAGAAATATTTGAAATGAATAATGGCTGTATCTGTTGTACAGTGCGCGGCGATTTAATTCGCATCATTGGTAATTTGATGAAGCGGCGCGATAAATTTGACCATTTAGTAATTGAAACAACTGGATTAGCCGATCCTGCGCCAGTGATTCAGACATTTTTTGTAGATGAAGATTTACAAAGTCAACTGTCTCTAGATGCAGTAGTGACAGTTGTAGATGCGAAGCATATTTGGCAGCACTGGGATGCAGACGAAGCACAAGAACAGATTGCTTTTGCTGATGTAATTTTACTTAATAAAACAGATTTAGTAGCGCCAGAAGAGTTAGATGAATTGGAAAAACGGATTCGGGCAATGAATGCGATCGCAAAAATCTACCGCACCCAAAATTCTGAACTGGGAATGGATGCTTTGTTGGGTGTAAAAGCCTTTGATTTAGAACGCGCATTAGAAATTGATCCAGATTTCTTAGGCGAAGATGCCCACGTACACGATGAAACTGTCTATTCTGTGGCTTTAGTAGAAGCAGGTGCAGTTGATGGAGAAAAATTAAACACTTGGCTTTCGGAGTTACTGCGTACCCAAGGGCCAGATATCTTTCGGATGAAAGGCATTTTAAATATTGCTGGAGAAGATAATCGATTTGTATTCCAAGGAGTACACATGATATTTGATGGCAAACCCGATCGCCCCTGGAAACCCAGCGAAACTCCCAAAAATGAACTAGTCTTCATCGGTCGCAACCTTGATGCAGCAAAACTCAAGCAAGATTTTCTCGCTTGTTTAGCTTAAGTTAGGGAATAAGGAGTGAATAAGGGAATAGGTTACAGCTTACAGGGTACAGATTATTCCCCATTCCCAATTCCCAATTCCCCATTCTCCTTTACAAATATGAACTCTACAACCAAATCAAAGGAATTTGAACAACACTATTCAGGAACACTTTCAGATTATGTAACTGCGATCGCTTGGTCGCCACAAGGTAAAACTTTAGCAGCAACTTCCGCCGCCGGTGAAGTAGTTCTGTGGAATGATGGCGAACTCACAACTTTACAAGCTGGTAACGGTAAATCAGTAGACTGTCTCGCCTTTTCCCCAGATGGACAATTTTTAGCTGTTGGCGGACAGGATGGACAAGTAAAAATTTGGCAGAATACTCAATTAATCGCCACCTTGGAAAATGCCCCCGCATGGGTTGACAAGCTAGCTTGGAACTACACCAGTAACCAACTGGCTTTTAGTTTGGGGCGTTACGTCCAAGTCTGGGATGCAGATACTCATGAAATTGTCGTGACGCTGAATTTCGACAACTCTTCAGTACTGGGGATAGATTGGCGCATTGACGGACAATACTTAGCCATTAGTGGTTACAAGGGAGTGAAGATTTGGCATAGTCAAAACTGGGATGAAGAACCATACAGCTTAGATATGACTACTGTCAGTTTAGCGATGGCTTGGTCGCCCGATGGTAAATTCCTGGCTTCTGGCAATATGGATCGTAGCGTCACCGTTTTAGAATGGAACAATCCCGACCCTTGGGTGATGCGTGGTTTCCCTGGAAAAATTCGCCAATTGGCATGGTCAGAAGCTATGACCAAAGTGGGTGCGCCAATCCTGGCATCTTCCAGCGTTGAAGGTATTGTGGTTTGGGAAAAGCTAGAGGATGATTCGTTAGGCTGGGAAGCACGAGTATTAACTAATCATGTGGGTGTGATCAATGCGATCGCCTTTGCACCTAAAAGCTTCCTTCTCGCTTCTGCTGCTGCTGACGGCTGGTTGTGTTTGTGGAACCAAGCCAAGGAAGTATCTCAAATTATCACAGGTGTCTCAGGAGGTTTTTCGACCTTAGCTTGGCATCCCCAAGGCAAATTACTGGCCGCAGGCGGTGAGCAAGGCGAATTGGTTATTTGGTCAAAGGTTTTACGAGGTCAAGGATTTGGGCGCAGTTAAATAATACTCAGTAATTAAAGTTGAACCTCAGCAATTTATTGGTTATGCTGTATGACCAAAGGTATTTTTGTGTAAATTATGAACATATTGAAACTGATTTTACTTGCTTGTCCCGCATTTCTGATATCTATGGTGCTGATAGTTAATCCAGTACACGCATCCAGCCTCAAATCTCTAGATGCTACACAAATTGTTACTGTAGCGTCTACACAACAAATTTCTGATCTGGCAACCCCGAACTTGATTCAAACATCCAATCCGATTATTGATCAAGTTGGTTGCAATTGTGCAAACTGTGTTCAGTCTAAATTTCAATCGCTACAAGGCAAGCTGCCATCAGTCGGTTTTTAATAAAGTTAGAAGTTATGAATCTTGTAGGGGCACAGAATTGCTGTGCCCTTATTAATTATTAATTAGCTTTTTGTACATAGCGATCGCAGCTGCGGCATCATTATTTAATTAAGGTCATACCTTAAAACCAAGTAGGAAAGTATTTAGGGATTCGCCTAAATACTGAGAAACCTGCTGGTAAGCTAGTGAAGTTGGTGCGAACGCGAACAGTATGCCGTAGGCGATCGCAATCTGCACCCAAGCTGTTAAGCTCTTGTTCAAAGAGCTAGTCCGGGGATTAGAAAACTTGCTAGAGTGAACAGAGTTAGCCTTAATGTCTAATCGCCAAAACCTATACATCTCATGGATTTTGCTAATATTGCATCCCAGTTGAACGCTGGAACGATTTTGCCAGAGGGGATTGTTATTCTCACCCTCTTGGGGGTTTTGATTGTTGATTTGATTTTGGGGCGTACATCCGCACGCTGGATTGGATATCTAGCGATCGCAGGTTTATTTGCTTCCATTGTCGCCCTATATTTTCAATGGGACAATCCTAATCCCATCTCTTTTACCGGTGGCTTTAATGGTGATGACCTGAGTATCGTCTTTCGCGGCATCATTGCCTTGTCTGCGGCTGTGACTATACTGATGTCAATTCGCTACGTCGATCAAAGCGGCACTCCTTTAGCCGAATTCATCGCTATTTTGCTGAGTGCTACTTTAGGAGGGATGTTTTTATCCGGGGCTAGTGAGTTGGTGATGATTTTCATCTCCCTAGAAACCCTGAGTATTTCCTCTTACTTGCTGACAGGTTATACCAAGCGTGACCCCCGATCCAATGAAGCGGCGCTGAAATACTTGTTAATTGGAGCTTCCAGTACAGCAGTATTTTTGTACGGTGTATCACTGCTGTATGGATTATCTGGAGGACAAACTGAATTAAGTGCGATCGCTAATGGCATTGCCACAGCGAAACTGGGACAATCTTTAGGTTTAGTGATTGCCCTGGTTTTTGCGATCGCAGGTATTGGCTTTAAAATCTCCGCTGCACCCTTCCACCAGTGGACACCAGACGTTTACGAAGGCGCTCCCACCCCAGTCATCGCCTTTTTATCTGTTGGTTCCAAAGCAGCTGGGTTTGCCCTAGCCATCCGCTTGTTGACAACAGCCTTCCCTCTTGTTGCAGACGAGTGGAGATTTGTCTTCACTGCTTTAGCAGTTCTCAGCATGATTTTGGGTAACGTAGTCGCCTTAGCCCAAACCAGCATGAAACGAATGCTAGCTTATTCATCCATTGCCCAAGCAGGGTTTGTGATGATTGGCTTGATTGCTGGCACACAAGCCGGGTATGCCAGTATGATATTTTACCTACTGGTTTACTTGTTCATGAACCTGTGCGGCTTTACCTGCATCATCCTGTTCTCACTGCGGACAGGAACTGACCAGATTGCCGAATACTCCGGCTTATATCAAAAAGACCCACTCCTAACATTGGGGTTGAGTATTGCCCTGCTTTCCTTGGGTGGTATTCCACCATTAGCTGGGTTTTTCGGCAAGATTTACTTATTCTGGGCTGGTTGGCAAGCAGGACTTTATTGGCTAGTCTTGCTGGGCTTAGTTACCACTGTCGTCTCTATCTACTACTACATTCGCGTAGTTAAGATGATGGTAGTCAAAGAACCCCATGAAATGTCTGACGCTGTAAAGAATTATCCACAAGTGCGTTGGGATTTGCCTGGACTAAGACCTTTGCAAGTCGGGTTGGTGGTAACATTAATTGCCACTTCCCTAGCAGGGATTTTGTCAAATCCACTGTTTACATTGGCTAACAATTCCATCTCCAATACCCCATTTTTGCAAGCAACAATCAACAGTCATGTAGAAGCACAAAATCTGCTGCTTTTGCCAAAGTTAGATTCGGTTAGTCAGTCTCAACCCTCAGTTGATTCTACCGCTAAGATTTAACCGATTCTCAATATAACTTTGTACTCAAAGACACGCCTGTTTGCTAATTAGCAGACAGGCATTTTTCATATCTCTTAATACCAATTCCGCATTAAGATGCACCTATAGGACTTATGCAAAACAATGCCCCTAGAAGTGTTTTATGTAAGTCATAAAATTTTATGAGACTTAGTTAACAGGTATCTTGATAACAAATTCTGCACCTTTTCCTGGAAAAGAAAAACAGCTCAGTTGTCCGCCATGTTTTTCAACTATAATTTGATAGCTTACAGATAGCCCTAGTCCTGTGCCTTTACCCACGGTTTTAGTAGTGAAAAATGGATCGAATACCTTTGAGTGAACTTGTTCATCTATTCCTAAACCATTATCAGCAATACTAACCGCAATCCATTTTTCATTGATTACCTCAGTTTTAATTTGAATTTGGGGATTATTATTTGTCAGCTTTTGATTGTCCGTTGTTTGTGAATTGACCGCTAGCGCCTCAAGTGCATCGATCGCATTAGCAAGAATATTCATAAACACTTGATTAAGTTGACCAGGATAGCAAGTTACATTAGGTAGCTGACTATATTTTTTGATGACTTTGATTTCTGGGTACTCATGCCTAGCTTGCAGTCGATGCTCCAAAATCATTAAAGCACTATCAATTCCTTCGTGAATATCAACTGTTTTAAGTTCTGCTTCATCTAGTCTCGAAAAATTACGTAGTGATTTAACAATTTCCTGAATTCGTTCTGTTCCTACTGTCATTGACTGGAAGAGTTTAGTTAAATCTTGAATTAGAAAATCTAAGTCTATTTCTTCTAGCTCCTGTTGGATTTCTAGAGGAGTATTGGGACAAAGTTGTTGATAGATTTGCACCAATTTCAGTAAATCATGAGTGTATTTATAGGCGTGGTGGAGATTTCCATAAATAAAACTGACGGGGTTATTTATTTCATGAGCAATACCAGCAACCATCTGACCTAAACTAGACATTTTCTCAGCTTGGATAAGTTGAGTTTGGGTAAGTTGTAGTTCGTTTAGTGTTTCTTGTAAAGCAGTTGTACGTTCCTCAACCCGAATTTCTAACTCTTGATTAGCTTTCCAGAGCGCTTCCTCCGCTTGTTTACGTCTCTGAACTTCTTTTGCTAACTCATCGATTTTCTGGTTTAGAAGAACGAAATTACTGCTAGCTAAAGTTCTATTTTCTAAGCGTAAGAGAATTAAACTTGAAGATTCAGGAGACCAAGGTTGAATAACGGCTCCTTGACTACGACATATTAAGGTTTGTCCATCATTCTTTCGCAAAGTCAAGGAGCCAATAACCATTGCTCTACTACTTGAACAAGCTTGCAGGTACTTGACAACATCGTCAGCAGACTGAGTTACAAGTTCAATGAGCATTTTC
This sequence comes from Nostoc sp. FACHB-133, assembly GCF_014698055.1. Classification (NCBI taxonomy): domain Bacteria; kingdom Bacillati; phylum Cyanobacteriota; class Cyanophyceae; order Nostocales; family Nostocaceae; genus Nostoc; species Nostoc sp. FACHB-133. Next base: position 130,172 of record NZ_JACJSH010000006.1, read on the forward strand.
CCCCGCAGTTCCTGACGACGTAACCCCAGCATATCTGCTACTGGTTGATTGGTCGCGAGCAACTGACCCTCTCCACTCACCAGGAGCAAAGGTTCTGGTAAAACTCTGGCAAATTCAAGAAATTGTTCGGGAGTCATGGGGCTTCCAATTTCAGGGTTCGATTCTAATTTACATATCTGCACTCAAGCTTGTACCCTACGGTTAGTTCAGTGATGAAGAGTTTATACAGATTCTAGTCCCTTAAAGTATTCTCGACCTTCTGCATCTTCTGCCTCTTCTGTAAATTTTAAGTAAACAATAACTTTGCATCCAGAAGCACCCTGTGCTATTGTCTCTTGCAATTCTACTTTCGCATATCCCAGATTATTAGCTGCGATCGTCCCAAAGACATTTGAAGTCATCATACACATAGCAGGGCGATTAAGCACTTTTTCCCCAAATGGGCAGACGCGGTTGCCAAAGACAATTTTTTCATCATCCTGCTCAATAACATAAAAATCGCCCTGAATGCGTTTTTTTAAATCAATCAAGACATCAGCGACCTGCTTACGAGAGAGTTTGGAGACTTCCAAAGCAGATTTGTAATTTTGGTCAAGCTGCGTAGCCATCCTTTCACCAACTACACTAATAAATCCAGAAGCTTCTTCTAAGCCAACTACATCCTGCAAAGTGCCAGATAATTCTCTAATGAGTGTACGTAAAAATATATCGCGTTCTAAAGAAAGATTAAGCGTAGCTATGGAATGATTAAGTGCATTGGTCATAAATTTTAAGCACACAATTTGGGAACTACAGTTATAGAGTTCCCCAAAATGACCATAAAGTAACTGCTTGATAAATTTCTTTAGAAGATTTGGTGCTTGCTTGTGTTTATAATAAATTGTGATCGCGATCACAATTTATTCGGTCACGATCACCTGATTCTACATTGAACATTTATTTTAACTAATATTAATTTGAATAATTGATAGACTCCTCCAAGGGAACTAACACATTGCTAAATAACTTCTTCAACTGCTGACTGAGAATCTGGATTGTTACCGTGACCTACTACTGTTTTAAACATAAAGGTTCCGATAACAGCACTTAGTATGATTAGAAAATGGGAAGTTTAATAATAAATTCTGAACCGTTTCCTAGTGCTGAATTTACCTCCAGGGTTCCTCCATGTTTTTCGACAACAATATGGTGAGCAATTGATAATCCTAATCCTGTGCCTTGACCCACAGACTTAGTGGTGAATAAATGGTCAAAGATTTTTTCCTGGACATCAGCCGACATCCCTACTCCATTATCTTTAATCCGAATTAAAATATGATTATTATCTTCGGTAAGAGTGGTCTGAATCAGAATTTCATTAGGATTTGCTTCAATTTCAATATAAGTTCGTCCTATATTAGACTCCTCTAAAGCATCAATAGCATTAGCTAATAAATTCATAAATACCTGATTTAACTGTCCGATAAAGCATTCTAAATCTGGCAAAATATCGTAACTTTTAACTATTTTAATATCAGGTCGAGCCTCGGATGCTTTTAAGCGGTGTTTGAGAATCATAATTGTACTGTCGATGCCATCATGAATGTTGCAAAAAACTTTGCAATCGCTATCTGCACGAGAGAAAATTCTCAGACTAGTACTAATATTACGAATGCGCTGTACACCCTCTTTCATTGAAGAAATTAAGTTAGGTAGATCAGAAAGCATATACTTCAAATCTATCCCTGCAATTTCCTCTTGAATTTTTGGTACCGGATTAGGATAGTGTTGCTGATAGAGGTTAATAATATTAGCCATGTCTTGGAAATATACTGAAGCGTGTCCGAGATTGCCATGAATGAAACCAACTGGATTATTAATTTCATGGGCAACTCCTGCTACTAATTGGCCAAGAGCAGACATTTTTTCTGTCTGTACAAGCTGAAGTTGAGACTCTTGTAGTTCTTTTAATGCCCTAGACAAAGCTGCTGTCCTTTCTGCAACTCGTTTCTCTAAAGTTTTTGTGAGATTTCGTAATTGTAGATGGGTTTTAATTCTAGCGAGTAACTCTTCTTCATGAAAAGGTTTAGTAATATAATCAACTGCACCTATACTTAGACCCTTTACTTTACTATTAGTATCCGAGTTAGCTGTCATGAAAATTACTGGAATATCACAAGTAACTGAATTTTCTTTTAGCTTTTGACAGGTTTCAAATCCATCTATTCCTGGCATCATTACATCTAATAGAATTAGGTCAGGCAGTTTATCTTCAGCCTGTTGAACTGCCCTCTTCCCATCATTTTCTGTAACAACTTTAAAGCCGACATTTGTTAATATATCAAAGACAATTTCTAAGTTGGTAGTAGTATCATCCACCACTAAAATTAAACTATCTTCTGGGAGATTAAGCATTTGTAGATATGGCTTGTAATTCATGTATTTAAATTAAGTTAACTCCTTGTTTATTGTTTACTATTGCCTGCGATCGCAGCTAAGTCACCCTTATTTTGCAGACTGACTGGCAAATTTATCCTCTGACAACCATATAGTTCCCAAAAACTCTGATAACAGCAACATTCTCACGCCAAATTGCTCTATGCAACTACAGGAGCGATCGCTACAGAATGGACATCAACTACAAATCTGCATTTTCACTAGAGTCGAAGCTCCTCTTTCATGAAGGGATCGCTCTAAAATTAGTCATTATTACCTTTGTCTTTTTATAAAATTGTGATATCTCAGAACAATTTAGTTAATGACATAAGTTAATTTTTTCAGTTAGTCAACAGTATTTATTATGAATAGACTCTGATATTACTATTTTTATAGAAAAAACATAATTACGTATAACAACGGTTATGTTCTTTCAAAGAAAGTTTAACAATACTGCTTAAGTTTTGAAATATTCAGATAAATTTACGCACCACTCAAAGCAACGTAAATATCATTTCCATACTGTAGAGCGTATAGGCTTAAACTGAATTATTTTCAAAAAGATTTATATAGGCTCTCTATGAGTCTATTAATTTTCTTCTTCTGTAATTTCTGTTCACTACTTATAACTAATATATTTCTATGAAGGAACTACTTTCCTCTGATTTATACTGTCCATTTTCATCCCATATCAATGAGCATGTTGATGTTTTAGAAGAGTACGCTCTTGAATGGGTAATGCGTTTCAATCTCCTGAATAATAAACCAAGTTATAAGCGTTTTTGCAAGTCCAAATTCTTTTTGTTAGCTGCATCTGCTTATCCAAACTGTGATTTGGAAGAACTTAAGATTGGAAATGACTGGCTTAGTTGGGTGTTTATTTGGGACGATCAATGCGATATGTCCGAGTTCAAAAAACAACCAGAAGCGCTCAAACTTTTTCAGCAAAGATTTATAGAAATATTGAAAGGATCAGAACCAACGAGGCAAGACATACCCATCAATCATGCCTTGGCTGATTTGCGACAAAGAACACGCGAAAGAACTAGCGAAAAATGGTTCAATTACTTCCTCTACTGCTTTGAGCAATACTGCCACGGATGTGTAGAGGAAGCAGCTATTCGTGCCCAAGGAATTGTACCTGATATTGACACTTATATGAGGTGCAGAAGATTCAGTGTAGGAGGATATCTTTTCCTGACGGTAAGTGAATTTTGCAATAATTACATGCTCTCTGATGTTTTACGAAATAATGAAATTGTGAAAAAAATAGAACTGATCACAATTGATATTCTTGCGTGGTGTAATGATGTTTTTTCAGCATCTAGGGAAATGGAAAGTGGTGATGTTCATAATCTAGTACTGGTACTACATTATCTACAGCAACTACCTTTGAATAAAGCAATTAATCGTGCTGCTGACATGCATAATGAAAAGGTCAAAGCTTTGATAGATTTAGAAGCATCTATTCCCTCTTTTGGAGAATATCTAGATGTGGAACTGGCAAAATATATATCAATAATGCACTCCTGGATTAGTGGCAATCTAAATTGGTATTCTCTTACTGGTCGTTATGAGACTATAGAGAAACTTGATATCGTTAACTGTGAAGTTCATTTTCAACTTTCAAATAAGCAAATTTCACCGCTCTACTTATGAGCATAATTTCAAGATGAAAAAACAGATTCAACTACCAAATATTCTCAAAACCCACCCTTTTCTCCAAAAGCTTCACTGGGTCGCTGACCCTGTTGGATATATGGAAAAAGCGGCTCAGCAATATCCTGACATTTTCACTGCTAGCATAGTTGGTTTTGGGGATACCGTAGTTTTTGTAAACCATCCCCAAGCAATTCAGGAAATTTTAACCAACGATAGAAAGAAGTTTGTTGCTGTTGCTGAGGCTAATAGAATTGCGAAACCCTTAGTAGGAGAATATTCAGTCTTTTTGCTGGAGGGTACTCGTCACAAACAGCGACGACAATTAGTGATGCCCGCCTTTCATGGAGAGCAAATGCAAGGTTACGGTCAGAGGATCTGTAGTATCGCCGAAAAAGCTTTTATTCAGTTACCACTAGATCAGCCTTTCTTGGCACATAATTTAACACAGGAAATCTCGTTGCAAGTCATTTTACAAGTTGTCTTAGGCTTGCATGAGGGAGAAAAACTTCAAAAACTTAAGCATCTATTGCTACAGCTGTTGAATCTTTTTAAGTCATCGTTCACTTCTAGTTTCTTGTTTTTCTCATTCTTGCAAAAGGATTTAGGAACTTGGAGTCCTTGGGGAAAATTTCTGCGCGATCGCGAGCAAGTTGATGAATTGATCTACGCTGAAATTACCGAACGCAGACAGCAACCTGATCCAGAACGCATCGATATCTTATCCATGCTGATGTCGGCAAGAGATGACGCTGGTCAAGCGATGACGGATCAAGAGTTGCGCGATCAGTTGATCTCCCTGATACTTGCAGGATATGAAACTACGGCAACAGCAACGGCTTGGGGATTGTACTGGATTCAAAAAAAGCCACTAGTCCATGAAAAACTACTTAAGGAACTGGCTACCCTTGGTGATTTCCTAGACCCAATGAGTATTTATCGACTGCCATATCTTACAGCTGTTTGTAACGAAACCTTGCGAATTCACCCTGTTATAATGTTCTGTTTTCCTAGAGTAGTGCAAGAGCCCGTAAAACTACTGGGACATCCTTTACAGCCTGGGACAGTACTGCTTGCCAGTGTTTATCTTACTCATCAGCGAGAGGATTTATATCCTCAATCTAAGCAATTTAAACCAGAGCGCTTTATTGAGAACCAATTTTCTCCATATGAATTTCTACCCTTTGGTGGTGGTGTCCGTCGTTGTATCGGCGAGGCTTTGGCTCTATTTCAAATGAAGCTAGTATTAGCAACCGTCTTGTCACGCTATCAGTTAGCGCTAGTTGATCGGCAGACAGAGCGGCCTCAGCGTCGAGGTTTCACCCTTGCACCTTCCAGTGGAGTTAAGATGGTAATTACAGGACGACGTGCGCGTCAAGAGTCTTTAGTTAATATGACAACTACACCCGTCTGTTAGGGATCTGTCAGGGCTATTTTAATGAATATTAATAAACCTAGTTTTTCACAAAAACTAGGTTTTTAGCACTCTTAGATTTGGACTTGACAGATTACTAATCTAGCCATCTAACTGTCGCATTGGTATCTGAATCACGAACTCAGTCCCCTCTCCTAATGTGGAATCACAGGTTAAACTACCCTTGTGTTTGTCCACAATAATCTGATAGCTAATGGACAACCCCAACCCCGTGCCACTTCCTATCGGCTTGGTGGTAAAAAATGGGTCAAATATTCTCTGCTGCACCGCTTTTGTCATACCAGAACCGTTATCAGCAATCCGAATGATCGCCGTATTAGAATCTGTTATTTCAGTAAAGATATGAATTCTTCCTACTATATCAGAAGCCTCTGATGCGTCTATGTGCTTTATTATTTGTTCTTTGTCATTTACCAATGATGGATGACCAACGACAAATGCATCTTCTAAAGCATCAATCGCATTGCTCAGGATATTCATAAACACCTGATTTAGTTGACCAGGGTAACAAATAACTTCTGGTAATTTACTATATTCTTTGATGACTTCAATTTCAGGAAAATTGCTGTTTTCTTTAAGTCGGTGTTGTAAAATCATTAAGGTGCTGTCTATCCCTTCATGAATATCTACAGGCTTCATCTCAGATTCATCTAGGCGAGAAAAGTTACGTAAGCCCAAAACAATATTTCGGATACGTGAACTCCCCACTTTCATTGAATCTAGAATTTTTGGCAAGTCTTCTGCTAGAAAATCTATATCAATCTCCTCATGTTTCTCCTGAACTAAAGGCGAAGGGCGGGGATATTCCTGCTGATAAACAACTAGCAAATCAAGCAAATCTTGGATATACTCACCAGCGTGATTAATATTGCCATGAATAAAGTTAATAGGGTTATTTATTTCATGAGCAATGCCAGCAACCATTTGTCCTAAAGAAGACATTTTTTCACTTTGAATCAATTGAATTTGGGTATGCTGTAATTCCTGTAGAGTCTCTTGCAAACAGTTATTTTTGTCGTTGAGTTCCTGCGTTCTTTCCTGGACTTTTTCTTCTAAGGTATGGTTGTATTCCTCCAAGCTTTCTTTTGCTTGGGCCAAATTTTTGTAGAGGATAGCATTCTCTAAGGATATTGCTGCTTGAGTGGTGAGTAGTTTGAGTACTTCTACGCGATCGCGTGTAAATGCTCCTGTTGTCAGATGATTTTCTAGGTAAATAATCCCAATCAATTTACCTTGATTTAGAAGAGGTATAGACAACAAACTCTTAGGTTCTTCACTAATAATGTAGTTATCACTTGCTAGAAAAGAAACAGCCCTTGCATCATCAATAACCAAGATTTCTCTAGAGCGTTTAACGTAGTTAATCAAAGTAATGGGAACATCATAGCTTGACTCAAGAGAAATTGATGGAAACTCAGTGTAGGTATGCTCAAAATTTAAACTTGAACAAACAGCTGTTACAGTTAATGCTAAGTTATCACCTTCGCTCAAAATTAAAGCGCATTTAGAAGCTCCTGCATTCTCCATAACAACTTCCATCAAAGTAGAAAGTAGTCGTTCAAGCTCGATTTCTCCAGAGAGCGCTTGGGACGCTTTAATAAATGCGGCTAAATCCAGAGAATCAGAAATACTTGTCTTCGAACCAATAACAGTTTGCTGATTACTCAGAGTCGATAGAGATGATATAGATGTGTTATTTAAAGAAACGCTTTCCTGACTGGACTTGATACTTACTTTTTCTTGCTGGAATATAGGAGCAAGCAATTGAGGATAGCGTTTTGCCAAATCATCAACTTTGGCTAACGCTCCCCAGCGAACGTAGCTATAATAAGCATCTGTTAGATAGGTTTGGGCAATTTTATGTTTACCCCATTCTAAATAAAATTTTGCGGCAAGCTCTTGAGCGAGTGCTTCTTCATGAATATACTCATGTTCTTTGGTAAGGAAGATCGCGCGTTCATAAAATTCTATTGCTTCAAGATATTGACCACTGATTCGATACTTTTCAGCCTCTACAATATAATATTTGTGTAAATAATTCATTGGAGCATGATGTGCCCAATACTCCATTTTTTTCTGATTTTCTTGAACCTTATTTAGAATAAAATTTTGCTCAGAATCCGATGCATCATGGTATGCAGCCAGTCGTGCTAATGAATCATACAAATAGAAAATAGGAGTCACTAGCTGTCCTGTTCCACCATGTAAATACTTTTCTGCTAAGTTGGCATTTTCAATTGCTTGAGAAAACTCCTGAAATAGGAAACAAAGATGTAGTTTTCTGACATATAAATAGAAAATTCCTGTTCCATCATTGGCTTCAACATGAAGCGGCAGCATTTTCTTTTCATCATAAACTTCACCAATTAAACTACAGGAATTAGCTACATATCCCAGTAAATTCAATATACTCTGTCGATAGATAGTACTCCAGCTAAATACTGTTTCTTGCTGGATTTGTCTGATAGCATTACTGTAAGTTGCCATCTCCTGTTCTAGTCCTGTCAGTTCTCTACCAATGAAATATCCAGAGTAGCAATAAGCGTTAAGACAATAGGCAGCAAATTCTAAATCTCCTGTTTCCAGTCCAACATAGTAACCTTCCAGTAAAGGTTTTAATGTTTCCCTAGTATGTTCCTTCCAATGCCAAATAGCTGTGTTAAATATCAGCATAATCTTAGCTTTAACTTCTTTAGCATTAAGCTTATCGACCAAACTTGCAGCCAGTTTGCCAAATTGATAACCAGATTCAATATCTCCCACTACCCCACTGAGTATTAACCCGTAATTAACGTAAGCATAGGCAGATAATGGAGTATTGCCATATTTAAGTGATAAGTTGATTTGTTTGAGAGTAATCAGTAAAAACAGTTCAGGAGCTACTGCATAAGCAGCAGAGGCTCCAGTTGATAGGATACGCATAGTTGCCAAATGCGATCCTTCTCTCATCTCTGGCAGATTAATTAAGTCTTCAATGGGCCTCCCGTTGAGATTTGATGTTAATTCTGCCATTGCTAACTGAAGATCAGACTGGCTTGGATTCTCAGGAAACTCCACTCCCAAAAGTTTCAAAAAGGTTAGGGCAGTATTTACGGCCTCCAGTGCTTGGTTCTGCGCCCCATAAGCCTGAATTTTGACTTCATAAACTTTTACTTTTTCTAGCAGTGGTTTACGTACCAACACCACCTCTGCCAATTTCTCCATCTGTTCAAAGTTGCCAGCTAGATATGCTGCCTCTGTCGCAGTCTCATATAAAGCCAGGGTAAGATGATGTTTTATCTCCCAACTATCACCTGCAAGCAATTTGATACCAGTAGTTAAATACTTAAGGGCTGTAGGATAAGCTGTTGATGCTAAAGCTTTTCGTCCAGCAGTTAGATTCATCTGGGCTAGTTCATCTCGTTTAGTTTGAGGAGAGATGAATTCTACTGCGATATTAAACTGATTGACAAGTTCAAAAATCTTTTCTTCCTGTTCTGCAACAGGAATATTGTTCAATAACAGTAGCCCAATTTTTAAGTGAATTGGCTTTTTTTGTTCTTCAGGAATCAAAGAATAAGCTGCTTGCTGTACTCGATCGTGTACGAATTTATATTTAGGTAGCTGTAAATTAGAACTGGAAAATTCTATAGATTCTATTCCATGAACAATGAATTCTTGATTAGTATTTTCTTTCGCAAAGATGTTATAATTTTCAGTCTGTGGTAAAATTAGTCCCTCAAGTAAGGCTTGCCACAAATCTGATGCTGTATCTACTACAGATTTTTCGTTGACGATCGCTAGACTGTTTAAGTCAAATTGATTACCAATACAGGCCGCTAATTTCAGAACCTTTTGGGTATATATTGGCAATTTCTCTATTTTTAGGGCAATAAATTCTACTACATCATCTGTGAGAGCTAACTCTTTAACTTTGGAAATATCATACTGCCAATAACCAACATCAAAGTTTAATACAATTAACCCATCATCGTGTAAAGACTTGAGGAATTGCACGGAAAAGAATGGGTTGCCTTTGGTTTTGGCAAACACCATCTGGGTAAGAGGAACTGCGATTACTTCAGCACAATGCAGAGTATCAGCAATGAGATGATTTAAATCACCTTGATTTAAAGGTGCTAAGGTGATTGTATTAATAGCTGCTCCGGCTTTTTCAATCTCCTGTAGTGTCAAATAAAGCGGATCTACTTTGAAAACTTCATTGTCTCGATAAGAACCAATTAACAATAAACCTCCCTGATTCTCATGTGTGTCTTCTGCATTTCTTGCCAAAGAAGATAAAATACTTTCACACATTAGTAACTGAATTATTTTTAAAGATGCTGTATCTGCCCATTGCAAGTCATCAAGAAAGATAACTAGGGGATGTTCTTTAGTTGTGAAGATTTGAATGAATTTTTGAAACAATAAATTGAAACGATTTTGGGCAGCACTGCCAGAGAGTTCTGTAACCGGAGCTTGCTTACCAACAATTTGTTCGAGTTCAGGGATTACATCGATAATTACCTGAGTTTGTGTACCCAATTCCCGCAGAATTTTGGCTTTCCATTGTTGTATTTGGGCATCAGTTTCTGAGAGTAGTTGCCCGATTAAATCTCTAAAAGCTTGCACCAATCCTGATAAAGGAATGTCACGTTGAAACTGGTCAAATTTTCCTTTGATGAAGTAACTACGCTGTCGCACAATAGGTTTGTGGACTTCATTGACGACACCAGTTTTGCCAATGCCAGAGAAACCCGCGACTAATATCATTTCTGTTGCCCCTTCTGTTACACGCTTAAAAGCAGCGAGTAGGGTTTCAACTTCACCTTGGCGACCATAGAGTTTTTCAGGGATTACGAAACGGTCTGAGATGTCCCTCATGCCTACTTCAAAGGGTGCAATATTTCCTGTTTCTTGCCACTGCTTTTGGCACACCTCCAAGTCATGCTTTAACCCCAAAGCACTCTGATAGCGGTCTTCGGCATTTTTCGCCATTAGTTTACCGATCATTTCAGACAAAATTGCCGGAATCTTAGAATTAATCCGGCTGGCTTTTAGCGGTTGTTTAGCGATATGAGAGTAAACTAACTCCATCGGATCTTTAGTAGTGAAGGGTAACTGTCCAGTGAGGAGTTGAAAGAAGGTAATACCAAGGGAATAAAAATCAGTCCGGTAGTCAATACCCCGGTTCATCCTTCCAGTTTGTTCTGGAGAAATGTAAGCCAGAGTACCTTCTAAGATGTTAGGATTCGTGAGAAATTGAATTTCTCTTGGTAGGAGGGTGGCAATGCTAAAGTCGATGATTTTTACTTCATCTGTGGTAGGGTTTATTAGGATGTTGGCAGGCTTGATGTCTTTGTGAATAATGCGATCGCGATGTAGTCCCTCAAGGGTAGAAGCAATTTTAATAGCAATATTGAAAAACTCATTGAGAGAAAGATAGTTTTCCTTCTTTTCCTTGTTCTCTATTCGCCAGTCTTGCAGGGAAATGCCACCAAAATCTTCCATCACTAAGACGTAGCTGTTACGGTAGCTTTCTAGACTATAGGTTTTGAGTAAGCCAGGAATATCGAGGTTTTTGGTGATGATATACTGATTGCGAAACTGGGCGATTTCCGCGAACGTAGGATATTCATTCCGCATTAATTTGAGAACAACTGGTTTTTGGTCTTGTTCTCTAATGCCCCGATAAACTAGAGTTTTACTACCTGAGTATATTTGCTCGGTGATGTGATAGCCAGGGAACGCATATAATGTATCTAATACTACTAACATTGCAGCTTATGCTCATAATTCTTGTTTCTATGTTTTAGTATTCCCGTGCGAAGGCTATCATTATCATGAAATAATAATTTAATTTGTTTAATTTGTATTAATAAAAATAATTTTTTAATATATATCTTCTCTGGAACTATGTAATTTTGAATAGACTAATTTGGGTATAAAAACATAAGTTATTAAAAACATTTTTACTAACTTTATCTGGCAAATGTTCCTTATTACTGCTTTCTATCTGTAGGTTATTTGTCAAGTTATGATGCAGATTGTATGTCTGGAAGACTAACCAATAAAAAGCCTGCCGTTTTTCTTAGGTTAAGAACAAACTGCGGCAGGTTTAGTTGGTCTAGGACTGTTTCAGTAGACTAACAACTGATACTATAGGACTCATATTTTATTTTTGAAAAAATCAGTATAGCTCAAAGAGCCTTCTTGACTATTGCCTGCCTATCGCGCTTGCGCTGCGCTTCTCTGCGAGACGCTTGTCTGCGACACGCTCCGCGAACGCGAACGCGCACTACACAAATAATTATGGCTACGCCACGCTGCGCGAACAGAAATCAAATTAGATTACTATATTTATTTTTGAAGATGCACCTATAAAACTTACACAAAATTAAATATAGAGGCAATTTATTAATTACCCCTATATGTAGTTTATGTAGTTTTTTTCCTGTTTTTGAATTTTGTTGTCAACGATGGTTTGTCAAGATAAGTATTTTTGAATTAACTATTTTTACCCGCTTTTAATAGCACACCCAGTATGATGAACGGGGTATTTCGGCTGCGATAATAATAATGAACACAAACGCTACTTTATTTTTTGTTTGATAAAGGTAACAACTTGAGTTAGCTGTTTCTTCAAGCCATCGATTTCAGCTTGCATTTTGACAATTTTCTCGTTCAACGCATTAATTTCTGCTTCAGAGACTCCTCCGACAGTAGGGGTTGCGTTGCTTGCCACCGTAGGCATCGCAATATTGGCAGCAGTAGGAGTTGCTACGGTAGCAGTATTTGCAACGCTAGGGGCTGCTACCGTAGTAGTAGCAACACTGGAAGTAGCAACTGTGCTATTTTTAACAGCAACCCCTGCTCCTACTGCGACTAATTCTGGACGCGGCTGTTTCGCCTTACTCATAGCTAACTTAATTGCGTTAATTAGTTGCTTCTGATCAAAAGGCTTGCCCAGAAATTCAAAGTATTCAAAGGGTTCTGTGATTTTCTCAGTTACTTCTTCCTTGCGACCAGACATGATCACCAAAGGAATTTTCCTTAATTCCGGATCGGCTTGAACTTTCTGGAAAACCTCCCAGCCACTCATTTTAGGCAACAGAAAATCCAGCATAATCAGGCTGAGTTTTTCCTGAAGAATGAAATTTAGTCCTTCCAAACCGTCTTTTGCTTCCAGTACCTCAAAATTGCCCGGAGGCAACATTTCTCGTACTTTTACCCTGACAACTGTAGTGTCATCGATAACTAAAATCTTGTTGCTTGCCACGACTGTTTGCTCTAACAGAAACTTTAAGTGTAAATAGCGGCTTTGCCGATTGTCCTTGAGAATCCTCCCACTATATACAAAATTTCTAGCAATTGGGGGATAGTATATTTCGGTATAAATGACATTGCTAGAGGTGTTTTGTAAAACTTTTGCTGGCGCTCTTTTCCATTTATGTCATGGTGATATTTAAGGCTTTAGCTTTGTTCTAAGGCATAAAGCATATAAGGACACGGAGACACGGAGATATTAAGACCGTCTTCTGCGTCTATTCTTGTCTATCATTTGTCCATTGAAAGACCACTACTTTATATCCGTATCTTGCTTGGATGTCTATGATTTTGTCACAACAAGCCGAACTAAAGTCTGAAATTGCGGCAATGCCCAGCTGGTTACGTCGCCCTATCGGTAAAGCCAGTGAAATCTCTACCGTACAACGTATTATTAAGCAGCGCCAAATCCACACAATTTGCGAAGAAGGTCGCTGTCCCAACCGTGGAGAGTGCTATGCCCAAAAAACTGCAACTTTCTTGCTAATGGGGCCTACTTGCACACGCTCTTGTGCTTTTTGCCAAGTAGATAAAGGTCATGCACCGATGCCTCTTGATTTAGAGGAACCCCAAAAGGTTGCACAGGCAGTACAGCTTTTAGGATTGCGTTATGTAGTGCTGACTTCTGTCGCCCGTGATGACTTGCCCGATCAGGGCGCAGGTCACTTTGTGGAGACGATCGCTACTATCCGTCAGTTAAACCCAGAGACTCAAATTGAAGTGCTGACTCCAGATTTTTGGGGTGGTGCAGGTGTAGGAGAATCAGGTCAACGCCAACGCATAGCGATGATTGTAGAAGCCAAACCAGCTTGTTTCAATCACAATATCGAGACAGTGCGGCGGTTAACTGGGCCAGTGCGCCGGGGAGCCAAATACGATCGCTCGCTTTTGGTACTTGCTATGGTTAAAGAAATCGATTCGACAATTCCTACCAAATCAGGTTTGATGCTGGGACATGGAGAAACACTTGATGAAGTTGTCGAAGCAATGGCTGATTTAAGGGCTGTAGGGTGCGATCGCTTGACTATTGGGCAGTATATGCGTCCAACTCTTGAACATCTCCCAGTCCAACAATATTGGACTCCAGAGGAATTCGCTCAACTCGGCAGATTAGCATGGGAAATGGGATTCAACCATGTCCGTTCTGGGCCTCTGGTTCGCAGTTCCTATCATGCTGGAGAAGAGGGAGTGGGGAATGAGGAGTAGGGAGCAAGGGGAGCAGGCAGGGGGCAGTGAGCAGGGGGCAGGGGGCAGAGGTAAATAACTAATTCCCAATGCCCAATGCCCAATGCCCAATGACCAATTTCCAAATTCACACAAATATTCTTAAAGAATTTGGGTATTTGGTACGCCAGTTTGGTATTTCTTAAAAAGTCATGACATTAGGAGAATCGCATTATGACTGCTAAAACAACGAAGAATACTGCAAATTCCGCAGTTGCCGACAGTGGAGCAAAACCTCCCTACGCCTATCGCACAGGCTGGGCAATATTCTTGCTAGCTATCAATTTCTTGGTAGCGGCGTACTATTTCCACATTATTGAATAGTTAGAAGTGGAATGGTGCTGCTCAAATCGTTCCTTTGAATAAACCTTTGGGACGAATGAGCAGCACCAAAATCATGATCAACAGTGCTACACCCTGTTTATACTGTGAACCCAGCCAAGGGGTGCTAATTTCTTGGACAATGCCAATGATAAAAGCTGCTGCGATCGCACCATAAGGGTTGCCAATCCCCCCAAGAATTACTGAGGCAAATAACGGTAAAATTAAGAACCATCCCATATTTGGACGCACGGCTGTAATCAACCCATACATGCTGCCTCCCAATGACGTAAGAGTGCCAGCAATTAGCCAAGTCCAGAAAATTACTCGGTCAACATTAATACCTGAAACCCTGGCTAAGTCCAGATCGTCAGCAACTGCTCGCATCGCCTTACCAATTTTGGTATTTTGCAGCAGGTAATGCAGCGCAAAAATTGCTAGTATCGCTAACCCCAATACCAATAATTGATTTTGCGGTACTTTTAAACCAAAAATATCTAAAGCTGTGGTGACAGGTAAATTATAGTTTTGGTTCTTGCCACCCCAGATAAAAATAATCCCATTGCGAAGAAATAAGGCAAGCCCGATAGAAATAATAATCAGCGTAGTGGAAGTAGCACGGATAGAGCGCATCTTTGACCACAATAACTTTTCCGATAACAGCATTGCAGCTACTGTTCCCGCTGCTGCCAGGATCATTGACAGCCAAATATTAACTCCAATACTATTGATCAGCCAGGTGAGATAGGCTCCTAAAGTTAAAAAGTCACCATGAGCAAAGTTAGATAACCGTAAAATTCCATAAGTAAGAGTCAGTCCGACTGCGGCTAGAGCAATAATGCTCCCTACCGCAATTCCATTGACGATTAGTTGGGCGAATTGTGTATCCATAAGTCTTAAGTTGCTTTAACAAATTTTAGGTCAGTGGTTCAGATAATAATTTTTTTGGACTAGCTGCTAAATTCGACATCATAAGTTATGGTTTATAACAACATAAGTTATGGTTTATAAATAAAAAAGAATTGTCCGCTAATATACATAAAATCCTTTTTGGATTTTTATGTGAAGCTAAATTTGTTAAGCGGTCTAGTTGACCATGCAGCAGTACTCAAGCTTACCAGACCAAAACTCACAGATAGATGCAACGCCAAAAGTTTTGACAACAATTCAGCAACTTCGCGCCAAGTTGTGGCTGGAGAGCAGCTTGAACCAGTTGCAAAGTCGCCTAAATCATTATCTGCTTTCTGCTTGTAACAATGTCCTACAGGCAGAAGTCGCAGAATCAGAAGTTCTCCAAGCTGTGGTTAACGAGATTAACAGTGTAATGAACAGCACTAATCTGGCACTTACAGATTATGCTGTCGGCATTGCTATGTTTCAACCACAAGAAAATGTAGCCACAGTTTGCTATGTTTCTCGTTCTCCATCTCAAAACTCACAACCTTTATTTGTAGATGTGCTGACAGCAGAAAAAAAGCTGCTGTTGCGATTGCAAGAGGTTATAGAACTCAAAGATTTACAGCAACTTGAGAATCAACAGCCACCAAGCGCTTGGCGGTTAGCCGATGATTCTGGCAGCATTATGGGCTGGCTAATTATCGCCGCAGCGCCCCTAAGTTGCGATCGTGAGTCGCTCATAGAATCAAAAGCCCAACTCACATCGCAATTGATGTCCAGGTCTGCCAACTACTGTACAACGGCTTTGGTACAACTCAGACAGATCCTATCTTGGCAGCAACAATATCAACAGTTAAGTAACTCCAATCAAGAATTAGAGCGCACCAATCAGCTGAAAAACCAATTTCTGGCAAACACCAGCCACGAAATTCGCACACCGCTTAGTTCTATTATTGGGTTTACCCATCTGCTTTTAGCTCCAGGGTACGAACCAACTATAGAACGTCAACGGGAGTATTTAAATATCATTCAGTCTAGCGGCAAGCATTTGCTAGCTCTGATTAATGATATTTTGGATCTTTCAAAAATTGAAGCAAACCAGCTAGAGGTGCAGTGGGAAAGTATAGATGTACCACTGCTATGTAGCAATGTTTTGGCACTGGTGAAAGAGAAAGCCGCTAATAAGGGTTTAAGACTGTGCCTAGAAATTGACCCCGATATCACAAGCCTAGTAGCCGACTCTTTGCGACTCAAGCAAATGCTGTTGAATTTACTCTTCAATGCCTTAAAGTTCACCAGCAAAGGAAGTGTTGGCCTACAGGTTGTTCCCAAAGGTGGATCTGTACATTTTACAGTTTGGGATACTGGCAGTGGCATCTCTCAAGAAGATCAGACTCAATTATTTGAACCCTATTTCCAAATTGCCAAGGCTGTCGCTGGTGGTGCTGAAGGGACTGGTTTGGGTTTAGCAGTGACTCGCAAACTCGCCCAAATTCACGGTGGTTCTGTGAAAGTGGAATCTGAAGTAGATGGTGGCTCTCGTTTTACCCTTTTACTTCCCCTTAAGCAAGAGGTGGGAGTGGGGGGAGATGAGGAAGCAGGGGAGGCTGGGGGAGCAGAGGAGGCAAAGTACTCTTTATCTCCTTTGCCTTTCACCCCTAGTTCTTCTGTAGATATTTTGTTGGTAGAAAATGACTTACCCAATGCTGATTTGATGCAAATTTATCTACGGAAATTAGGATATCAGGTGACTTGGGTTAAGAATGCTGCCGAGATGTGGGATGCTCTAACACAGCTAGACCCGGCAGTGATTTTAATGGATATTTTTCTGGCAGATGGAAATGGTCTTAACTTGGTACGACAACTGCGAGAACACGAGCAATATCAGACGATTCCAGTAATTGTTCAAACAGCAATGGCAATGAAAGGCGATCGCGAAACCTGTTTAACAGCTGGAGTAAATGACTATATTTCTAAACCGATTGATTTACCACTTTTAGCCAGTCTGGTAGCCAAGTACAGCAAACCGCCAATATAGGGAGAAAGGTAGGGAGCAGGGGGGCAGGGGAGGCAGGGGGGAATTATTGAACAAGTCTCTCTCTTATCTTCCCCCTCTTCCTTGTTTCTTCTTCATGTTCAATGCCCAATGCCCAATTCCCAATGCCCAATACCCCATAACATAACAAATGACTACAATAAAAATTGTTGGGTGCTATTGGGTTTGAGTAGGATTGGGAAATGATGCTGACAGAAAAATTTGAGCAATTAAAAGCCTTATTTGAAGAGATGGAGCAGGCATTGATTGCCTACTCTGGGGGCGTTGATAGCACTTTGGTTGCCAAAATTGCTTATGATGCCTTGGGCGATCGCGCTTTGGCTGTCACGGCTGTTTCTCCTTCGCTGTTGCCAGAAGAGTTGGAAGATGCCAAAATTCAAGCCGCAACTATTGGGATTGCTCATAAAATAGTCCAGACTCATGAGATGGAAAATCCCAATTACACTTCTAACCCGGTTAATCGCTGTTATTTTTGCAAAAGTGAGTTACACGACACTCTCAAACCTTTAGCTTTGCAGTTGGGTTATCCCTACGTAGTGGATGGGGTAAATGCTGATGATTTGCATGATTATCGCCCAGGAATTCAGGCAGCGAAAGAAAGAGGGGCGCGATCGCCTTTAGCTGAAGTGGGTGTCACCAAAGTTGAAGTTCGGCAACTTTCACAACAACTCGGTTTATCTTGGTGGGATAAGCCGGCTCAACCTTGCCTAAGTTCCCGGTTTCCTTATGGTGAAGAGATTACTGTCGCTAAGTTACAACGAGTTGGTAGAGCAGAAATTTTCTTAAGAAAGCTGGGTTGGCAGAATTTGCGCGTGCGATCGGAAGGGGATACAGCACGCATTGAATTATCACCAGAACAAATTAAAGAGTTTGTGTTAACGACAGATTTGCAAAAAGTAGTTTCTGTATTTCAGGATTTTGGATTTCTTTACGTAACTCTGGATTTGGAAGGTTATCGCAGTGGTAAGTTGAATCAAATTTTGAATCGAGAAGTCTTGGGCGTTAAATTATAAAATTTTGGTTTTATAGAGATCCAGTTTATATTTCTTTACCTTCTACAGAAACTAGAAAGCAGCCGTTAATCCTCCAGGCATTATCCGGCTGTTTTTCCATAAGATATAAAGCTCTCAAGGGAACTCCATCAGGAGCAAGTAGCAGCACTGGCTGAGTTATGTTTTTTTGGATGGTTGTTATCTTCTCAAAAAAGACAGAGCGAGGACGGTATACTGCTGGGTAACTTATCTTCACCATCTGCATAAAATTTTCTGGGGTACCAAATTGCGCCTGAATTCCTGGACTGGCGAAGGCAAAAGCGCCTTGGGCATCATCCTTTTTAAAGGCTGCCAATTGGTTTTCAATTAGAGAACGTATGGTGATGGCATCGTTGTTGGTAATTTCCATAAATCTAAAATTGCATAGGCGCAGCCCGCACTTCGAATTGGCTCAGTGACCATCGTAGACATCGCTTTAAGGGTCGAGCGATCGCTCAATCTTCACGCTGAGTTACCTTGTATTCTATCTGCTGTAATGCCGAGCGCCATACATCATAACCCTCTTGTGACAGGTGCAAACCATCTGTGGTCAACTCTGGACGCATATTGCCTTCCATATCGGTAAACCAGCTATAAATATTTAGATAATTAGCGCCTTCTTGTTTAGCAATTTGGGTTAGTTGGGTGTTGATGTGACGAATGCGGCTATTAGAAAGTTTTGCTAGGCGAGTAGGCAAAATTGATTGGACAATGATTTGAGCTTTTGGGTGAGAATCCCGTAAACGACGGATAATCCGGCGATAATTACGCAAAATTGTGTCATCACTAGCGCCTTTTCGTAAGTCGTTAATCCCAGCCATGACATAAATCACATCCGGTCGAGTTGCCGAAAATGCCCCCAACCTTTTTAAAACCCCACTAGAAGTATCTCCAGAGATGCCTTGATTGAGCCACAATTTCCCAGTAGGCAGTTTTTCTCTAGGAAACCACATACTCAAAGAATCACCAACTAAGATGCTTAGATGATTTGCACCTTGACCTTGAGCGATCGCTCTAGCTTCTAAAGCTAATAAACTTTTCCAGTCATCATAAGTTAGTTGACGCTTCCTGATCGACTCCCACAAAGATTGCAAATTATCACTATCTACGCGCGTATAAATCTGACCTGTTTTCAGAGCCGCCAATCTTTGGTAGTAAAGTTGATTACCAGATGTCAAAGAAATACCAGCTGCTTGGGCACTGGGTTTGACTAATGATTCTGTTGAGGCTGGTAATCCTTCACTACTGAGTTCGGGTACGCTAGAGACGTTTTTCTCGTCTACCGTCGGCTGCGAATTTTTTAGGGGTTGGAACGCTTGCCCACTGAGTTCTGGTAAGGAGAGATCAACGCTGGGGATGATTTGTCTACTTACTATTGTCTGCGAGCCTTGTTTTAAATCCCACAGGAATCTAGAACTTTCTGGCAGGACAATTGACAAATGTGGAAGAGCCGATGCTGGTATTGCTAATCCTGTTAACAAGCCTGCTGCCAACAGATAAGGATCCCTCATCGCTTTCTCTCTCCTCTACTCACTGCTTTTCCCTATCACAGCATTAGTTGCCTGTATTCAGGAAAATTTTACTTCGGTTAAGTTATTATTCTTATTTACACTGTATAGTTCTGTAAAGCGTGTTGAGTAGATTATCTTAGACAATTTACGATCTCTTTAAAGTACGGTTTTGTCGGTGGTATACAAGTCTGATTTGCGAAAATACTGGTACTTAAAGCACTATTTTCACAAAAAAACCATTTTTTATAACTCAATGTCCACAAATATTGTAAGTGTGTATAAGTTTACGATTCGTTGATATCATACGACGATATGCTCTTTGTGAGCAAGAAAAAGGTTATTATTGTTGATGTTTAAGAACTTGCTCTCAAAAAGTTAGGCGCTCAAACTGGTTTGGGATAATTATAAAGTCATCTATAGTGCAGTCAAAAATTATACAGATTGCGTTGGTATAACAAAAGTTAAATTTATTTTCATCCAAAAGTTGCCTCTTAGGTTTGATGGGATGATTTAGGGTTTGATACACATTGTCCAGTATTAGAGAAATTCTCTGTACTTATCTTGTAGTTCTGTATATATAATTTCAAGTTTATGTTTGCCTGTAAAAGTATGAGTTGAAACACCTTTAAATTAAGTTTTAACTATAGAAAATAACTTCATTGGAAGTGCTAAGATTTAGGCTTAATCATTAGTGTTTGTTCTTCCGTGGCTAGAGCTAGTACAGCGATTGGTGTCAGTCCAATTATTAAGGAGATTGTGCAAAAACAGGCACATTCGACACGTTTAACACTGAAAGAAGTGATTCTGATGGGAATGTTAGCTATTGATAAACTAGACGACCAAGGTCGTCAGGAGCTAGCCGATCAAGTTCACCAAATGCAGGTGAATGGAGAAATTTAAGTGAGTAGTTATGAGTTAGGGGTTATAAATTTTAACTCCTCATTCGTGACTCTTTACTTAATTTGATTATTGGCTAAAACGATAACAACTTCCCATTACATAGTTTCGTTAATTTAAAAAGATATTCATTGGCGTTGCAGAGTTTCAGCAACAAACCCAGTTGTGTTAGAACCTGCAAATGCATCTAACACCATATCAGCTTCATCAGTTAAGAATTTGATGAAAACTTAGCAAACTCTTGAGGAAAACGTGCTGGATGGGGTCTAATTTCTGCTGTCTCGCAGCGTCGTGAATAAGCACTATTAGATTCAGTATTCGCAATTTCTAGTAAATTTGGCGGAATTGCACCTTGATTATCTTTTTGAAATTTATCAGAAATATCATGTCCGCTAGGACGTATTTTTGCTTGATAGGCATTTTTTACTTTGCATACCTTGATGCACCGTTTACCATGACATATATTTGGGATTTCCGTAATGCGCTCTTGCCAGTTTGTCATGGTTGGGCTTAGGCGTAGCCGTCGTAGACATCGCACTTTTGATTAGCCTGATAATTAGATTAGTGCTGAATATTTTCTAGACTGAAATTGACTTTTTCATAATACAGGCAACCTCACCATAACCAGGATTCCCAGTTAGCCCTTGAAATTATTATGCTCTATATCTTCTAGTGATCCAAGCTTACTTGTCCATTTACCAGTCGGTAATTGTCTAGCAACGTGAGTTGGTACTTTATTGGAATTAGTATATATAGCTATTTTTTGAAATCCCTCTTCTAAAACATCACCTTGGCAGACTTCATAGCCAAGCATTTTATATACTTCTTGAAAAGCTTCAAGGGTTTCTTCTCTAGGAACATCTGGTGACCAGTAGTATTGATGTTGAATATCTTGCCACCACCATGTTTCATCATCTTCTGCTGCCCAAGCAATACAGTTGTGATCAATTGTATCTGGACTGGTAAGTTTGTATCCATAGACAGTGAGGTTAGGATAATCACGCTCGATTTTTTCTGTGACAAACTTAACCCAAGCGTTATTACCTACCACCTATAGCCTCTTTGCTTACCCCACTCTAGCCAAGCTTTAGTCATCTCCTTTACCTTTCCCCTAGATTCTAGAGGAACAGGATCTTCTCTACTGATGGATTTTAATGCCCAAAACCAGTGTCCAGATTTCTTTTCCAGTTCCCTAAGTAAAAGTGGGATTATAGGTTTTCCCATCCCGATAATTTGTTGGTATGCATAGTGCATCGACATTTGGTTGGTAGATGATATCCCAAAAGTTTCTTCACGCCATTGCTTAACAAGCGCTGTAAACGTAGCTTCTATTTCTGAGATTCGCAATTCTTCCATATTGCTGCTTATAACTAAATTAATTTTAAGCGATCGCAGTCTACCTTTTGTGTTTTGATAAAAAGCTCAAAAATTCTTCTACTACTGCCCTTGGTTGGTTGTAGCACTTCTCCGCAGGGTAGTGTTCAACGCAAAGAATTCCTGACTTTTTAAACCAAGCATCCTTTTCTTTATCCTTTTCATACCTGTCTGGGTGAAAAGAAATCTCTAATATTCCGAATGTTCCGTCTAAACACACTAAAAAATCTACTTCCCGGTGATCTTCATAAATATTACCTGTTTCATGCCTGACAGCTAGAGGTAGTGGAAAGAATAAAACACCTTTCATTTCTAACTCTTGTGCAATTCTAATTTCAGACTGCGACGCAAATTTCATCTCATTGTAAATGATCGGCTCTCTACCTTTTCGAGCAAAAGCTTTCTCTGTAACAAGTCCTTGATTCAACTCTTTTGATTTAGCTATTAGAAATTTAATAGTCTTCTGCCAATTCTCTTCTACCTCTAGTAACTTAACTCTATAGTGGATGGGAAAACTAGCCATATTAACCCAAATATGACCATGAGCAATGGTCACAAAATGATGTCTAAGAATTTCCTGTGTTTTTTCTTCTTTTGTGACTAGTGAGTAGAGATGAAGTGGTAGATAAACTAAAAGTCCTGAAGTAGAAAAATCATTTTGATATTCATCCCATCCAGTGTCAAATTCTAATTCAGCATCAACAATAATCGCTGCATAGTCGTTCCAGTAATCATTAATTAAAGCTTGAACCCAAGTTCGATGTAATTTTTCTAACAATTCTGAATCTTGCATCTAAAAATACTTCAAAACATACAAATTAATACATACTATATCCCTAACCTCATCCAGCTACAAAATTGATTTCACAAAAAATCCCCTACCTTGCGGCAGGGGATTTCTATTACTTATCTACAAAACTAGCAGAAGAATTAACCGAACTTACCAGCAGTAGAAGCAATCAAGAAAGCGGCGTAAGTTACGATGTAGCCAACAGTGAAGTGAGCTAGACCAACTACACGAGCTTGAACAATAGACAGAGCAACGGGCTTGTCTTTCCAGCGAACTAGGTTAGCCAGAGGAGTGCGTTCGTGTGCCCAGACAAGGGTTTCAATCAACTCTTGCCAGTAACCTCTCCAGGAGATTAAGAACATGAAGCCAGTAGCCCAAACTAGGTGTCCAAATAGGAACATCCAAGCCCAGACAGACAGGTTATTCACGCCGTAAGGGTTGTAACCGTTAATCAACTGAGCAGAGTTAGCCCAGAGGTAATCGCGGAACCAGCCCATGAGGTATGTAGAGTTCTCATTGAACTGAGCTACGTTGCCTTGCCAAACACCGAGATGTTTCCAATGCCAGTAGAAGGTCAACCAACCAATGGTGTTGAGCATCCAGAATGTAGCGAGGTAGAAGGAATCCCATGCTGAGATGTCGCAAGTACCGCCACGACCGGGGCCGTCGCAAGGGAAGGCATAGCCGAAGTCCTTTTTATCGGGCATCAGCTTAGAACCACGGGCATCCAAAGCACCTTTGACCAAGATCAAGGTGGTGGTGTGCAGACCTAGAGCGATCGCATGGTGTACCAAGAAATCGCCAGGGCCAATTGTCAAGAACAGGGAGTTAGTACCAGCATTAATGGCATCTAACCAACCTGGCAACCAAACGTTAGCGTAGTTAGGCCATGCTGTGTAAGCAATACTATCGGGGTTAGATAGCAAAGTATCTAAACCGTACAGTACCTTACCGTTAGCAGCTTGGACGAATTGAGCAAATACTGGCTCAATCAAGATTTGCTTTTCAGGAGTGCCGAAAGCAACTACTACGTCGTTGTGTACGTACAGACCAAGGGTGTGGAAGCCTAAGAAAAGAGATACCCAACTGAGGTGGGAAATGATCGCTTCTTTGTGCTTCAACACGCGGTCAAGCACGTTACCTTTGTTTTGCTCTGGGTCGTAATCACGTACCCAGAAAATCGCACCGTGAGCAAAAGCACCAAGCATCAGGAATCCAGCAATATACTGGTGATGCGTGTACAACGCTGCCTGGGTTGTGTAGTCCTTCGCAATAAATGCGTAGGAAGGCATGGAGTACATGTGCTGCGCTACCAGGGAAGTAACAACACCTAGCGCTGCTAAGTGCCAACCCAATTGGAAGTGCAAGGAGTTGTTGTAGGTGTCGTAAATACCTTGGTGAGGTAGGTTAAACGGCCCTTCAACTGGAATACCAAAGAAACTCTTGGCATTCAATGCTTCTTTGAGACTGTGACCAATCCCAAAGTTTGTCCGGTACATGTGACCAGCAACAATGAATAAAACTGCGATCGCTAGGTGGTGATGAGCTATGTCAGTCAGCCACAAAGCTTCTGTCTGGGGATGGAAACCACCCAAGAAAGTCAGAATTGCAGTTCCTGCACCTTGCGATGTCCCGAAGATATGTCCAGGAGTGTCAGGGTTTTGAGCGTAAACAGACCAGTTGCCTGTAAAGAATGGTGTCAAACCGGCTGGGTGTGGTGGGGTATTCAGGAAGTTATCCCAACCTACGTGCTGACCGCGAGCTTCGGGGACAGCAACGTGAATTAAGTGACCAGCCCAAGCCAATGAACTAACACCAAACAAACCTGCTAAGTGGTGGTTTAGACGATGTTCAGCGCTCTTAAACCATGCCAAGCTAGGACGGTACTTGGGTTGCAAGTGCAGCCAACCAGCAAACAACATTACAGCTGCGAACAACAGCAAGAAAACTGAACCGTTGTACAGTTCGCCGTTATTCCGCATACCGATGGTGTACCACCAATGGTAGAGACCAGAGTAGGTAATGTTTACCGGATTGCTAGCGCCCGCTTGGGTAAAAGCTTCGATCGCTGGTTTACCAAAGTGGGGGTCCCAAATCGCATGGGCGATGGGACGGATGTGAAGGGGATCTTTAATCCACTGTTCAAAGTTACCTTGCCAGGCTACGTGGAACAGGAGGCTGGATGCCCACAGGAAGATGATTGCCAAGTGACCGAAGTGAGTTGCGAAAATCTTTTGGTAAAGATTTTCTTCCGTCATGCCATCATGGGTTTCAAAATCGTTGCCTGTAGCGATCGCATACCATATCCGACGAGTCGTCGGGTCCTGTGCGAGATCCTGGCTAAATTTCGGAAATTTTGTCGCCATAGGTTTAATAAATCCTCTGACCTTTAGCCATCAAATACCAGTTCAATTTTGGATTCTAGATTTTGGATTTTGGATTGAATCTAAAATCTAAAATCCAAAATCCAAAATTTTGCTGATTGCTACCCTACTGAAAGGATGTGTGCATGGAAGAATGCCCAAGTTGTGGCAATTCCTCCCAAGAGGTAGTGAGCTACCCCTACAGCCCGACCCTGAATAATACTCAGAGCGCGAGGCTGAATTGCTGGTGCTACCTTCAGTTTGTTATGCGCCCAAACAATGGACTCAATCAGTTCTTGCCAGTAGCCGCGACCACTGAACAGGAACATCAAGCTGAATGCCCAGACAAAGTGAGCGCCTAAGAAGAGTAGACCATAGGCAGATAGCGCGCTGCCATAGGAATTGATGACTTGTGTAGCTTGTGCCCACAAGAAGTCCCGTAACCAACCGTTGATGGTAATAGCACTTTGGGCAAAGTTGCCACCAGTGATGTGAGTCACAGTACCATCTGCATCTACGGTTCCCCAAACATCTGATTGCATCTTCCAACTGAAGTGGAAAATTACAATAGATAGGGAGTTGTACATCCAGAATAGTCCGAGGAATACGTGATCCCAACCAGACACTTGGCAAGTACCGCCACGACCAGGACCGTCGCAGGGGAAGCGGAAGCCCAGGTTTGCTTTGTCTGGAATCAGACGAGAGCTACGGGCATACAGCACACCTTTGAGCAGAATTAGGACGGTGACGTGAATGGTGAAAGCGTGAATGTGGTGAATTAGGAAGTCGGCTGTGCCCAAAGCAATGGGTGCAGCTGCCACTTTACCGCCAACAGCCAAAATACCGCCGCCAAAGACATAGCTAACTGGTTCTAGGGCATTAGGTGCAGTTGTACCAGGAGCCAAGGCGTGGATATTTTGTATCCACTGGGCAAATACTGGCTGCAATTGAATCCCTGTATCAGAGAACAAGTCTTGAGGACGACCCAATGCACGCATTGTGTCGTTGTGGATGTAAAGTCCAAAGCTATGGAAGCCTAAGAAAATACATACCCAGTTGAGGTGAGAAATAATCGCATCACGGTGACGAATTACCCGATCCAATACGTTGTTTTGATTCACAACTGGATCGTAATCCCGCACCATGAAGATCGCAGCGTGAGCTGCTCCACCAACAATCAAGAAGCCACCGATCCAAATATGGTGAGTGAATATGCACAACTGTGTAGCGTAATCAGTTGCCAAATATGGATAGGGGGGCATCGCGTACATGTGATGCGCGATGATGATGGTCAGTGAACCCAAGAAGGCCAGGTTAGTAGCCAACTGAGCGTGCCAGGATGTGGTCAGGTTTTCGTAGAGACCTTTGTGACCTTCACCAGTGAAAGGGCCTTTGTGGTTTTCTAGGATCTCTTTAATGCTGTGACCAATACCCCAGTTGGTACGGTATTGATGACCAGCAACGATAAAGAGAACTGCGATCGCTAAGTGGTGATGAGCGATGTCAGTCATCCACAAGCCGCCTGTTACTGGGTTCAGACCGCCCTTGAAGGTAAGGAAGTCAGCATACTGACCCCAGTTCAAGGTGAAGAAAGGTGCTAAACCAGCAGCAAAGCTGGGATACAACTCGGTCAACAAGTCTTTGTTCAAGATGAACTCGTGGGGCAAGGGGATGTCTTTGAGAGCAACACCTGCATCCAAAAGCTTGTTGGTCGGTGCGGACACGTGGATTAAGTGGCCTGCCCATCCCAAGGAACCACAACCTAGCAATACTTGCAAGTGGTGATTCAGCATTGACTCCACATTCTGGAACCATTCCAGTTTGGGAGCGCGTTTGTGGTAGTGGAACCAGCCGGCAAATAGGAATAAGCCTGCTAATACCAAGCCACCGATCGCAGTTACATAAAGCTGGAAGGAGTTTGTAATCCCCCAACCACGCCATACTTGGAACAAACCGGAGGTGATTTGAATACCGTGGAAACCACCGCCAACATCACCGTTTAAAATGTCTTGTCCAACAATGGGCCAAACGACTTGAGCGCTAGGCTTAACGTTCAACGGGTCACTTAGCCAAGCTTCGTAGTTAGAAAACTTCGCGCCGTGGAAAATCATCCCGCTCAACCAAACCATCACTACGGCTAGGTGGCCGAAGTGGGCTGAGAATATCTTGCGGGATATGTCTTCTAAATCGCTTGTATGTGTATCAAAATCATGGGCGAGTGCGTGCAGGTTCCAAATCCATGTGGTGGTTTTGGGACCTCTGGCTAAGGATCTGTCAAAGTGTCCAGGTTGCGCCCATCTCTCGAATGAGGTTGGAACTGGATCGTTATCGACGATTACTCTTGCCTTCTTTTCCTCTCGCTCCGGAGGACTTATTGTCATTTGACCTCCTCTCTTGATAAGGAATGAGGAATCATGAATACCACAAAGTGAACCATTACCGCATACTCAGAATTTTACTGAAGCCGCGATGAAGACCCTATGTGGAGAGTTGTTTCTCGTTGAATTATAGAGTCTTCACCTGCACTTTGTTGGAGATATTTTAACAATAATTCAAACTTGGTGGAATATTGCTGAAATTACCGTCTTATCTGCCTTTTAACTCCAAACTATTTGTCTAAAAGTCAATAGATTAACCATTTTAATTTACAAAGAATAACAATTCGTAAGTTTTATGATTTTGCTGTATACACTCGAATTCCAGCTTTTACTGCTATTACTCATGAACATTTGTGTCATCTTTCCATTGTTGTAAGTAAAAAGCTGTAAAAAGTATGACTTGTTTTAAAATTTACTGAAATAGATATATGAAAACTTAGGGAATGTGAGGTAGATTTCACCTTTTGGGCTATAGTGCCAGATGGACAGTTTGAGCGAAAATAATCTGTCAATTGTCGAAGACTATCACTGGGTGCAACGCATGAACTCGTGGCAGAAAAGGGTGTTAGAGAAGCTCCTCCCTGAGAGGTTCCCGATTCTCAGGTGTATAATGACATTGGTGCTGGTATTAAGCTTGACGAGTTGCGGTGAGAAAGCCGATAGCCAGGAAGTATCTACTGGTTATAGAGAAAACCCTCCACAGATTTCTCAAATCTCAAAGCAATTTTCGGAAGTTTCTCCACCATCTGTTATCCAAGCACTGCGTCCAAGTTTGGAAGTTTATCAGCCACAAGTGGCAATTCTGACTCCAAGACCTGATGAAGTTTTCCAAAATAATAAAGTTACAGCGAGTTTTCAGGTTAAGGATCTACCAATATTTAAAGACCCACAATTACAACTGGGGCCACATCTCCATGTAATTCTGGATAACCAACCTTATATTCCTGTTTACGACCTGAATCAACCCTTGGTTTTGCCAGAGTTGTCCCCAGGTACTCATACCCTGCGTGTTTTTGCCTCTCGTCCTTGGCATGAAAGCTTTAAGAATGAAGGGGCTTATGCCCAGACAACATTTCACGTTTTTACCAAAACAGACGACAATAACGCAGATCCCAAGTTACCTCTGCTAACTTACAGCCGTCCTCAAAGTAGCTACGGAGCAGAGCCAATCTTACTAGACTTTTATCTCACTAACGCTCCCCTACACCTCGTTGACAAGGAAAACACTAACGAAGGATTTAGTGATTGGCGCATCCGCGTCACAATTAATGGTGAAAGCTTTGTTTTCGATCGCTGGCAGGCAGTTTATCTTAAAGGCTTCCAAACTGGTAAAAACTGGATAAAGCTAGAATTTCTCGATAATCAGGGAAATCCTCTCAAAAATGTCTTCAATACCACAGTCCGAGTCATTGACTTCCAGCCAAAGGGTAAAGATACTTTGTCGAAAATTGTCAGAGGAGAACTCACAGCAGATGAGGTACGTGGCATTGTAGACCCGAATTATAAACTTACACCTACGCCTTCTGTTGAAAAAACACCCCAAATCCAACCGAAGCTAGAAAAGCAGCCCATTCCTGAAATTGAAGCTCCGAAAGAATCTAAAACACAGCCAGAAGAACCAAAATTGGAAGTTCCAACGGCTGTACCATCTCCTACTTTATCCCCGACACCATCAGAACCACAGCCAACGGTAACGCCGACTCCAGAATCAACGCCGCTACCTGAAAAAGTTGCGCCTCAGCCAACTAAACCTAAAGTTGACGGATTTTTTAACCGTCGGGCGGGTAAGATACCTACTCCAGAAGTAACAGTTGAGCCATCTCCTAGTTTGCCACCTGCACTGCCAGAGATTATTGAGTCTCCAGCACCAGAAATAATTACGCCAACACCAGAACCACAGCCAGAGGTAACACCAACTCCTGAATCAACACCGTCAACTGAAAAAGTTACGCCTCAGCCAACAAAATCTAAATTTGGCGCATTTTTTAAGCGTCGAACGAGCAAGACACCTACTCCACAAGTAACAGTTGCGCCATCTCTTAGTTTGCCACCTGCACTGCCAGAGATTATTGAGTCTCCTGTACCAGAACCACAGCCAGAGGTAACACCAACTCCTGAATCAACGCCGTTACCTAAGATAAGGGCTCCCGAAGCAGAAAAACCAGAATTAAGCAAAGACACTCAACTGTAACTCTTGCGCTAAAGCCTCAACAAATGCGATCGCACCTACAGGATTTCCCATATTATCCAACCCAGGACTGTAGCAAGCGATCGCTCCCTCACCTGGGACTATTGCGACAAGTCCACCACCAATCCCTGATTTCATCGGTAAACCAATTCTGACTGCAAACTCGGCAGAAGCTTCATAAAGTCCACAACTTGACATCACAGCATTGACAATCCGGCGATTTCGTGGATTAACTAACCCATCACAAGCTAGAAGTTTTCCTAACAGAGCTAAATCTTCAACTCGCCCAGAGATACAGCATATTTGCTCGTAAGTATCAAGTGCTATTTCAAGATTTTCTAAATAACCTGTTTCGGTAAGATAGTTTGCGATCGCTTCATTGGCTTTTGAACGTGTTAATCGCACTGAAGCCAGCATTACTTCATCTAAACTGAGTTGGCAACCTGCTAATTGGTTGAGCCATTGACAAAATAAAAGAGTGCGTTGGGTAGCATCCTTTCCTGGTAACTTATCAGCGAGGGTGATTGCCCCACTATTAATCATCGGGTTACGGGGGCGGCCGCGATCGCTAACTAATTGTTCTAAAGAATTGAAGGGTGCATCCGATGGTTCCACCCCAACCCAGCCAAAAACTGTTTCTGCGCCAAAATGTTCCAGCAGATAAAGTAAAGAAAATGTCTTAATCACGCTCATTAGCGGGAAAATACAACCTGTATCCCCAAAGCTAATATTTTTCCCCGATTCACAGCAGATGTGAACTGCAAACCAATTAGGATCGGCTAAAGCTAATTGTGGAATGCGATCGATAACTTTTCCGTATTCAGCTTTAGTTTTTGCTTGTTGTACCCAAGCTGACACCTCTGTAGTCGTTAGTCTGTCAAGTTTTTTCAAAAGTGATATCCGCTAAAACCATTTCTAGTTTATAAACTCGCTGTAATATTTTCTATCGCTACTGATGGGGAATTGATAAGAGTTAAAAGTATATCGACAACTTCACTAAAAGAAGCTGCACTCTTTAAATTTGCTGATTCTACATAACCAAATCCATAGGAGGCGTGAATAAAATCAACCCCTGCTTTCATAGCTGCTAATCTATCACTTTCTGTATCTCCAATATAAATTGCCTTTTTCAAGCTATGACGTTGACAAATTGCAATGATATTTTCAGCTTTGGGTTTTTGAGTTCTGCCAAAACACTCTGAGTCTACAAATATATCCCTAAAAGTTTTGTTTGTATTACTACTGCTTAAAGGCATAGAAAGAAATACTTGTAAGTACCAATACTCACAATTGCTAACTAAGAACAAGGGAAACTGACTGGATAAAATATCTAAATATTCTGAAACTCCTTTATATAAAGTTCCACCTCTAGTTTTTATCTCTTGCTTTTCACAGTCTTCTATTAAAAGAGAAAACTTATCAATATTTTCCTTTTCTATATCTGGAAAAATATTTTTTATACACTCTATCAAAGGAAGACCACTTACCCCATTAATATCATCCTCAGTGATAGGAACTCTCTGAATATTAGCAATCTTAATTGCTTGATTCCAAGCATCTACACATATACTAGATATATTCCAAAGAGTTCCATCAAGATCAAATATTACCCCAAGCATATATAACTCCTAAAAGAAACTAAGCAATTTCAATCCCTATGCTACTAGTAGTCTGTCAATAAATAATTGATGGATAAATTTTCTGTAGAGACGGCGATTTATCGCGTCTCTCTACCCGTCAAATTCATTTTGTATGGCTGCTAGATCCCCGAATTCTTCAAGAAGTCGGGGATCTTTTTGTTCGTAATTCATTTAGGATTGTTATATAAAATTATCAAGTATAAAAACCACTCTGAATTTAAAGTTAAAGTGATAAGCTAACTTTATCAAAGGATACTTTATGATTCCCCGTGTTAGAGCGCCAGAATTACCACAAAATTACTCTTGGTTCAATACCGACAAACCCTTTTCTCTTAAACATCTCAAGGGTAGAGTTGTAATTTTAGACTTTTGGACATACTGCTGTATCAATTGTCTGCATATTCTGCCAAATCTGAAATATTTAGAGCAGAAATATAAAGATAGTCTTACCGTTATCGGTGTTCATTCTGCCAAATTTGACAACGAAAAAGAAATAGAAAATATTCGCCAAGCTATCCTGCGCTACGACGTTGAACACCCAGTTATAGTTGACAGAAATTTTCGACTTTGGGAAGAATATGCTGTACGTGCTTGGCCTACCTTAATAATTATTGATCCAGAAAGTTATGTGATTGGCCAGATTTCTGGTGAAGCAAACCGTGACACTTTAGACGAGTTGATTCAAAAGTTAATTCAGCAACACCAAGGTAAAGGAACGATTAATTTTCAAGAACTTAGTTTGATATTAGAAAAACAGCGCCAACCATTAATTACTCCTCTAGCTTTTCCTGGTAAGGTTTTAGCTACCCAAACGGGTTTGTTCATCGCTGATTCTGGACATCATCGCCTGATTATGAGTAGCTTCGACGGCGAGATTCTGCATTTGATTGGTACTGGAAAATCTGGCTTAACCGATGGTGCTTTTAACGAAGCGCAGTTTTTTGCACCACAGGGAATGGCTTATGATGCAGAAAATCAAATTCTTTATGTTGCTGATACAGAAAATCATACCCTGCGCCGAGTTGATTTGAAGCGTCAAGTTGTAAGTGCGATCGCAGGAACTGGTGAACAAAGCCGGAATATTCATCCTCATGGCGGTGCTGGTTTAGAAACTGCGCTAAATTCCCCTTGGGATTTAGTGAAAGTGGCAAAAACCTTATTTATTGCAATGGCTGGGCCGCATCAAATCTGGGAAATGGATTTAGAAACTAGCATGATTAAAACTTATGCTGGTACTGGTGCAGAAGCTTGCATTGATGGTTCACTTACCGAATCTGCCTTTGCTCAACCCAGTGGTATTAGCACCGATGGAAAAGAATTATATATCGCTGACAGTGAAGTTAGTTCAATTCGTGGTGTTGGAATTGTAGAACCGTATCAAGTGCGAACTGTTTGCGGTAGTGGGGGTTTATTTGGCTTTGGTGACGTTGATGGACAAGGTGAAGATGTCCGTTTACAACACTGTTTAGGAGTGGAATTTGCTCAGAATTTTATATGGGTTGCAGATACCTATAATCACAAAATTAAATTAGTTAGTCCTAGTGGAAATTGTCAAACAGTTTTGGGAGATGGTACTGCTGGTTTACAAAATGGGCAAGGTAAAAATAGCCGATTTTTTGAACCTTCGGGATTGAGTGCTAGCGGTTCATATCTATATATTGCTGATACTAATAATCATGCTATCCGCCGTCTAGATTTGAATACCTTTGAGGTGACAACACTAGAGTTTTTTGGGTTATGTGCGCCAGATATATGTATTCCAGTTAATCTGCCAAGCATTGGTTCTTAGGGATGATAGGCTCAGGCAAAGGCGTAAAGAAAAACTTGTTCACCTGTTTGATTAATCTTCAGATTTTCGTGGTTAGAAAAGATTTATTATAATTTTAGTACTAATGTATTAATTCATGATAGAATTTCTTCTATTGATTCGACGGAAAAAATGCCAATCATGAATTTACACATACATAATCGGTTACAAATTGATGATAATTTTGGATTCTGGTTTACTGGCTTTTTTGATGGTGAGGGATCTTTAATAATTGGCCAACAAAAACCGAAAGTTCTTCATTTTATAAAAAAAATTTAGGTGTGGGTCATGTTACTAGTAGTTATCCAACACAGAAAGGTAAACCAGTAAATTTCTATCAACTTACAGATAATAAAAAACTAGCCGAGGTTATTATTCCTTTATTTGAAACGTATTGTTTGTGTTCAAAGAAAGCTAAAGAGTATTTGATTTGGAAAGAAGAAGTTCTGCGGCAGTATAGTTATTTCCTTAATGGAATCCGTAGAAAAGTTACAACAGAAGAAATAGAAATGACTAAAAAATCAATTTTATGTTAGATAAATTGCGTGAATATAAGGATAATATTTAGACGTAATTAAATATTCTAGTTAACTAATCATTATGAATACCATCCTCCATATTACCAAATGCCAACAATGGGAACAAGCAAAAGATTTGGGTAGCTATCGCGCTGATTCGCTAGAGAGTGAAGGTTTTATACATTGTTCCAAATCAACGCAAATACTCAAAGTTGCAAAGAGATTTTTTAATAATCAAAAAGAATTAGTACTACTTTTTATTGATTCTGAGAAAGTACAAGCTGAAATCCGTTATGAAGAGGCTGAAATTGGCGAATTATTTCCTCATATTTATGGTGAGTTAAATGTTGATGCTGTGTATCAGGTGGTTGATTTTGAAGCTGGGGAAGATGGTTTATTTGAGTTGCCGCAAGAAGTTATAGAATTAGAAGAATAACGAACCGCTAAGGACGCAAAGGGCGCAAAGAAGGAAGATGAAAAGTCAAAGGTTTGAGGCGGGGAGTAAAAATGAAATAATTTAACAGCTAACATCCTATGGTTACTGTTCAACTAAAACAAATTCGAGTTCCAGCAGGGCAAAGAATAATCCTGGAAGATGTGAGTTGGCAAGTATTTGAAGCAATTCTCAACGAGTTAGGAGAGCATCGTGGAAGTCGAGTAGCATACAGCCAAGGAACGCTAGAAATTATGGCTCCATTACCAGAACATGAACGAGCGAAGGTAATTATTGGAGACTTAGTAAAAGCCTTGCTAGATGAACTCAATCTGAATTGGGAATCTTTAGGTTCAACCACTTTTAAGCGAAAAGATATAAGTGTAGGTATTGAACCTGATGATTGTTTTTATATTCAAAACTATCAGCTAATGATTGGCAAAGATAAGATCGACTTAACAGTTGATCCTCCTCCTAATTTGGCGATTGAAATTGATGTCACCTCTAAAACCCAAATTAGTGCATATCAGGCGTTAAAAGTACCTGAAATTTGGCGATATGAAAGCAAAAAGTTAGAAATTAACTTATTGCAAGGTGAACAATATATAAAGTCTCTCACAAGCGCCATATTTCCTAGTTTTCCTGTAAATGAAATAATTCCTCTGTTTGTGGAGATGGCACGAACGACAGGAACCAGTTCAGCACTTAGATCATTTCGACAATGGTTAAGAGAACAAATACAAGACAGCTAGGGTGAATAGAATTCACCCCCCCCTATACAAACAAAATTTAAGTCCAAATTAAGGTTTTAAAACCCACCTCTGTCGGTTTTGCTTGTGTAGACTAGGTTTCTAACCACCCAAATCAAGAGATTCCGCGCTTTACTTAAAGAACGGGGAATTAATAATCCAGAGCAATTGTGACCGAATTTAATTTACAAATCCAAGAAAATAGCGAACGCTTGTCTTCTCACATAGAGGATGCAGCACCTAGCATACTTCCCTCCAGTAATACGATACACTGCACCGACACTAAAGGCGATCGCATTGACCGTTTCCTTTCGCAAGAATTAGCAGATTTATCCCGTTCGCGCATCCAGCAGTTAATCGAACAGGGTAATGTCCAACTTAATGATAAAGTTTGCACTTCTAAGAAAATCAATGTCAAGCTAGGCGATCGCATCACTCTGGAAATACCAGAAGCACAACCCCTAGAATTGCTAGCAGAAGATATCCCTTTAGATATCCTCTACGAAGATGACCAATTACTTATTCTCAACAAACCCGCAGGCTTAGTTGTCCATCCCGCACCCGGTCATCCAGATGGCACACTGGTAAATGCTTTATTGGCTCACTGTCCCAATTTACCAGGGATTGGCGGAGTCCAACGTCCGGGAATCGTCCATCGATTGGATAAGGATACAACAGGAGCGATCGCGATCGCAAAAACAGAAGTTGCCCATCATCACCTACAAGCTCAACTCAAAGCTAAAACCGCACGCAGAGAATACTTGGGCGTGGTTTACGGTGCGCCAAAAGTTGAGAGTGGCACAATTGACTTACCCATTGGTCGCCATCCACAAGACCGCAAAAAAATGGCTATTATGCCTATTGAACAAGGCGGACGATCTGCCGTCACTCATTGGCAAGTATTAGAACGCCTCGGTAATTTCACTTTAATCCGCTTCCAACTAGAAACTGGACGCACGCATCAAATTCGCGTCCATAGCGCCAAAATGGGTAATCCCATTGTCGGCGACCCAGTTTATAGTTCTGGTCACTCAGTGGGCGTAAATTTGTCCGGTCAAGCACTACACGCTTGGCGGCTAAGATTACAGCATCCCCTATCCGGCGAGATGATTGAGGTGACAGCTACCCCTCCCACCCAATTTACAAAACTTTTGGAGATGCTAAAAAGACGAACTACATTGTAACTTTAAGCTCATCCCACGCCTCAAAGCAATGCCATTTCACACACATTTGGCATTGACAAAAAATCATGCCCAATCCACCATGCTCAATGCCCCATTCCCATTAACAACTAGCGTGCATCAGACATGGGATAGAGTCTGTTTCACTAGTTATACCTAAATGAAACTCCTACATAACCCAAGACTCATGCACGCTATAAAATGATCAAAGCGATGTACTAGACAGCCGCCGACCAAAAATTGTTACTTAATTCCAGCTAACTGGCGATAAGGTACAGACTTTTCGATATCGATGTTGAATGACGAGATTCTTTGTGGCGTATTGCCAGTTGCATTGACACTTTGTGCCATAGTCAAGAACAGAGCTGGATCGCCAGCTTTTGGCTTTTGTTCTTGTGGAAGGAATCTGCGTACTTCGACCTGCCAAATGATTTGGGGGAAACCCAGTTTGGCACGGTGGTAATCTTCGTATCGCGGAGATTTGATGTTAAATGGTAACTCACCTGTAGATTGAGATGGCAGTATCCGACGGCGCTGATAGGGCACTGTGGAATATCCAAAATTGCTCAGGTACTCTTCAGTGTTGAGAACTTCATCAACAAAGCCTACAATACCCTTGGTAGCGACCACAATTGACCAAGCGATTTTTTCGCGCTCGTTGTATGGGTCACGTCCTAGAACGCGCTGAATTACTTGCTCAACAAAGCGATAATTATTGTTGAGGTCGTAAAAGCTTTTCTTAAAGGTATTGGAAAGCACCAATCCACGAACAAAGTCTCGTACTGTAATTTGTCCATTACGGAGTTGGGACTCTAAATATGTTTCGCGATCGGCAGCAAAAGCATAAAAGAAAAGTTGACGATATGCTGCTTCGATCAGATCGCCTAAATCTGATGGAGACAGGATATTGTCTGTAGTAAAAATCCTGGGCTGTTCATCACCCGGTACTTCATATCCAGCGACACGCTGGTTTTGACTTGAAGGTTCATATTCTAACAGAGGAATTGCCATTCTAAAGCCTCCATGTTCTTAATTAAAGTTAACAACTTTAAATCACATATTAAGGGAGTAGTTGTATCAGAACCTCAGATTCTGATAAAATTTCACGAAACTTAACTAAGGGTGATTTTAAGTATTGGTATGAAAAACGATTAGCACACTGGATTTAACCCATAGCTAATCAATAAAAAAAGTAGTGCAACTTCCAGCTTAATAGTTACTGTAAATGACTAAAAAATTTTATTCACATATTTCAGATTAGAAGATTGAGTTTCACTTTTTTTAACCGAAGCAATAAAATTTAACATTTAGCAAAAGAAATTAATGGAAGATTGGGAATTGGGAAGAGGACTTGGGGACAAGGAGAATTGGGGACAAGGGGAAAGACTTGTTTCAAGTTCTCACCTCTTGTCCCCTTGTCCCCTGCCCCCTGCCCCCTGCCTCCCCTGCCTCCCCTGCCCTCTGCCCCCTCAACGACCTATCCAAAATTCCAGAGGATCTATGGTTGACTTACAGTAAGGCCAGCTACGCAAAGTTGCTTCCATTCCTTCCTCCCAGTAGGGTGGTTCTAATCCCAGCCCTAAACATAGATGCGAGAGGATGCTAGCAAACTGCTGATTGTGACCAAAGTCTCCTAGATGGGCATGGGCGTATTCATGGACGACTACACCAAACCAGTCTTTAGGTGCAACTCGACCGACATCTACCAGAATAGTGATTGGATTTGTGAGAATATTGCACAGTCCGTCTATGCCAAAAGATTGAGCTATGGGGACTGCAAAAATTTGGATGTGGCGACGCTCTTGTGGATGAAAGCACTCATGACAAACTTCTAAGTAGGCGTTGATCTGAGCGTTTACGGTGTTAATATTTTCGCCAATCCAAGTACAAATGGGGATGCGATCGCGCAGGTTATCGAACACATCCACCATCCCCGGCTCTAGGGCAAGTCTCTGCACCCGATGCAGATAATCTTGCCCACGAGTAAAAGCATCACTTTGCTTGAGATAATTCACCAACCCAGAACTGAATAAAATTGTCTTTTTTCTACATCTTGCACTTGCGCGGATGTTACCTGTTCTGTGCCGGAAACCTCAACAGAACTTTCGATGCGGCTTTCAGTACAAAACGATGCCGTACTAAAACCACCAAAACGTTTTACTGTACTGGTTCGCAGTCGCATATTTGGGC
This sequence comes from Nostoc sp. FACHB-133, assembly GCF_014698055.1. Taxonomy (NCBI): domain Bacteria; kingdom Bacillati; phylum Cyanobacteriota; class Cyanophyceae; order Nostocales; family Nostocaceae; genus Nostoc; species Nostoc sp. FACHB-133. The sequence goes on from NZ_JACJSH010000006.1 coordinate 168,534, forward strand.
TGGCAAACCAGAACCTCTCAATGGAACTCATTGTTTCGTATTCGGTTGTCAACACTAGTCCATCTTCATCGTCCATGTGAAAAAGACCGACTACAGGCACAATTTCGGCATAGCCTCTTTCGCGCAGTAATTTGCCAGCCCTTGGGTTATCCTCATCAGGCACGATCGCAAATATAGTTTTCCCCTGATGGTTCTCTTCGTTCTCTCTATCCCAAGCCATTGTGCCTAGCCAACGCACACGTGACCCTCCTACTGAAAGGCTGGGGTCAATTTCGTGATACTGGCACAGTTCAATAATTTCTGGATGATTGGCTTCCAGGGTTTCTACTTGTATATCCGATTCTCCCGTCTCTGAGCGTTTGAACGCCAGGTGATGAGTTGCTCGTTGCGATCGCCACTTACCAGCACTTAGCTGAAAAAATTCCATTGCGTCTATCAATCTTCTGACTCCTACTTATGACTCCTGCGGATGATGTTATACGTGTTTTTTCTTTTTACAGTTATTGGTATATAAACATTCTAAACATTACAGCGATTAGCGATCAGCTTCAACAAACTCCCTACAAACGCAGGGTGAAATAGAGATGTTGTTACCCAATTGTAAATTTTTATAAGGACGGTTATTTATAGCTTGACAATGTGGACAATTTGATATCTCGGTGCTAAAATAGTTGAAAGCGATCGTCTTCACATTACTAGTAACAACCGATACCTTCGATTCAGTCAATCAGAGGAGTGTAATGATGGATTTTCCAGTCGAATTAACATTAGAGCAACAGTTTCGCTTACAAAATTTAAAAGACCAGGTAAAGAGTTTGAGCCAACAAGAAGCTCAGGAATTTTTGTTAGAAGTTTTACGGCAGATGATGGTAAAAGATAATTTAGTCAAACATCTACTAAAACAAGCTTGATAAAGTAAAAAAAAGAATATCCTTTCCTTAAGACTTACGCAGTGGCAGAGTTCCGTTTAAATGCGTAAGTCTTAATTTTTTAGGCATTGGAAGAGACAGAGAGCAGGGAGCAGGGAGCAGGGGAGACAAGGGAGACAAAAGGACAAGGAGATAAACAAAACTCCTAACTCTTAACTCAGCACTCAGCACTCCTAACGCCCAATGCCCAATCCCCTATACCCAAATTAAATATTACAGATTATTACTTTGTCTCTCATAGTAAAGACTAGGGCACTATTGATCCCCTATGTTTTTGTTTGGCTACTCACAGTTAATTCTGATCGAGAACACGCCAGAAATAATATCCGCCATTTGTGAATATTAAGGAGAACTCATGGTTCTTGATGCTTTTTCCAGAGCTGTAATTGCGGCTGATGCCAAAACCGCTCCTATCGGTGGTGCTGACTTAGCAGCCCTTAAGTCTTTCATTGCTGAAGGCAACAAGCGCCTTGATGCTGTGAATGCGATCGCCAGCAACGCTAGCTGTGCAGTTTCTGACGCCATTGCTGGTATTGCTTGTGAAAACACAGGTTTGCTTCAAGCTGGTGGTAACTTGTACCCCACTCGCCGGATGGCTGCTTGCCTACGTGATGCTGAAATCGTTCTGCGCTATGTAACTTATGCGTTATTGGCTGGCGATTCTTCTGTATTAGACGATCGCGCTTTGAACGGTCTGAAAGAAACCTACACAGCTTTGGGCGTACCTACCGGATCTTCTGTACGTGCTTTCCAAATCCTGAAGGCTATCAGCGTCGCTCACATCACCAACACCAACACTGAAGCTAACGCTGGCAAAAAATTCCGCAAGATTGACACTCCTCAAGGCGACTGCTCTGCTCTAGCTGCTGAAGCTGCTAGCTACTTCGATCGCGTTATTTCTGCTCTGAGCTAATTGCTAATCGCTAATGTCTTAAGCCTATTAGTCAAGCCAACTGAAATACAAAACCCGATCACATCTAATCTGGAGTATAAAAAGCAATGAAATCAGTTATCACTACGGTTATTGGATCTGCTGATGCAGCAGGTCGTTTTCCAACCACCTCTGATCTAGAATCCGTTCAAGGTAGCATTCAACGTGCTAGCGCTCGTTTAGAAGCTGCTGAAAAGTTGGCTGCTGGTATTGATGCAGTCGCTAAAGAAGCTTATGATGCTGCTTTTAAGAAATATCCTTACCTGACCCAAGAAGGTGAAGCTGGCGACACTCAAGTTAAGAAAGACAAGTGCTTCCGCGACATCAAGCACTACCTACGCTTGATCAACTACAGCTTAGTTGTGGGCGGTACTGGCCCTCTGGATGAGTGGGGTATTGCAGGCGCTCGTGAAGTTTACCGCTCTTTGGGTCTGCCTACTGCTCCCTACGTTACCGCATTGACCTACACTCGCGATCGCGCTTGTTCTCCTCGTGACTTGTCTCCTCAAGCATTAGGTGAGTTCCGCGCTCTTCTCGACTACGTAATCAACTCCCTTTCATAAGTAATAGGATTTGACTAGACGTAGACGAGCGATCGTCATACTCTAAAACTCAGGGACTCTCAGTCTGTTGCTTTGCCTGTATCTGGTTGAGTGACTGGCCAAGAGTCCCTCAGTTGTTACTAATTCGTAATGACGCTCCTACGTCGCTAACGCTGCGCTAACGTAATTCGTTATTCATAATTAATGATTGAACCTGGGGGATTTAAACAGGGAAATTTTCTTTTATGACAATAGATTCATTATTTGAACAGTTAAAACACCCCAACCCTAATCTGCGGGAACGAGCTATGTGGGAACTAGCTGATGTTCGTGATGAAAATACGATTTCTCGCCTGATGGGTATTTTGGATGAAGAAGATGTGACTTACCGTCGTGCTGCTGTTAAGGCACTGGGTGCTATTGGTACAGATGCTGTCCCATCATTGGTAGATTCATTAGTAAATAGCGAGAATGCAACCATTAGGGGTAGTTGTGCTAAGGCTCTGGCACAGGTTGCTGCTAACCATCCAGATGTTCCTTTCCCGGTTGAGGGGTTAGAGGGATTGAAGACAGCGCTCAACGATCCAAATGCCGTTGTCTATATTGCATCAGTAATGGCACTGGGTGAAATTGGTTCTCCTGCCTTTGAGATTTTGGCTGAGGCTCTGAAAACAATAGATAATGTTGCGCTGGCTGTGGCAATTGTTAATGCACTGGGTTCGATGGGTGATATGCGGGGAGTGGAAGTGTTGACAGCGTTAACTAATGATGAATCTGCCGATCCGTATGTTCGTGAATCAGCAGTGAGTGCTTTGCCCCGATTAGATCAGGTAATGAATTATAAAGGAAAATAGCGATCGCACTCTTCTTCTATCTAAATTACCTTGGGAGCAATTTTAGCCAGTAGAGGACTATAAGCAACTTGGTCAAAAGTACTGGTCATTACCAATCATCTTCCTCTAACTGTCTCTCAATTTGAGAAATCGCCAACTTGATCACCGCCTGAACTCCTGCTTCCTGTTCTTGGGTTAATGCGGCTTGCAGTGGTTCTAAGGAAGTGCGATCGCCAATTTTCATTAATGCCAGAGCCGCCGCTTTTCGGGTTTCCCAATCTGGATGATGCAGTAACTCAACTAGATTAGGAATCGCGGGTTGATAAGCCAGACTACCCAAAGCAGATGCCGCTTCACACCGCACCATTAGAGATAAATCGGCGAGAGCGTTCACTAGAATGTGAAATGCTCCTTCTTCAGTACCTTCTTCAGCAATTTTAGCGATCGCACCCACCACCGCAGCGCGAACATCAGCCGAGTCTGAGTTAATTTCTCGATACAAATACTCCTTCGCTTCTGCCCCGATAAATCCCAGCGCCCACACAGCATGTCCTTTAGCACTTTCTGGATACTCAGTTGATGCTAAGATTTTCAGCAATGCTGGCACAGCTGCCTCGCCGATTTTGGCAAGCCCTCCCACCGCCGAAGTTTTGACTACCGTATCTTCATCATTTAGAAGCGCATTAACCAACGTGGGAACTGCGATCGGATCGGCAATCAGTGTCAGGGTTTTGGCGCTGGCTCTGCGTACAACTGGGTTGGGGTGATTTGCCACAGCTTCCATTAACAAAGGGGTCGCTGGTTTACCGACTTTACCCAGCGCCTCTGCAAAACTCAACCTAACCATCCCCCGTGAGTCTCCCATACTCTCAATCATCTGCTTGAGTAGCTCTTGATCATCAGGGTTGAAGGAGTTTAAGGCTAATTGCTCATTAACTGCTGCTAGTATTGCATCAGTTTCTGCCTGGGAAAGATGTAACGAATCTCCCCCGGATTGAGTTTTGGAGTCGAGCATTATGACTTATAGCTAAATTATCAAGATGATTACTAGTTATTGACGCTCAGAGCAGCTTGCTGATTACGGAGTTCTTGGAGTGCAGAATCAATTTTGGCAAGCTCAGGCTCCAGTTGTGCCATAACATTTACCCTCATCAACTTCGCCCGTTTTGCTGTTTCTGTAGTTTCTTGAACTAGACGTTCCCGATATAGCTCAAGTTCTGCAATCACTTCGGCGACATCTTGAGGGGTTATGTTATCGGTTGTTGTGAATTTTGAGTTTTCATCCATAACTTTTGTTTCCTAAATGCGTGTTTATATGAATGATGTGTAGTCAGTATTCGACTATCTTTTGTATTTGGTTACTCGCTAAAGATCAGTACTTAGCAGATACATAAAATTGCACGATTGGCAAGAGGTAACTAACTAATAGCTGACAAATGCATATATTCCGATCTTCTCAGATCGCGTTACCACTGGTAAAGCTTTTTGATAGAAATCTTCAAAAGTCGAACTCAACTACAGCTTTTGATCTAAGTTCTGCAAGTTTATACGGTTCAGTTAAGGCTTAACTCTTTAGGACTTACGCATTGACAAGAAATACCAAATATGAATTAAGGTTAAAAACCATATCTTTCGTAAGGACACAGCATGGTCTATTTATGATCGCACAATTTCCCATTCCCAATTCCCAATTCCCAATTCCCAATTATTTTAAGATGTTTCCTCTAGCGGGAAAATATCTCCTCGCAAGTAGGATTCAAAATTTTTCTTGAAGTATTGAATGCTCGTCACATTGGGTTCGTCACTTTCTGTTGGTGTGAATTCATAAATTGGTACCTTTTCCCTCACCAGCTTGACCAAGCTAGGATGAAGCTGCTCAAAAGAATCTACTCTAAATATTGTTGTTTCAAATCTTAATTTGGCTGGATGAGCATAACCTAACTTCATCCAGGGCAACCAAGGACAGTCTCTCGCCCATTTTGCCGGCGGGACTTCAGTAGCATCAGGTCGGCAAGTATTTGATATGAAGTACTCAACTCCCTTAAACTTTTCTCCAGGGCAATAATCTAAATATTTATTATCTCCTGCTAAAGGATGTGGGTATTCTAAAGGAATTTCCATAACCGAGGTAATGTATCCCTTGCCTTTGGGTATAACAGATTTCTTTGGTTTGACTGAGCCTTGGACAATGCGGTTAGCAATGTGAACTACTGGTACTGGTTGACTTGCTGTTGGTGACTGCCAAAAGTGCAGAATTTCTTGAGTATCTGGATCGCAAAATAAACCCAACTCTCTATTGATGCGATACCCGACTTCGCCATGTTCAGGATCGGGTTTGAGAAATACTTTGGTAGCATTCATCCCAATAATAGAAAACAATTTTTCTTTTGGCTTGTCTGGTGTTTCTTGCCACCAAATTTCCCCAGACCAGTTGTAATAAAGCTGTAACCCATGATTTTTTCTGTAAAAATCGAGGTTATTAAATTCGTAGTCATCTGAATAATCATTCATATATAAGCATCCGCTTTTATTTGTGAACTAATTTGGCTTAAAAGGTAATAGGCAACGGGAAAGAAAGCTTTTTTGTTGTCCTTAGTGGTCTGTCCCATTAATTCTGATAGGTGAATCAAATTTCAATTTCTCTTCTTTTTTTCTTCCTTTGCGCTCTTTGCGTCCTTTGCGGTTCGTTCTCTTATTAATGCGATAGCACACTAGCTTTGCAAAAACCAAATATGACTCTTATAGGACTCCTATCATTTTAAAATGGCTACGAAGATGCAAAGCGGTTTGTCGCTAGACATAGCAACATTCATCTAACAGAGCTTACACAAAAAAATTTTGCAGTCCCCAGTCCCTAGTACGATAGTAAACATGAACTCTGAGCAATTATCCACGAGCCATTTATAGATCAATGGATAAACGTTTTTTTAAAATGTTTGGGCTAACAGAAGAACAAGCGATCGCAATTATCGATACACCATTAGAACAACTCGAAGACGCTTCTGATAAGTATATTGCTGTTTCCCATCTGATTAATTATCCCACTGAACAGTCGATCGCGGCTTTGGTACGAGCGATTGAAACTAGTAATCCTGATGAGTTAGACCATCGCATTGTCCGACGCAAGGCTGTGGAAAGCTTGGGACGATTGCAGGCGGAATCAGCTTTACCTGTAATTCGGCAGTGTCTTAAAGATGATGATATTTATACTGTTGAAAATACCGTGTGGGCGATCGGGGAAATCGGGACTAAAGATCCAGAAATTCTTGAAGAAGTGGCGCAGCTGCTTGATAAACCGGGTCAAATTTATCGAGTTATCATTCATACCTTAGCTAATGCTGATTATCAGCCGTCTTTGGAGCGTGTAAATAAATTTACTGAAGATGAAGATGAACCTACGCGTAGTGCTGCGATCGCTACAGTTTGTCGTTTTAGCGGTGACTACTCCCAAATCACTGAGGTGATGGCGCTGCTGCAAAGTTCTAGCGTCAATGCACGGCGCGGTTGCATTCAAGACTTGATTGATGCACGTTATTACAAAGCCATCCCAGAAATTGCTCGTTGTCCTGTATCTCTGGTATTTCGCTTGCGAGGATTACGAATGCTTTTGGATGCAGGCGTTCCCAGTGGTGAAATTACCTTTACAGAAATTCAACCTTACTTAGAACAAGTACTTTACGATCATCCTAACGACCTTGATTTAGTACATGAGTATGACGCTACCCCTGTATTAGATTTTGTCATTAATGAACTCTACGAAACTGATTTTGGACGCTGCTATTTGGCGACAAAAACTTTACTAGATATCTATCCCCAAGAAGCATCCCAAGCACTTTTAACAACTTATGGGGATAAAGCATATAACGATTATGGCGCTCATTATCATGTAATGAAACTTTTCGGCTGGCTGAAATATGCTCCCGCCTACGATTTGTTAATAGAAAACCTACACAACCGCGAACCTCAGTTTCAGAAATCTCGTGCGGCGTGTGCGATCGCTCTTGGTGAATTGGGTGATTCACGAGCAATTCCTGAAATCAAAATTTGCCTCAATACGCCAATTTGGGATTTTAAATATGCTTGTCTATTGGCGCTAGACCAATTAGGAGATTCCTCTGGTCGGCAAATTTGCGCTCATGATGCTGACTGGTTAATTAGGGCGAAAGCGACGATTGATAATACATAAATGGAAAGGCTTATATAGTGTCTGCCTAACTAACTGCAAAAAAACCTTTCCCTGGCTTTATTACGGAAAATCCTCTCCTAGTCGGTTACAGGTTAAGGCAAGAGACGCGATAAATCGCCGTCTCTACAATAGTCTTGACGGCGATTTATCACATTTTTGTGATCTAGATTTTTCATCAAAAAACCTGAACTGAAACCGTATTGGGAGAGAAACTTGAACTTTAGTTCAAGACAGGGATAGGTTCGTGGAACTCACTAGTTACAAACGCTAGGGACGCAGAAATGTACGCCCCTGCCAGTTTAGGATTTACTAGTGGTAACTGCTTCGTTTAACACTAACTCTGGTTTTGCTGTCTCCTCTTCTTCTGGCAAACCATAAATTGACCTGTACAACTTGACGTACTCTTTAGCAGATTTATACCAACTAAAATCTTCATTCATGCCTCGTTTTTGTAGTTCTTGCCATTGCGGTTTGAAACGGAAGCCTTCCCAAGCTCGGATCATACAAGTGAAAAGGTCTAGCGGTTCATAGCGGTCAAAGCAATAACCAGTGCCTGCGGCATTTTCGGGGTCGTGATGGCTTACGGTGTCAACTAATCCACCTGTGCGGCGAACAATAGGTACAGAACCGTAGCGCAAAGACATCATTTGGCTAATACCGCATGGTTCAAAACGACTAGGCATTAAGAAAGCGTCAGTACCAGCATAAATGCGGCGAGACAAGGCATCATTATACAGTAAATAAGTTGCCATACGTCCGGGAAAACGGGATGCTAATTGCCACATCTGAGTTTCATAGTAGCGATCGCCTGTTCCCAACAAAACGAACTGTGCATCTGTATAAGATAGGAAGCGATCGAGGATTTGCAATATCAAATCAATGCCTTTTTGTTCCACTAATCGGGTAACAATCCCAATTAAAAAGGCTTTAGAATTGACTTCTAATCCTACTTCTTCTTGCAAAGCAATTTTGTTAGCCTTGCGTTTATCTAAAGTATCAGCAGTGAAGGTTTGGGCAATATATTTGTCATTTTCGGGATTATAAACTTCGGTATCAATACCGTTGATAATCCCAGATAACTTACCGCTAATAAAAGATAGCAAACCTTCTAAGGTTTCACCATAAGCAGCTGTCTTGATTTGCTCGGCATAAGTGGGCGAAACTGTATTTACCTTATTGGCAAATTGCACTGCTGCTGCCATTGTGTTGTGTCCTTGCATATACCAAGGGCACCAAGTAATTTTCTCTAAATACCAACGCCACGGCCCTTGATAAGCCAGGTTATGAATGGTAAACACTGTGGTGATATCAGGATCTTGGTGCATCCACACCGGAATCATCCCTGTATGCCAGTCATGACAATGGATAATTTCTGGTTTCCAGTAATTCCAGGCAAACTCGGCTGCACCATTGGAAAAGAAAGTGAACCGCCAGTCTTCATCATCTCCAGAATAAATGCGGCGAGGTAAGAAGACGGGATGTCCAAATAAGTACAAGGGAACATCAGTACCAGGCAGAACGCTTTCATAAACAGCAAATTCCTGGAACATGGCAGACCCCCGCCAGATGGGTTCTTTGGGAATTTCCATTTTGTCTGGCAGGAAGCCATAGTAAGGCAAGAATATCCGCACATCATGCCCCATTTCTCTCAGAAATTTGGGTAATGCCCCAACAACATCACCCATTCCTCCTACTTTGGCAATGGGTGCTGCTTCTGCTGCAACAAATAGAATCCGCATGGTAATTTTTGCTTCCCCGATTCTGTCTATAGTTGTCAAATTAACTTGATGATCGCAACCAACGCAATTTGTCGCGTCTTTGGTACAACGACGATCAATTCTTATCTAATCACATCGGCTTGCCCAATTGCTTAGGAACCGCGTTGAATGACCGCAAAAATTTCTGATAAAATTTCTTGCGCTCCCTGTTGCCGTAATAATTCTGCTAGTTCTGTGCCTAACGCTTCGGCATTGTTGGCAATTCCAGTGACGCTATCTTTTACCAACTTTTGACCATCTATACTGGCAACTATGCCTGTCAAGGTCAAATTCTCACCAGAAATTTCTGTATTTACACCAATAGGTACTTGACATCCGCCCTCTAAAGAGCGTAGAAAAGAACGTTCGGCGAGACAGCGATCACGTGTTGCAGGATGTTCGATTGCTTTGAGTAGAGTTAGCAATTCACTATCATCAGCACGGCATTCTATCCCTAAAGCACCTTGTCCAACGGCATGGAGGGAGATTTCTTTGGGGATAATTTGATGAATGCGATCGCTCATTTCCAATCTTTCTAATCCTGCGGCTGCCAAAATTAAGGCATCATATTCGCCTGCATCCAGTTTTGCCAATCGTGTAATCAAATTTCCCCGCACATCTTTAAAAGTAAAGTGGGGGAAGTGGTGGCGTAACTGTGCTAACCGCCGCAGCGAAGATGTCCCAATTACTGCACCTTCGGGTAAAGTATCGATTTGTTTATCTTTGTGCTTTTCATGCACAACTAAGGCATCGGCTGGATTTTCCCGTTCAGTAATTGCTGCCAGCGTTAACCCTTCTGGTAAGTTAGTTGGCAGATCCTTAAGGGAATGAACCGCAAAGTCAATCTCATGATTGAGCATTCCCACTTCAAGTTCTTTAGTAAAAAGTCCTTTATCGCCAATCTTAGCTAATGCTACATCAAGGATTTTGTCGCCTTGGGTAGACATGGTGTGGACTTCAAAAGTGATATCAGGAAAGCTTTTCTGGAGTTGCGCTTGTACCCAATAGGTTTGAACTAGAGCAAGTTGGCTTTTGCGTGAACCGATGCGAATAGTGCGTGGGGGACTAGAAACAACTGAAGTCATAAAACTATATATCAAAGGAGGCGATAAATTCACTCTCATCTAGACTACCGTAGTCAGGGACTCATAAGAATTTTGGGGTTTGGATTTTGGATTTTGGATTACAATTCTTTACGAGTAGTGATGCCTAAAGTCCCCGTGTTTCTAACTGGGGGATGTAAGCTAGCACAAGTTGTACCTATTCCTACTTCACTGGTAATGTTAATATGACCCTGGTTTAAGTCCGCACACTTTTTCACCGCTACCAATCCGTAATGCAGTACCAGGAATGCTATTTTTCAACGCAGAGTAGCACAGAGGCTCGCAGAGGTTTCAGTTTTTTTCGCTACGAATTTCTGAAATACTCTATTTAGAGTACTTAAGGGTCAGATTTAAGATATTCCTGTAATTCTTGGGTACGCAGTTTTGTGAGATTTTCTAGACACCCAGCATAAATGCTAGGGGCAATAGTCCCTCCCTCATATTTACTTCTTTCAAACTCACAATTGGTATCTCGAAACTTTACCCATGCAAGTTGTGCAGCAATCAATTTCTGTTTCCTAGATTTTTCTAAGGTAGGTAGCAATTGTTGATAAGCTCGGTTCAATTTTTTATCTGCATTCTGATAAGATAACTTCGCGCATTCATTAATTGCTGCTTGAGTTTGAGGATTATTGCAGTTAAATTTTTGAACTAGACGAATCTGGTTTAAATCAGGCGTTGTGCCTGCCATTGTCATTGAAGGGGTATCTAAACTGCTAAGAGTTAGCATACTTGCCAAAACTAGTAATAATTGACGCATGACAAAAATTTTATTGTTTAGGCAAGTATAGACAAAAGATACCAAAATGTGCAGCATTGATATGTTTCAACGCCGAACGCTTATAAACTTGTTACAAAAGATAAACCAGCCATCAGAAGGAAGGCAAAATTTCACAAGAATGCTAGAAAGAATTTGGTATTTTAGTGATCTAAAGTTTAGCTTTTATATTTTATGAATCGTTCCGCCTGTCTTATTTTTAATCCAGTTGCGGGTCAGGGAGACCCAGATATAGAACTGGCAGAAATTCGAGCAATATTAGAGCCAGATATTGATCTAGATATTCATCTCACAACTCAAGAAATTGATGCAGATCAACTAGCTTATGCAGCCGTAGAGCGAGGGGTAGATGCAATCATTGCTTCGGGGGGAGATGGGACTCTCTCAGCAGCGGCAGCGGCTTTAGTGGGTACTGATATTGCATTTGGCATCATTTCCAGAGGAACAGCAAACGCTTTTGCTACAGCTTTAGGAATTCCTGACACGATCGCAGGTGCGTGTGAAACAATTTTGCAGGGAGGAACCCGTCATGTAGACGTAGCCTATTGCAATGATCGCCCAATGGTACTCTTGGCAGGTATTGGCTTTGAAGCTGAAACTGTAGAATTGGCAGACCGAGATGCCAAAAATCGCTTTGGAATGATGGCCTACGTTTTCGCTGGAATTCAGCAGCTGAGAAACTTACATAAATTTGATGTTGAAATTGAAACAGAAGACAGAATAATTAAAACTAGTGCCTGTGCAGTCACAGTCGCAAATGCCGCGCCTCCCACTTCCGTTTTAGCTCAGGGGCCAGCAGGTTTGGTTTATGATGATGGCTTACTAGATTTAACGATTGTAGCTCCAGCCAACAAAGCAGGAGCGATCGCTGCTACATTCCATCTATTCCAAACAGCTTCTACAGGTAACGCCGTAGAACGGGATGATATTGGCTTTCTGCGAGCCAAACAATTTAAAATTACAACTGAGCCACCGCAAAAGGTTGTTCTAGATGGTGAAATAGTCGGCACAACACCAGTAGAAATTAAGTGCATACCAGGTGGTTTGAAGATTTTTGTGCCATTAGTAGAAGAAGTTGAGCCTACCGAAAAACTAGAAGGACTCCCTAATTTGACTATTGAGATGAAAGATACGGTAGAAGAGTAAGGGAATTGGGAATTGGGAATTGGGAATTGAGAAGAGGACTTGGGGACAAGGAGAATTGGGGACAAGGGGAAAGACTTGTTTCAAGTTCTCACCTCTTGTCCCCCTGCTCCCTGCCTCCTTCTCCCTGCAATTCAAGATTCAGGAGTATGTTGCATTGAAACTTGTATCAGATCCAGCGATCGCTAACAAAATTCGTAAAATGAATCAGCGAGTCAGATGGCAAGATCCGTTAATTGTGGAACGGAACATCGACCAAACTCGCCTGGTGTTGGAGGATGGTCAAGGAGATAATCCTGAGTTTTCATTTTTAGTTGTGGGTGATAGTGGTTCTGGTAAGCATCGGGGACACAATCCCCAACGACAGATAGCTGAACTGATGTTGCCCCATCACGATGAATCCCGTTTTATGCTGCATACCGGGGATGTGATTTACTTAGTGGGTTCGAGTGAATACTACCAGCAAAACTTCATCGAGCCTTACCGAGAGTTTATCTTGGGCGGAGAGCATCCGAAGCGGATTGCTTATGACCAGATGATTTTTAAGCTCCCAATTTTACCAGTACCAGGAAATCACGATTATTATAACTTGCCCATTTTATTGAGCTTGGCCTCTCTCACAACATTACCCATTCGTCGTCTGTTGCGATCGCGCTTAGACCTAGATGTGGGTTTGCATGGCTCAGGAACTGGTGAAGCTTACGCACACGCATTTGTAGACTATCTGAAAGCGTTGCAGCTTCCAGGTGAGTTAAGCAGCCATTTAGATCGGCACTACACAGGTAAGACAGATACAGGTCTTTGTCTTAAGTATGAACCTGGGAATTTTACGCGGCTTCCCAATCGTTACTACACTTTTCGTTATGGCGGAATTGATTTCTTCGCCTTGGATTCTAATACATTTAACGATCCACCACCGTTGCCTAAAACAAAAAAAGGTGATGCCGATCGCAAAGTCTTAGAAAAGCGCCGTGAAGATTTAGAACAAGAAAAGCAGCAAATCATTGAAACCTCGGCTAAACTTCGACCCGAAAACCCCAGCGAAGCCGACCAATTAGACGATTACCACGCCAAGCTGTCACAAATTGAAGAAATTATTGTTGATATCGAGAAACAACTAGCGACTAATAAAACAACGCTAACTGATATCGAACAACTGGAGTGGCTCAAAAACAGATTAATTGAATCTTGGAATAATTCAGAGGTTCGGGGAAGAGTGATTTATTTCCATCATCCTCCTTATGTAACTGAGGCGACAAAGTGGCAACAAGCACAAACTTTGATAATTCGCGATCGCTTCCGTGGGGTGCTGGATGCAGTAGCGAAAGAAATAGGTTCTCTAAATCAGGGTCGTCCTTTGGTTGATTTGGTATTAAACGGTCACGCCCATTGCTTAGAACATCTTGAGACAATGGATACAGGACATGCTGATTCTCATATCCACTGGCTTGTTTGTGGTGGTAGCGGGTTTAGTTTGCGCCGCCAAAGGATTGAGGGAGCAGATTTAATGGAGGAAAATAAATTAGTGGCGCGATCGCATCTCTTTATTGGTCGCAACGGTCAAGGTTCTCAGAAGCGACGACCTTATTCAGGTTTACGCATTGACGTTAAAGGCGATGGGCAGCCTAAGTTTATTGTCCGTCCTTTAGTTGCCGAATGGCATCAGCGACAATGGCATAATCGTGAACTTGAGCCACTGATCATCTAAAGATGAAAAAGAGGGGGAAAGGTCAAGGGGGAAAGGGGAAAGGGAACCCCATATTTAAAAACAGGTGTTTCAAGACATGGACGCTGCTAAGTTATCGCACTACGTGTCTCAAAAATCTTCTTTTTTGTTCTCCATATTTAAAAATAGGATTTAAAAATAGGGGCTTTATACCTTCTGGGGAAAAGTTTTTTCTTTTTCCCTTGCCCCTTACCCTTTCCCCTTTTCCCCTTCTTGGTAAAATATCCTTGAGCGATCACCATTCAACTTTCACATCACGTTATCATCGGATATTGTGGAATTTCCGTGCGTAACTCGATAGCATCTATGACCGCCTCTCACTCTGAAACTCCATCTACCAAACCCGACGCAAGTACTTTTATTTCTGACCATCAACAGGTGGATCGCAGTAAGCTAAGTCAAATGTACCTGCACTACGTCGAGACGAAGGATAAATATCCTCACGCGGTATTGTTGTATCGGGTAGGAGATTTCTTTGAATGCTATTTCCAAGATGCTGTAAAACTAGCACAAGAATTAGAATTAGTCCTCACTAGTAAGCAAGCTGGGGAACAGGGAAGAGTGGCGATGTCTGGTGTTCCACATCACGCTTGGGAACGCTACGCGACGATGCTAGTAGAAAAAGGTTATGCAGTCGTAATTTGCGACCAAGTGGAAGATGCTTCGGAAGCTGCTGGTAGATTGGTGCGGCGAGAAGTAACGCGCATTCTTACCCCAGGCACTTTGCTGGAAGAAGGAATGCTGAAATCCAGTCGCAATAATTACCTTGCAGCAGTTGTAATTGCCGCAAATCATTGGGGTTTAGCTTATGCAGACATCTCCACAGGGGAATTTCTGACAACTCAAGGTAGTGATTTAGAACATTTGACACAGGAATTAATGCGCTTGCAACCTTCAGAGGTGCTAGTTCCAACAAATGCGCCTGATTTGGGTAGCTTGCTGCGTCCGGGAGAAACTTCGCCTCATCTACCGGAGTGTTTGCCACCATCATTTTGCTATAGTTTGCGATCGCAAGTTCCATTTTCTCAAGGCGAAGCTAGACCTAGATTATTGCAGAAATTTAAGGTGCGATCGCTCGAAGGACTCGGTTGCGATCATCTTCCCCTCGCTGTTCGTGCGGCTGGTGGTCTTTTAGAATACTTGGAAGATACCCAAAAAGAAAACCCAGTTCCCCTGCAAAGACTCCGCACCTACACTGTCACCGACTACTTAATTGTTGATAGTCAAACCCGCCGTAACCTGGAAATTACCCAAACAGTCCGGGATGGCACTTTTCACGGTTCTCTACTCTGGTCATTGGATAGAACTAGTACAGCGATGGGTGGGCGGGCTTTACGGCGGTGGTTATTGCAACCACTACTCGATATTAAAGGCATTCGGGCACGTCTTGATACCATCCAAGAATTGATGGAAAATACACCACTGCGTCAAGATTTGCGGCAGTTATTACGCCAAATTTATGATTTGGAACGCCTTACAGGAAGGGCTGGTTCTGGTACAGCCAATGCTAGAGATTTAGTAGCTTTGGCAGATTCTCTCTCACGTTTACCAGAATTATCTCATTTAGTTACTGAAGCGCATTCTCCATTCCTCAAAGCTTTGCAGAAAGTCCCAAGTGTGTTAGAAGAATTAGCACAAAAGTTACACGCGCACCTTGTGGAGTCGCCACCCATACTAATCAAAGAAGGCGGATTGATTCGCCCTAGCGTCAATCCTCTTTTGGATGAAAGAAAAGCGACTGTAGAAGCAGACCAGCAATGGATTGCCAACTTAGAAGTTGAGGAGAGGGCTAAGACAGGAATTTCGACATTGAAGGTAGGATTCAACAAAACTTTTGGTTATTACATCAGTATTTCCCGCACTAAAGCTGACCAAGTACCTGCTAATTACATCCGCAAGCAAACCCTGACCAATGAAGAACGTTACATCACCCCAGATTTGAAGGAACGAGAAGCCCGGATTCTCTCGGCACGGGATGATTTAAATCAGTTGGAATATGAGATTTTTACGGCATTACGGGAAGAGGTAGCACAAGAGGCGGAAGTAATTCGCAATCTATCTCGTGCAGTGGCGGCGGCAGATGTATTGTGTGGTTTGGCTGAGTTAGCAGTGCATCAAGGTTACTGTCGTCCAGAAATGTTGCCGGGAAGGGAGATAAACATTATTGATGGTCGTCATCCGGTGGTGGAACAATCTTTACCTGCGGGTTTCTTTGTGCCGAATTCGACGCAATTGGGTCAAGATTCATTAGTCATTAGTCATCTGTCATTAGCAGATAATCAAGAACAAATAACAAATACTTCTCTACGAGAGGCTGCGCCAACGACTACGCTCAGTACAAGTGACCAAGGACAAATGACAAATGACAATCCCGATTTAATTATCCTCACCGGGCCAAACGCTAGCGGCAAAAGTTGTTATTTGCGTCAGGTGGGATTGATTCAGTTAATGGCGCAGATTGGTAGTTTTGTACCAGCTAGGTTTGCCAAATTGGGAATATGCGATCGCATTTTTACCCGTGTAGGTGCAGTGGATGATCTTGCAACTGGTCAATCTACGTTTATGGTGGAAATGAATGAAACGGCGAATATTCTCAACCATGCCACATCTAGGTCGCTGGTATTGTTAGATGAAATTGGCCGGGGAACAGCAACATTTGATGGTCTTTCCATCGCTTGGGCCGTGGCGGAATATATCGCAGTGGATATTCGGGCGCGAACGATTTTTGCAACTCATTACCATGAATTGAATGAACTCGCTAGCATTGTACCGAATGTGGCTAATTATCAAGTGATGGTAAAAGAATTACCCGACCAAATTATCTTTTTGCACCAAGTCCAACCAGGAGGCGCAGATAAGTCTTACGGTATTGAGGCGGGAAGATTGGCGGGTTTACCAGCAGTGGTGATTCAACGAGCCAAACAAGTAATGGGGCAAATTGAGAAACATAGTAAAATTGCGATGGGGCTGCAAAATCTGGATTGATATATTAAAGATGCGGCTGTTTCTCGATTTTGTTATGACAGAAGCACTCAAAAATAACACACTGCAACCTTATACAACTGAAATGTCTGAGGCTGCCCATGAACTAATTGCAGGTGTGGAATTAGACGATGAGTCATTAGAAGATGGCTAAGTTTGTCAATGTCGTCTTGGCAGACTACTAGCTTAAAAGAGCAGGAGAGTTGTCAAGTAGTTGAAATCTTGTCAACCTTTATGCTTAAAATTGCACAAGAGGTTTTTTTAGCATCTACTAAAAGCTAAAGTTGACCCTTTGCAGGACTCCCATAAGCAATGCTGACTGAAATTTTTCCTTTTTCCTTTGAGTTCAACACGATCGCGATCGCCGGAGCGAGTTTGTGGTCATTGGCGCTATATCTAGGTTTTTCCCCTGTCAATCAATGGGTAATCGAACAACTCAACCGTTGGTTTAACTTTGCCGAGCGATCGCTTTATACTAGCCAAACAGAGTTTGAAAAGACTCGCAAAAGCAGAGAAGCCCAAAATGCTTTCTACGCCTCATTATTTAGCATCACGCCTTTTTTGGTAGTTGGTGCTTTATGTAACTGGGGTCTGGAAATTAGTTTAGGTGAGAGTTGGGGAATTAGTACAGGAATATTAGCTTGTATGGGTGCCGGCATTTATGAACTTGGGCGCAGGGATGGAGAATCTTCCGATTAAGTAGAGAGATGAACAGAAAAAACTGACTGCAACTTCTCCTCCTACTTCTCAATTTCCTCGCAAATAATCTGTGCTATCTTCAGGGCTGCACCGCTTTCGCCACGAATATTACGGAGTTTAGCGCGGATATCATCCAATTTTTCTGGATGGGCTAATAAGTCTACAACCATTTCCCCAATTTCTGCCGGTTGAATTCTACCCATGAGTTCTGGTACTATCTCTTCCTGTGCCCAGATATTTGGCCATGCTAATAAACCTTTGCGTCTTACGAATCTTAGGAATAACCAATTGATTACGTTAGCAAAGGGTGTACCTACTCCTGGCAGATTTGCTAACAACCCAGGTAAACCATCCCAAGCACGCATAGCATCAAGTTGCTGGGTTGGCAGTAAAACAATCATTGGCACTGCTAAAGCACCGAGTTCGGCAGTGTTTGCTCCCACTGTAGTCAAGCAGATGCAGCACTGGGATAATAAATGATATGGGGGGTTTTCTTGCCACAGTTCCACAGTTAAGCCCGTTGCTGTTTTGAGCAATGGTTTGCCTCTATTGTTCTCTGGGACAATTAAGGAAGCACCACCAAAGCCAAAGATTTCAGCAATAGAGTTCCTTTGAGGATCGGCAAAACTAGCTAAAGTTTGTAAATCCAAAGTTGGGGCTACAGGAACTACAAATTTAGTTTGCGGTCTTTTCGCGTGAACATATTCGGCAATACTTAAAATTAATGGTACTCCTTGGGCTAATTTTGCTGCTTTTGATCCAGGGAGTAGACCAATCAATTCAGTCTTTTGTCCTACGCTGTGGGAAGTCGATAAAGCGTCTATGTCATTAGTCATTTGTCCTTTGTCGTTGGACAAATGACTACTAGCTTCTACCATCAAATCACCCACAACGGTAAATTTGTGAGCATATTTTTGGGGGACGCGGGCCACAACTTCAGGTTTCATCACGCCAAAACGATCAATCCAGTTATGCCACCTGGCTGACCATTCGGCGTAAACTACTGTGCGATATCTGAGCTTTTTACCTATAACTACAGGGAAAATTTGATCGCCACCGAGAAAAACAACTACACCGCGACTTCTCCAGTCCCAATTGTCAATAGTTTTACCCCAGAGCAAAAATTGCCAAAAATGCTCTGCGGCCTGTACTCTATCTACTTCTGGGTAAGAAAGTGCGATCGCAGCTTCTTTACCACTGGCATTTGAGCAAGGTGATAAGATTACACTGAT
Source organism: Nostoc sp. FACHB-133 (assembly GCF_014698055.1). Classification (NCBI taxonomy): domain Bacteria; kingdom Bacillati; phylum Cyanobacteriota; class Cyanophyceae; order Nostocales; family Nostocaceae; genus Nostoc; species Nostoc sp. FACHB-133. The sequence goes on from NZ_JACJSH010000006.1 coordinate 187,375, forward strand.
CCTCACTTGATTTCGGTCATCGCCGAATTTTTGCCGCAATGCGCTTACTACTGGGCGCACCCAGGTTGTTACCTCACCAGGGCCATTTGATAGGATGAGAATATCTACTTGAGTCATTAGTTAATGGTCAAAAGTTAGGGGTCATTACTCAAGAGGCAAATATTAATTAATTCGTTCCTAAGTTATCAGCGATAGTATCATTTGTAAGTAAGATTTAATACCTGTATCCAAAGTACAGTAAAAATAGAGCGTAGGCGTAGCTCGTTGTAAATATTACCTGGCCCTTGTGAGATCCAAACTCAAAATTTGAGGTTAAAAGGCTCAACCTTCACCCTCAGAGGTTCAAATGAAGATTACTAACCATAAGCCGCTGCTTTGAAATCTTTCTATGTAAATAGGATTTCCACCCCCAAGGGAGGAGATTTCCCAATGTAGACGAAGTAGAATCTAAAATAAAGTTGACAAACTGTTTATGCAATGGGCTAATTTTCTAGCCAAAGAAGCTGCTAATCATAGCTTATCCCTACAGCAAACAGCAGCTTTTGTAGAGTGTTTTCAGACTGAACACTTAGGTAAAAGTGAAGCGAAACTTGCTAGCGAATTAAACGTTGATATTGCTGTTTTCAAAAAGTTGCTAGATGAAATATATAACAAGTTTTTCCAAAACTATCCTGAGTTAACAATTTCCAATAGTTGGGATAAACTACAAAAGTTACAATTTTACCTGGCAGCAAAATATAATAGCGAATTGAATATCCTTAAACCATTAGCGGCGATGAAATTATTAAAAACGCTAGTGGATCAGGAAAGACTGCAAAAAGAACCTTGGATTGCGAGAAGAATTTGTAAATTTTTAGGATATTTACCTTTAGCGTTAGAGTTAGTAGGGCAATATCTAGATAAGATGCCAGGTTTGTCTCTGGAAACACTACTGAAGCGGCTAGAGAAAAAGCGAGTGGAACATGAAAACGTGGTCAATGAGAACTCATTGATGCCTGATAAAGACGGTGTAGCTGAAGCTTTTGAGTTGAGTTGGGAACAGTTGGATGAAAATGCAAAAAGCTTTGGCTGTTTGCTAAGTTTGTGTGCCTTAGCTGACATTCCATTATCTATTGGGACGGTAGAAGATGACAAAAAACAAGAACTTTGGGAGAAAGCTATAGCCGACTTACTGGAATTACATTTACTACAACAAAAAAGTCAAGGAATTTATCATCTAAATCCAACGATTCGGCAACTTTTCCAAATGAAGTTGGAGGAGTCAGGTGAGGCGGATGAAGCAAAAACTAAATTTGCAGCGATGATGTTAGAGGTAGCAAAGCTAATTCCGCAACAGCTTACCCCTGAAGATATTGTCAATTTCACTCCACATATCCCGCATATTACAGAAGTTGCAACCCACTTATCCGAGTATGTGAGCGATGAAAATCTTATTACTCTATTTACCAAATTAGCCTGGTTTTATCAAGGTCAAGGACTTTATCAGCAAGCAGAACCTTGGTTGCAGCAATGTGTAGAACTAACTAAAAATCGTCTTGGTTTAGAACATCTCGATGTCGCCACTAGCCTGAACAATTTAGCGCAACTTTACGATTTTACAGGACGTTACAGCGAAGCTGAACTACTTTATCAGCAAGCTTTAGAGCTGAGAAAACGCCTGTTGGGAGAGGAACATACCGATGTTGCCACTACCTTAAGCTATTTAGCATTACTCTATGAATCTACAGGACGCTACAAAGAAGCTGAACCTTTGTATCAGCAAGCTTTAAAACTGTGGAAACGCCTAGTAGGAGAAGAACATCCCCATGTTGCCACTACCCTGAACAATTTAGCAGCATTGTACTGTTATACAGGACGCTATAGCAAAGCCGAACCTTTGCTAAAGAAAGCTTTAGAAATGAGAAAACGCCTGCTAGGAGACAACCATCTTGATGTCGCCACTAGCCTGAATAATTTAGCGCAACTCTACGAATCTACAAGACGCTACAGTAAAGCTGAACCTTTGTATCGGCAAGCTTTAGAACTGAGTAAACGCCTACTGGGAGAGGAACATCCCGATGTTGCCATTAGCCTGAATAATATCGCATCACTCTACCGTCAGACAAGACGCTACAAGAAAGCCAAACCCTTATTTGAGCAAGCTTTGAAAATTTGCGAACGGACTTTAGGTGTAGGTCATCCTACTACTATGACGATTCGGGCAAATTATGCCAGCTTTTTAAGAGAAGCATATCGCTAGCGTACACGCAAAGCGGCTTGTCGTTAGACATCGCTGCGCCTAATTCGTAATTCGTAAATAAAATATTCCCCTCTCCATCAGCAAAGAAGAGGGGTTAGATTTTACTTACATCCTAAAGACTGGCGAGTATCTACACCAGTTTTAGAATTTACCCCACTTGCTTTAACACAAAGCTTTTTCACTTGCGTCCCATCTAAAATTGCATTCGTAAAATCAGCGCCTGTGACATTTACATCATCAAAAATAGAACGCAGCATCATTGCATCGGTCAACACCGCATCACTTAAATCAGCATTCTTAAACTTTGTGAGATAAGCTATGCCTTCACTAAAATCAGCACCATGCAGATTTGCTCCCTCCAATAGGGTACCGTTGAACACGCCACCACGTAAGTCAGCATTGCTAAAATTAGCATTCTCTAATTTGAGATTGGTAAACTCAGTACCAACTAAACTTTGACCAGAGTAATCCTTACCCTTGAGTTCATCATTACCTACAGAACGGGTAATACTAGAAGAACTTGCAGCTTGTGCCGATAGGGGAAACAAAAAAAGAACCATAGCTAAGACAAAGCTAGCTAACAGCCGCCAATATTTCATAATCTCTTCTTAATAAATCTCAACACTTTTACTATTAACTATTAAACCCTACAGAAGGGAATAGGGTGCAGGTTACAGGGTACAGATTATTCCCTATCACCTGTCCCCTGTCCTCTGTCACCTGTCACCTCTTCCATGTCCCCTGTCACCTCTTCCCTAATCTCTCGTAGGATGATAGATGTTGAGGTGCGATCGCAAAATTACCTGTGGCTAATCAAGAAGACAACGCCCAATCTCTGGCGCGAACCCCTTTATATCAAGTGGGTGTAGAACTCAAAGCCCGCTTTACCAGCTTTGGTGGCTGGGAAATGCCCGTGCAATTTAGTGGCATTAGCCGCGAACATGAGGCTGTAAGAAATACAGCCGGAATGTTCGATATTTCCCACATGGGTAAATTTACCCTCCAAGGTAAAAATCTCATTTCCCAACTCCAGCTTCTAGTGCCTTCAGACTTGAGTCGATTGCAACCCGGTCAAGCACAATACACCGTATTGTTAAATCCCCAAGCGGGAATTATTGACGACATCATTGTTTATTACCAAGGTGAAGACACCACTGGTATACAAAAGGCATTTATCATCGTCAATGCAGCAACCTCTGGTAAAGATAAAGCATGGATTTTGCAACATCTTGACCTAGATAAAGTGCAATTCCAAGACCTTTCACCAGAAAAAGCCTTAATTGCCGTGCAAGGGCCAAAAGCGATTAAGTATCTCCAGCCTTTACTGCAAGAAGACTTACAACCAATCAAAGCCTTCGGACATTTAGAAGCAACTCTACTAGGTAAACCTGCCTTCCTGGCCCGCACAGGTTACACCGGAGAAGATGGCTTTGAGGTGATGGTAGGCCCAGATGTGGGAGTAGAATTGTGGCGAAGTCTCCATAAAAGTGGTGTTATCCCCTGTGGACTTGGTGCGAGAGACACTCTGCGCCTAGAAGCAGCGATGGCACTTTACGGACAAGATATTGATGACACCACCACACCCTTAGAAGCGGGTTTGGGGTGGCTAGTCCACTTAGATACCAAAGGTGATTTTATTGGAAGAGAAGTTTTAGCAGAGCAAAAATCCAAGGGAGTGAAGCGTCGATTGGTGGGTTTACAAACCCAAGGACGCAACATTGCCCGTCATGGCTACCAAGTGTTATCCACAGGTAAAGTTGTGGGAGAAGTTTCTAGTGGCACTTTGTCACCTACACTGGGTTATCCCATTGGTTTAGCTTACGTTCCTACCCAATTAGCAACCGTTGGTCAACAGCTAGAAGTCGAAATTCGCGGCAAAGCTTACCCAGCAGTTGTAGTTAAACGTCCTTTTTATCGGTCAAAAAATCGTGCTGCTAACTAACAAGCGCCAAGGTTTTTGAGGAATAATGTGTTGTGAGTTACTCAATCTACAGTAAGGTTCATTACCATATATGGCTTGGATGACTGTTGGGGCAATAATTTTTTTGATAAGGGAGAGGAAGTGATATGTCTTTTGAATATCCTCAAGATTTTAGATACTTGGATTCTCATGAATACGTGCGAATAGATGGCGAAATTGCCACCATTGGCATTACTGAGTTTGCCGTACATGAATTGGGTGATATAGTCTTTTTGGAACTGCCAGAAATTGGCGACGCTCTGACTAGGGGAGAAAACTTTGGCACAATTGAATCAGTGAAAGCCGTTGAAGAGCTTAATTCACCAGTCACTGGTACTGTTATAGAACGCAATGAAGCCTTAATTAATTCTCCTGAAGATGTGTCAGAAGACCCCTACGGAGAAGGGTGGTTTTTGAAAGTGCGCGTCAATGACCCTGGTGAAGTTGAAGATGCTTTGACAGCAGATGAGTATCGCGCCCAGGTGGAAGGGGAGTAGTGAGTAAGTGGGCAGGGGGCAGGGGGCAGGGGGAAAAACTGCAAATTCTTCTCCCCAATTCTCCCCGCTTCCTGCTCCCTTGCCTCTTTTCTCTGCCGTGGAATGAAGGAGGGAACATAGGTTTGAGTCTCCACTTCGCAAGCGTAGTTTTTGTGCAGGTGGGGTTGAATCCTCATTCTTTTCTATCCCCCTTGCTCCCTGCTCCCTGCCCCCTGCCTCTTTCCACTCCACTCGAAAATAAGTTATGAAATTTAGATAAATTGAAAAGTTACACCTACTTCTCATCAGTATTTATTGCAAAATATGAAATAGTACCATCTGGAGAGTAATTTGTGGTATTGAACGCCCCTATTCTCAAGTCTAATGAGCAGCAAGTGCTGGACGAAAAAAGTCAAAAGTTGAGTAGTTTTGCGCCAAGACATATTGGCCCTAACTCCGACGACATCCAGCTTATGCTTAAGGTTTTGGGATTTCCCAGCCTGGATGCCCTAATTGACCAAACAGTTCCCCAGACAATCAGGCTGAAGCAAACCCTAAAGTTACCAGAAGCCGAAAGTGAGTATGCAGCACTGGCATCTTTAAAAAAAATTGCTGCCAAAAATCAGGTTTTCCGTTCATACATCGGTATGGGATATTACGACACTATTACCCCACCTGTAATTGGGCGTAACATCCTAGAAAATCCTGGTTGGTATACTGCCTACACTCCTTATCAGCCAGAAATTGCCCAAGGGCGACTAGAAGCACTGCTAAATTTTCAAACCTTAATTATCGACCTCACAGGTTTGGAAATCGCCAATGCTTCGTTACTGGATGAAGCCACAGCCGCAGCTGAAGCAATGAGTCTAAGCTATGGTGTTTGTAAAAATCAGGCAAATGCTTATTTCGTCTCTCATGACTGCCATCCCCAAACTATCGACGTGTTACAAACACGGGCTAAACCATTAGGGATTAAGATCATTATCGGCGATCATCAAACATTTGATTTTGATCAACCAATTTTTGGGGCTGTTTTGCAATACCCTGCAAGTGATGGCACCATTTACGACTACCGCGCTTTTATAGAAAAAGCCCATGCTAAGGGTGCATTGGTGACGGTAGCAGCAGATCCTTTAAGTTTAACTTTGCTCACCCCTCCTGGGGAATTTGGCGCTGATATTGCTGTTGGTAGCACCCAACGCTTTGGTATTCCGTTGGGGTTTGGGGGGCCTCATGCGGCATACTTTGCGACTAAGGAAGAGTATAAGCGGCTGGTTCCAGGGCGAATTGTGGGAGTCTCAAAAGATGCTCAAGGTAAGCCTGCATTACGTCTTGCCTTGCAAACCCGCGAACAGCACATCCGCCGCGAGAAAGCTACTAGTAATATTTGCACTGCACAGGTTCTGCTGGCGGTAATGGCGAGTATGTACGCCGTCTATCATGGGCCTGCTGGACTAAAGCAAATTGCTGAAAATATCCATTCTTTGACGGTGTTATTGGCAGAAGGACTGAAGCGTTTGGGTTACAGCATCAGTTCCAAAGATTTCTTTGATACGCTGCGAGTAGAACTGGGAACACACAATTTAGAAGATATTCTGGTAAATAGCAAACAGCTTCAAATTAACTTGCGGATTTTTGATGCAACTGCTGTTGGTATATCCCTGGATGAAACAACTACAGTTGATGATGTGCTTCACATCTTAGCAATCTTCGCAGGCGAAAATGAACTACCCTTCAGCTTAGAAGAATGGTTTTCTCCGCTTCTCTCTATCTCCCCCTCCCCCCATCTCTCTCTCTCCCGTACCAGTACATATCTCACTCACCCAGTTTTTAACCGCTATCACTCAGAAACAGAGTTGTTGCGCTATCTGCACAAACTTGAAAGCAAGGACTTGTCGCTAACGACATCGATGATTCCTTTGGGTTCTTGCACAATGAAGTTGAATGCAACTGCTGAGATGATTCCGGTAAGTTGGGAAGAATTTGGCAAGATTCATCCATTTGCACCTGCATCGCAAACGCAAGGTTATCAAATCTTGTTTGAGCAACTTGAGGCATGGTTAGCTGAAATTACCGGGTTTGCTGGTATTTCTCTACAACCAAATGCTGGTTCTCAGGGTGAGTATGCCGGACTTTTGGTAATTCGTCAGTATCACGAAAATCGAGGTGAAACACACCGCAATGTCTGTTTAATTCCCACTTCGGCACACGGGACGAACCCTGCAAGTGCAGTGATGTGCGGAATGAAGGTGGTGGCTGTTGCCTGTGACTCACAAGGTAATATTGACGTTGATGACTTGAAGGCGAAGGCAGAAAAACACAGCAATGAACTCGCCGCCTTAATGGTGACATATCCCTCAACTCATGGTGTATTTGAGGAGCCAATTCAGGAAATCTGCGCTGTTGTCCATAGTCACGGTGGACAAGTTTACATGGATGGGGCAAATATGAATGCCCAAGTGGGAATTTGCCGTCCTGGAGATATTGGCGCGGATGTCTGCCATTTAAACTTGCACAAAACCTTCTGTATTCCTCATGGTGGTGGTGGCCCTGGTATGGGGCCCATTGGGGTAGCCTCTCATCTCGTGCCTTTTCTACCCGGACATCCTGTTGTTACTATCAACGACTCAACTCAGCACTCACATATTGGTGCTGTGGCGGCTGCGCCTTGGGGTAGTGCAAGTATCTTGGTGATTTCTTGGATGTACATCGCCATGATGGGTGCAGATGGTTTGACCCAAGCAACTAAGGTGGCGATTCTCAACGCTAACTACATTGCTAAGAGACTGGAATCGTATTATCCGGTTTTGTATCAGGGGAAAAATGGTCTAGTTGCCCATGAATGTATTTTAGATTTGCGATCGCTAAAAAAATCAGCTGCGATCGAAATCGATGATGTGGCAAAGCGTCTCATGGATTACGGTTTCCATGCGCCGACTGTCTCCTGGCCTGTAGGGGGTACAATTATGGTGGAACCTACAGAAAGTGAATCTAAGCAAGAGTTGGATCGTTTTTGTGATGCGTTGATTTCTATTCGCCAAGAAATCGCCGAAATAGAATCAGGTAAGGTGGATATTCAAGATAATGTTTTGAAGAACGCACCCCACACCGCCGAAAGTCTTATCACTGGAGAATGGCAGCATTCGTATTCTCGTGAACAAGCTGCCTACCCTGCACCTTGGACTCGTGAATATAAATTCTGGCCTGCTGTCGGTCGCATTGATGCAGCCTTTGGCGATCGCAATTTTGTTTGTTCTTGTCTGCCAATGGATGCTTATTAACCTGAAGTAAGGAGTTAAGAGTTAGGAATTAAAACTCCTAACTCTTGCAATTCTTCCCTTACCCCTAAAGGCTGATAACCCAATGCAAAAGCTTTAGAACTGTCCAAAGAAACATCTGTTGGTCTAGGTGCTGCCATTTTCACATCTTGTTGTCGGCAGGATTTAAGTCCGGTAGTGGGAAGTTGGAATACTTCTACTAATATCTGTCCAAAATCATAACGCGAAATCCGCTCTTTGCCACCTAAGTGAATGATGCCATTAACTTTTTCTAATGCTAATAAAAGTCCTTTAGCGGCGGTTGTTCCACTTACTGGGGTGCGAAATTCATCTATAAATAAATTGAGTTCTTTTTCTGCTTGTAAAGTTTGAATAAATGGCTGAATAAAGCTTTTTGCTGTAGGTGTTTCTGCACCAAACATTAACGGCATTCGACACACTGCGGTCATGGGATACCTTTCTAGCATATCTGCTTCAGCTATAGCTTTCTGCTCACCGTAAAGATTGACGGGACACACGGCATCTGTTTCTTGATAGGGGGCATTTAAGCCATCAAAAACTAAGTCGGTTGAGGTAAAAGCACAAGGAATAGAGTTATCCGCACACAGTCCAGCAATATTGCATGATGCTATAACGTTAATTGCGTGCGATTCTTTGGGGTTCGTTTGACAAAAATTTGGTTGTGAATGTGCAGCAGTATGAATAACTGCTTCTGGTTTGACATCATTAAATATGCGTTTCAATTCCTGAAAATTTGTTAAGTTCGCTTTTAACGTTTTAATGCCAGGAATCTCTAAAGGATGGGATAAATAAGTGCCATAAATCTCCCATTCTGGTTTTGCAAGCTGGCAAAGATGCCATCCTAAAAAACCACTTGCCCCGGTGATTAACAATTTTTTCATGTCTAACCGTAAACCGCTCAAGAAAAAATCCTTTCTACAGCAGGCTTGTATTCTAATACGCTTGGGTTAAGGCCTACTGGCAAAAATTTTGGGTTTTATAGACGCGATAAATCGCCGTCTCTACAAGTGTTTTGGTCTTATCTGAACTGTATTGGCTTATATTCTACACTGAGTGGTAGTCATAAAATACTATTGCACTAATTCCTGAAACTGCTTTTCACTACGCACTTTGCTAAAGTCTGGATCAGTTTTTGCTAATTTTTTGTATTTATCAGGAACAAGCTTGATTGCTTTGTCTAGGTTCTCAATTGCTAATTCCAGATTGCTTTGTAAAGCATAAGAGCAAGCTTTGTTGTAATATGCTTGGTGCAAATCTTGCTTAATAACGATCGCTCTATCATAAGATGCGATCGCATCTTGGTAGCGGTGTAGCTTTGTCAAAGCTATGCCTCGGTTAATTAAGGCTTGATATTTGTTGGGTTGGATAGCGATCGCTTTGTCGTAAGATGCGATCGCGTCTTTGTAGCGCTGCAACGATGTCAAAGCTATGCCACGATTATACCAGGCTTCATATTTATCGGGTTTGATGGCGATCGCTTTGTCGTAAGATGCGAGAGCATCTTGGTAGCGTTGCAACGATGTTAAAGCTATGCCACGGTTAATCCAAGCTTCAGGACTCTCAACTTTGATGGCGATCGCTTTGTCGTATACTTTTATTGCATCTTCATAACGTTGTCCATCTAATAAATTATTACCTTGATGAAAAAAGTCTTCTGCTTTTTGGGTAATCTTCGCTTCTATGAAAAGCTGGGTTACATTACTTTCTTGAACAACTTGTGTAGTATTTTCTATTGATGAGTTTGCCCCACCACTACAACCAAATGCGAAGAAAGCTATCAAACCAGATGCAACGAAGCAGCGCTGAACAATCATGCTGTACCTACAAAACTTATGAGATGATATTAAAATTTGTTCTTTTTTTGAGTATTATCAAAATACACTACTTTTTACCCATTAATTCACTTATCTTTTCAGAAAGAGCTTTGTTGACGACGCATAGATGTTTATTAAAATCAAGCGTAGGCTAGATTATCATATTAAATATACATAAAGCAATTACTTAGTACCTATTTCATTCAGAAAACAATTATTTATGTTGCTGTATATATTGTGTAAATGTCGCCTATTGTAGACATCGCAAGTGTTTGGTAATTTTCTAAGAGTGCAATGGTGTACCACCCGCCATAAGCGATCGTAATAGTTTTTCGCTAGACAATCATGTTAGTTGCTTCATTTTTCAAGCACTTATCTAAGCTATAGCAATCTTAAATGAGTTGTGAAAATCGAGAGACTAAGATCCCCGACTTCTCAAAGAAGTCGGGGATCTTATTGTTCACGAATGATTTAGGACTACTATAATCATCATTCAAATTACGTCTTTGCGCCTTTTTAGCGATTGAAACTATGCAACTTAAAATCGCTAATTAATTCCAAACACTGACTCGACAGTTGACTTAATCGAATCTCTTGCATCCTTTAAGGTTTGACTAATAGGATGTTTTGCCTGTAAAAAGGCGCGGGCACAATTACGTCCCGGCATTCCTGAAATCGAACCACCTGGATGAGTCCCAGCACCAGTCAAAAATAGATTATCAATTGGCGTTTTATAGTTGGCTATTTCTGGTAGGGGACGGAAGAATATCATCTGATCTAAAGTCATGTCAACATGATAATAATTCCCTTTGTACGCACCTAATCTTTCTCCTAGTTCTGCTGGACTTTCTACACGACGGGCGATAGTTGCATTTTTGACATTTGGTGCATAATCTGCCAACTTATCAACCACTCTATCTGCAACTTTATTTTTCAATTCATCTGTCCAGCCAGTACCTTTTAAACCAGTGCCTTCTGCACCGGCAATTTGATAAGGGGCAAAATACTCAATCCATACAGTGTGCTTGCCTGGTGGTGCTAATGTTGGATCTAAATAACTAGGCATCACCACATACATTGATGGGTCAGCATCAGGAATCTCTCCCAAAGTACATTTACTATGAGCCTGCTCTACATGAGCCACGGAATCGGCAATCAAAATAGAACCAACGAGATATTCATCTTTGTGAGCGTGGTGTGGAAAATGCAGTGGTTCATCTAAAGCCAAATCTATCTTGAGGATGGTTTCGTTGTTGTTAACGATGCGGCGTTCTAATCTTTCCCATAAATCAGGGTCGGCTCCATCAACATCGCTTTTATCAGTCATTTGTAAGAACAATCGTTTGGCATCGATATTAGAAATAACCCCGTATTTGGCGCGATATTCTTTACCACCAGCAACCCGCACACCAACAGCTTTGCCATCATCAATTAAAACTTTTTCAACATGTTGATCTGTGAGAATAACGCCACCTTTACTTGTGACTAAATTCACCAAAGCTTGCACTAATGCGCCAGTTCCGCCGCGAGGTCTGGCCATGCCAGGGTTATGACGCATCGCCATCATAATTGCACCAATGGCAAGGGTTTTTTGCGATGGTGGCGCACCAAGTTCTGATGCTAATCTGGCTAGTGGCGCTTTTAGAAATTCTTCATCAAACCACTCGTTAAGTAAATCCTCGGCGCTGGTTAACATCGTGCGAATAAAGTCCAGCGTTTTATTTGGCGAACCAATAACCGAAAATAAATCTTTGAATTTTTTGATATCGTAGTTGCCAACGATATCTATAATTGACTTTGGCGGTGCATTAAACATCGGAATCATTGCACCGATTGCTCGTTGCCAAAAGTCTACAAATTCTGCGTATTTTTTGGCATCACGTTCATTATAACGAGCAATTTCTGCACAAGTCTTTTCCACCGACTTATGCCCTAAGAAATACTTGCCATCAGGATGAGGACAGAAAACAACTGGATCGCACTCCAAATAATGCAAGCCGTATTTTTCTAGTTCTAACTCTTCAACAACCGGCCCCAAGTGAATAAATTCATGGTCAATAGCGCACAAGTTAAATTTAAATCCAGGAGCCTCTTGTGGTAGACATTCTTCAGTTGTTGCTGCACCACCTGGAACAGAACGCTTTTCCAATAACAGGACGCTATAACCAGCTTTCAACAAGTAAGCCGCACAAACTAACCCATTGTGTCCAGCACCGATCAGCACAACATCATACTCTTGCATAGTTGGAATTTAGAAATAAGTAGCTTTCTAAATAGTAGAAACATTTTATTACTTTTGCATCATCCTTCAGTAACAAAAATTATCTTTAACTAAGGTTAATTCTACTAAGTAGATGAGAAATTTGACGATGATGGTATTTGCCTCACTTGAGTTTCTAGCATCAGTATTAAACTACCAGTTTCCACTTTTATATCTTTAATATGAAACACCATATCTTCCCATTTAAAATATGGTATATTCATCAACTCTTTTGCTTTCTGCATTAAAGCTGTAACTACTTCTATGGAAATTCCTCCTCCCTCAGTGCAGTTAAAACTCTCCAGCATCGCGGGTTGTGAACGAGTACGTGGACGTGCGATCGCAGTGTAAGCCAAAGGGCGAGTATTTCCCATCTCTTTTAACAGCACTCTTCCCTGACATTCTATTTTCCCATCACCAGGTAAAAATATTTCAATTTTTTTGGCCTCAAAACTCACAATTTTGCCATCTACATCCAAATCAAAATCTTGCATCTGGCTGCTAACAAAATCTGATGCCAAGGTGCGGTTAATATCAGTTTCTGTAAGTATAATACGAGCTATGGTATTGACTGGTTCATTCAGTTCTATTTGACCTAAAAGAGCGCTGAAAGGATTGATGGAAATAGTATCTGTTTGCAGTTGTATTTCTTGTACGCGAATATCTTCTTGGATTACTAATCCTTGTCCTACAACCGAAACTCCATCCGCTTGTCCCTGAACTATTTTCAACAGATCGGTTTGTACATCTATTTCTATTTTTTCTGCGTCATCTAGTTTTTCAGATATTCTTCTTTCAGCTTCCTGGGATAAAAATTTTTCCTCCAACCGATGCTCATCAGGCATGAATTAGTAATCTCCTAAATATCCTCTTACTAGTTACTGTAAAGGCTATATGCTAAGGAACGGATCTACATTGCGGTATATGCAAATTGGAGGATTGATTAATCAAGTAGAAAGTATTGCTTGTCTTTTAAATTTTGCCTTTTTGGTAACAACCATTTTTACACCGCCGCTAGGGACAATTGTAATACCACGACGGACTGGATGCACTGGACGTTTATCAGTAAGGCTTAATTCAAAACGGGATAATATTATGGCTGTTACTAATTTCAGTTCATACATAGAAAATGCTGCACCAATACAACCGCGATAACCTCCACCAAAGGGTAAATATTCGTAAGGTGAAAATTGTTGGTTGAGGAATCTTTCTGGACGAAACTGTTCTGGTTCTGGGTAAGTGTCTGTTCGGCGATGTGCTAAATAAATACATGGAACTAAAACTGTTTCTGATGTAAATTTATGCCCCATAATTTCCACTGGTTCTTTTACCATTCGCGGTGTGCAAATTAAAGCAATAGGATGAATTCGCAGTGTTTCTTGACAGACGGCGGTGAGGTAAGGTAATTGTGTAATCGCTTCAGGATTTGTAAGATCATTCAAAGTGTTTAGTTCTTGCATTAGCCGATGTTTAACCTCTGGATGAGAGTGAATTAAATAAAATATCCAGGCTAGTACACCAGATGTAGTTTCATAACCTAACAGCAATAATGAAACTAGTTGATCGCGTAATTCCTCATCTGTCATTTGTTGACCATTTACATCACGTGCTGACATCAGCATACTGAGAATATCTGTACGCATAGCATCATTTTGCCAACGTCTTTCAGAAATTTCTGCATAGATAAGTTTGTCAATTTGCTCTCGTCTTTTTAAGAAAATTCCCCAAGGACTCCATGCGCCTAAATCTTGTTGAAGCAAAGGAAAGAAAAATAAGCTGGAATACCAAGGTTTGGTTACGTCTTCTAATAAAGAACTCAATTGTTCTTTTAATTGTTGGTAGCGCCCACCATGAGTAATACCAAATACCACTTGTAAGATAATTTCTAAAGTGATATCTGACATTAATTTGTGTATACAAATATCTGTACCTGATGTCCAACTTTGTGTAAGTTCTTCAGTAATTTGGCAAATTGTTTGTCCATAAGATTTTAAATTATCGCCATGAAATACTGGTAACAATAGCTGCCGTTGTTGTTGGTGCGATCGCGCTTCTTGAAATACAATAGAATTCTCTCCAAATAAGGGTTTAAACACATGGGTTGCTTTCTTAAAATCTAACTTGTGTGCAGGGATGGCAAAACAATCACTGATTGCTTGGGGATGGCTAAAAAATACTATTGGTGGCGACTTTAAACCCATTACTCGCATTGTGAAAATATCACCGTACTTCGCAGCATACTTGTCTAAAGTTTTTGTGGGTTGAGCAATTAATTGCAGGGTTTGCAGCAACCATGGTGTGGTTAGAATATCAAGAGGTTTCATTATTTATTCGATACTTTTAGGGTTTAGTAAGCTGCAAATCATTCAATACGCTTGAGGTAAGCCTAGTAGTCTGTCCCATTAATTGTGCTAAGTTTGTAGTAAGCACTTTAGTGCTTGAATATTTGAGGACTAAAGTCCTTACTACAAGCGTATTCACCCCTCAAATTTAATTAGACAGACCACTAGATACTCCCTAAGCTTAATTTTTAATTAGGGAGTTAGAGCAAACCTTTTTAATACTTTGGGGAGATGTTCAGGATTTAATTACAGCTAAGTTAATCATGCTGACAAATCATTAACATGAATTTTTACAAAGATAATAATAATATTTTTTACCAAATTCTTAGAGGTATTTATAGAAAAAGCTTACTCAATTATTTTGATATATATCCATAAAAACTACGTCTTTTGGTGATGTTAAAATATTTGATATTGATGTAATAGCTCAGTCTTAAAACTCATTCTTTTTACAGTTGTAATATATAATCCTCCATAAACCTCCTTAAAAGAGGACTATGGGGGATTATTTAAAAGCATTGAAAATCTATCTAAATATATAGATGAAAGTTGAAGGTTTCCTGAACGCAACCATCAAACTCTTCAGCATCAAACAGTGGTTGTCTGTAGCGTCGGAGACTTCACCGGACGTTGGCTGGTGACAACCATCTGGATGGGACGATCTTGTCCTGTCACTAAACCACGGCGTTTAGGTCGTACTTCACCATTGTCAACTAGTTCTAATTCACGGGTGGAAAGGATTTTGGCGAGTGCTAGCTTCATTTCCAACTGGGCAAATGCTAGACCAATACAGCGTCTTGCACCACCCCCAAAAGGTAAATATTCATAGGGAGAAAATTGCCGTTCTAAAAAGCGTTCTGGTTTAAACTGCTTAGGTTCGGGGTATAAATCTTCTCGGTGGTGGGTCAAGTAAATCGAACCAATAACACCAATACCTGGTTCCAGTTCGTAGCCACCCAAAGATAGAGGTGTTCTGACTACTCTGGCAAAGGTCAGCATCGCTACTGGGTAAATTCGCAAAGTTTCGGAACAAACAGCGTTGAGGTAGGGTAATTTAAAAATAGTGCCAGGATCTGGGTTATCACCTAAGCTATCTAGTTCTTGAAGTAACTTTTGGCGTACTGATGGTATTTTTTGAATCCAGTAAAATGCCCATGCTAAGGCTGTTGCTGTGGTTTCATGGCCTGCGACCAACAGAGTCATTAATTCATCGCGTAATTCTTCATCAGTCATTGGTTGACCTGCTTCATCCCTAGCTGCCATGAGTAAGCTGAGGATATCTGTGCGTGATGGGTCTGGTTGTTTTTGACGTTCTCGAATTTCTTCGTATATAAGTTCGTCAGCTGCCTGCTGTCGGCGCATCTGCTTTCCCCAGAAATTAATCGGGCCAAAATCCCTTTGCAAAGCTGGAAAATAAAGCAAAGCGGCACTCAACACAGAACTTCCTTTTTCCAGCATTTCAGCCAAACAATGCTGTAATTTTTCGGCGCGTGGGCCTTCATCTAGCCCAAACACAGCTTGCATAATCACTCGCAGGGTAATAGCTTGGGTAACAGACCGGATATTGAAGGGTTGCCCTATCTGGTGTTGGCTAATGACTTTCTCGGTAATATCACTAATTATTTGACTATAGCTTCGCATTCTTTCACCGTGAAAAGGTGGCAATAATAACTGCCGTTGGCGTTGGTGTTCCCCACCACTAATGGTAATCACAGAATGCTTACCAAGCAAAGATTCAAACACCGCATTTGTATCACCAGGTGCTTCTAACCCCTTGGTATCGTTTGTCAAAATCTGCTCTAGCACTTCAGGTTTACTGACAAATATCAGTGGCGGAGATTTGCTATCTAACCTGATGGTGAACATATCCCCATATCTTTTGGCACAAGTTTCCATAAATGACATGGGGCTAGTAATCCAGCGTAGCATCTGTAAAACTGCTGGGCTTTGCGGGCCGTTTGGTAATTTCATAAAATTCTTTTGTTACTTTATGTCTTGTTCTTACTTTAACTAACTGCAACTTATAAATTTCTGTTGATTGGAGTTACTTATACTGAGGGTACAAAAAAGCAATAAACTGTTACAGCCTGAAAGATGTAAAATTTTTGTTAAATTCAACGAGCATCTACAGTTTCATCTCATCGTCACAAGGTACTCAGCATGACTGCAATCTCTCCAAAAGCTTCTTCAGCGCTTCCCAATTTTTCTGAAGGAATTCAATATTTTGGTGAAGCGTTACCAGATTTTGAAACTCATGGTGCAACACCTGCTATCGAGTCGGGCAAAATAGCGATCGCATCGACCACAGACAAAGCAGCTGTATATCAAACTTTACTAGCTGCTGATGCCTTACGCTACCTGACTTTGCAAGTTACCGCTAGTAAGGCTTCTGGGCATCCCGGCGGGTTCGCCAGCCAAGCAGAAGCTTACGCATCTCTTGTCATGCTGGGATACAAGAACATTATTACTGAAGTCGGACACCACGCCCCCGGATTTTATAGTGCTATGTTCTTGGATCGTTCGCTAGAGGACATGGGAATTTTTACAGTCCAACAATTGCGCGATCGCTTCCGAGAAAAGCACGGACTTTTAGGACACCTTTCTGGTTACATTCCCGGTATTCTCGCACCTGCGGGGCCTTTGGGACAAGGGCAACACTTTGCAATGGCGGCTGCACTGTTGCACAAAGATAAGTTGTTCCCCTTTACAGTTGGGGATGGTGGATTGGGTGAGCCTTATATTGTAAGTGCGATCGCACATTTCCATACTGCTTATCCTGCTGCCACCAACTTCTTACCGGTGTTGGTGTGGAACGGTTACAGCCAAGAACATCACAGCATGGTTTCTTTAAAAACCAATGAACAGATGCAAGCATATTGGCAAGGAAACGGTTTTGATGAAGTGGTGTTAGTGGATGCCAAAGACTTTGACGATCAGAACCAGCCAGGGGATTACGTTGATAGCACCGCCTTTTCCTTTGAGAAGCGCCTAGAATTTACGCAAGCAGTACTTTCGGGTGTAGATAAAGCAGCGCGATCGGCGTTAGGTGGTAAACTTACCGTCTTCATTATTAAACAACTCAAAGGTGCAGGAGTCCACGCGCGGGGTGCAAAATCTCACAACTTGTATCCTAAAGATACGCTGGATGCGCCGCATATTGTTAGTGCATTGCAAACCCGTGCTTTGTCTGCGGAAGCTTGGCAATTAGTCAGAACAAATGCCGAACGCGCCGGTGGTGGCCCAGCAGCAAAAACTGTAGTTACAGAATTTGAATTTCCATTGCCCGAATTAGGCGAATTACCTTTAGAAGAATATGCAGTTGGTGGTGAACCAAAAGTTTCCACAACCGCGATGGGACGATTAGTAGGAATAGTAGGAAATAAAGATCGGAATTTTCTTGTCACCAACGCCGACGGTAATGAAGCATCAGGAATTGCCAACATCAACCAAGCATTAAAGATTATCCATCCCACAACCGACGACTTATATAACCAAGCGCCAAACGGACAAGTTTATGAACCATTGAGTGAAGATGCTTGTGCTGGTTTAGCTGCGGGTTTAGCGTTAATGGGTGCGAGAACTTTGTGGTGTTCTTACGAATCTTTTGCCATCAACGGATTACCAATTTGGCAAACTGTGACTCAAGCAATGGCAGAATTGCGCCGTCAAACTCCTTCAACTATTACTTTATTCACAGCAGGCGCATTAGAGCAAGGGCGCAACGGTTGGACTCACCAACGTCCTGAAATAGAAGCTTACTTTGCTTCGTTGATGCGAAATGGAAATGTTTTCCCATTATTTCCGCCTGATGCTAATAGTATTCAAGCTTGTTATGACTGGGCATTGAAAACTAAGAATAAGGGAGTTGTGATTACTGCAAGTAAATCGCCACTGCCAATTCGCACAACTTTAGAACAAACTCGTCAAGGGTTGCGCGATGGTGCGGTGCTATTACATGAAGTCGCTGGTGATAAACAAGTTGTATTTGCTGTAATTGGCGATTTAACATTAATACCAGTATTTGAAGCTGCGGCTTTCTTAGAAACTGAAGGTATTGGTGTCAAGATTGTTTCTGTGATCAATCCTCGGCAATTGTACCGTAGCCATGATACTGCTTGGGATACCTGTTCTGAACCCGAAGGCGGTTTCTTGGATGATGCAGCATTTGCCGAATTATTTGATGGCGATGCGTTAATTGCGGTGACAGGTGGTGCTGCGGGAATGCTAGAACCAATTTTGTTACGGAGTACAGCCAAGTGCGACACCTTTGCTTGGAAGCGTGGCGAAACTACCGCGAGTGCTGGTGAGTTGATGGCATTTAATGGATTGACTGCTGAAGCTTTAACGAAACGTGCGATCGCGTTAGTCCATTAAATGATATTGCATAAATACGGGATGATTTTATTGAATATTCCTTTGCGTTTCATCCCTAGATTTAGCAACGCCCATTAAATCAAGCTGAAATTGCTTCTATTTTTATCGCATTTATACGTATAAAAACGCTGAAATTGCGTCGGAATGCGTATATTTGCGTTTTTTTATTGAAGAGAACTTAGCAGACAGGAAAAATGAGAGTAGATTTGCTGAAATTTTTTGACAAAAGCTGGTTTTAGAGTCGCAAAAGCTGGTTTTGAAGTCACAAAAGCTAGTTTTGGTGTCGCAAAAGCTGGTTTTGAAGTCACAAAAGCTGGTTTTGGTGTCGCAAAAGCTGGTTTTAGTGTTGCAAAAGCTGGTTTTGGTGTCACAAAAGTTAGTTTACGAGTCAGAAACTTAGTTTATAAGTCGCAAAACTTGATTTTTGAGCTAGGACGAAGGGTGATATTTTTATCTGGAAGCGTGGGGAATGTGGAGACTTGAGGAAAAGTGCAATCGGTTAGTGTATTAAGCTGGCTTTTATAGATATACAACCTAAAATACAATCGTGAATACACGTATTACAAGCAATATTATTTGCTTGTGATACGTGTATTTGCGCTTGTTTTTATAATTTTTATTTTGTTAATTATGTGAATGTTGTAAAAAATATATTAGTCAATAATCTTACAATTATGAAAGCTGATTTACAAGAACTTCAGATTACTCATGAAGAATTGGAAAATTTGATAGGTATAAAAAATATACCTATTGAAAATTCTTATATTAAAAAAGTTTTAAAATCTATAGAGGATATGACGATTTTCTTTGGAACACTTGCTCTTTTAGGGTGTATTTCCGCTAAGGTTTTTATGCACATCAGCCCTGGACATTTTTTTTGGATACTCTCTGTTCTTATGATTAGTATAGGTGTTACAATCAATAAAAATACTGAAGATTATGCTAAATTTAATATTAATAAAAACTATGAAATGAATTATAAATCGAGTAATATAGCTGATGAAGTAAAAAAATATAATCAGTTAGTAAAAAATATAGCTGTAATAGAACAGTTGCAAGAGATTGGACATGATGTAAGTTTAGATGATAGACACAAAGTAATTAAAGGATTCCAATTCACAAGAGATGATTTAATACGTGCTTTAAAAACAGAAAGAATTTTGCGAGAAAATCCTGATTTTAGTCCAGAGGAGTTTGCAATTAATCTGAGTACGATAAAAACCTTGCAAATTTGTGAACAGGCAAGCGAGTATGGCCAGTTATTAAATGAAGCGTTACAAGTAGCAGTCAGTGTACAAGAAGAAATGAGAAGGCTACAAAATCAACGAAAAATTTAGCTATTTTTTTAATTAATTTAATCCAGTCTATAATAAGGTTATACCAAAAATTACCCTCAATCTTAAAAGTTAATTATGCTTATAAAATTTGAAGAAATATATAGAGATATTGATACTTTACCAAAAGAAGCTCAAATATTACTACTTGATTTTATTCAGTTACTCAAAAAGCGTTATCCACAACCATAATCAAAAAATCATAGTAAAGAAAAAAGTCTCTACGATAAGTTTGATGAAATTGGATTAATTGGTTGTTGTTCTGTTGACGAAAATTTATCAACAACCTATAAAGAAGTTTTATCTAATACATTAGATAATAAATACGATCGTCGTTGATACAGGATTTTGGTTAGCTCTTATTGATAAAAAAGACACTCACCACGAAAGAGCAAAGCAAGCTTTAAAACAGTATAATGAACCTTTAATTACAACATGGTCTGTTGTCACAGAAACTTGTTATCTTTTGCTAACTCGCAAGGGAGTTGACGCTAAAATTATTTTTTTAAATAGTCTGCAACAAGAATTATTTACGATTTTTAATTTAGAACTTCACCATACTGCTCGAATTATTGAATTAATGAAAAAATATGCTGATCTTCCAATGGATTTGGCTGATGCTTCCCTAGTAATTTTAGCAGAGTATTTAGGGTATGGATGCATTTTTTTAGTAGATCAACGTGACTTTAATACCTATCGTTGGAAGCAAAGTTATCCTTTTGAAAATCTCCTATTTTGAAGTAATTATAAATTTATCAGCCGCGATCGCGCAATTTCTCTTCTACCGATTGGACGTACTTGTATGCTGTAGAGTGAAACAATTGCCACAATTTCCCCATCTAATGTGACAAATTCAACTTCATATCCTTTGCCACTCTGATGCACTAAAACAACTGTACCTATATCACCCTCTTCTAAACTAGATTCTGGTATATCACTAGTCAAAATAACCCGATCAAGTTCTTGAATCATTGCTATCAATCTTGCAGTCTCAGCCAACTATAATGTAATCAGAGTTTATCAAATAACTTCGACAGTAATATTTTAATTATTGGTGTCCAAATAGCATGACAGATAGAACAGATTTATCAAAAATAATTGCCAGTACAGGCAACAATCCAGTGATTTTATCACCTGAAAGTTTGCAGTCACAAGAAGACGTAGAACTTGAGCGAAAGCTGAGAGAACTTAAATTTAAACAAGAACTAAGAAAAGATTGGATTTTATTTATTGTCAGGGATGTAGTAATTTTTCCTGCGGCTATCCTTTTTATTTTTGCTGCCAGTGGTTATTCTCTATTTCTTCACATTCATGAGTAACTTACTCTGACTACAATTTTTAATCAACCACAGAGGTGCAGAGTACACAGAGAAAAGAGAATTTTTTTACCTTAAACAAGGGGATTTTACCCCTTGTTTTAATATTTCACCACACTTTTGATGATTTATTTTTCTGGCGGCAAATCTACACTGTAAACAGTCTCCCCAGCCAAGTTACGCAATGTTACAGTCATCACCTTTGTATAAGCATCAATTTTGACTCCTCCAAAGAATTGCAAACCTTCACTTGGGGGACGATTTGCTTTTGTACCTGGAGGAAGGCTTTGAAATATCAATTGGGGGCCAAAGGTATTTTCTAGTTGGTTTGGTCCAAATGTGCCAGAGTTCAGAGGCCCGGCGACAAACTCCCAAAAAGGCTTAAAGTCTGTAAACTGTGCTTTGCTGGGGTCATAATAGTGGGCTGCTGCATAATGTACATCAGCAGTTAACCAAACAACATTCTGGATATTCTTATTTTTGATAAATCGGAGTAAATCTGCAAGTTCCAGTTCTCTTCCTAAAGCCGGGCCATCTCCGTTAGCCCAAGCTTCAAAGTTTGTGCTACCATCTCTAACGATCAATCCCAGAGGCATATCACTAGCAATCACTTTCCATGTTGCTTTTGATGACAGTAATTGCCTTTTTAACCATTGTATTTGTGTTCTACCCGCAAATTCTGTATCTTTACTTGGTACTGGCTGATTATTAGGGCTATTCGGCCCCCGATAGGTACGCTCATCCAGCATGAAAATGTCTAATAATGGGCCATGCTTAAAGGAGCGATAAATTTTCGCTTTATCTGGCTCATTAGTTGTATACCCAATAGGCAGATATTCCAAAAATGCTTGCCTTGCTCTTTGAGCTAGCAAGTTAACATCCTTAACTGTATAACGGTCATCGTTGAGGATAGTTTGTCCAGGATACCAATTGTTTCTTGTTTCGTGGTCGTCCCACTGTGCCAATATTGGAACATCAGCGTTGAAACGCTTGATGTTTTCATCCAACAAATTGTAAATATAGTTGCCACGAAATTCTGTAAGAGTTTCTGCTACTTTGGATTTTTCTGGTGTAGTGATGTTTTTCCAGATTGTGCCGTCGTCTAGCTTCACTTCTGATTGAATGGGGCCATCGGCATAAATATTATCGCCAGAGTGGATGAAAAAGTCGGGATTAAGTTGACGCATGGTTTCGTAAATTTTCATCCCACCAAAATCAGGATTAATTCCCCATCCCTGACCGGCGGTGTCGCCACCCCAAACAAAGAATATATCTCGCCCAAATTTGGGGGGAGTTCGGAAAGAGCCTTTGACAGGAGCGCTGTAAGTGCCTTTATAATCTAAGTCTTGGAAGATTACCCGATAAAATAATTGTTGGTCTGGTGGCAGGTTTTTCAGATAAAGTCGTGCTGTAAAGTCGCTATTTTGTAAAGCATTGGGCCCGACAACTCGCTGCACATTTTTAAAAGATTCGCTGGTAGAGTATTCTACGATCATTTTGGCGGGGCGATCGCTACGACTCCAAATGACAATACTATCGTTAGAAATATCTCCGCTAGCTACGCCATAAGGTATAGCAGGACGCATTTTATCTGAAGTTATAATTGCAGGCGCTTCAGCAAAAACTTGTGATTTTGATACAAAATTGGTGGATATAATTCCACCTGCCGTAATCGCTGAACGTAGCAAAAACTGGCGACGGTTTAGCCTCAATAGGTTATGAGATTCCATACTAAATAATGGCAAGTTTAAAAACTATTACAAAATAAGCTTTTACCACTTTTTTTATAATAAAAAGTAAAGATTTAGTTATCTAAGGGTTAATAACATTTTTTAATGTGTATCTTACAGATAAAGTAGCTGAACCTACAATATTACGTGGTACTCTTGTTGCTTGTGGTCTTGGTTGAATAATAAAAATAACGAAAAAATCAATAAAAAAGGTTAAATTATAACCTTTGTATTAAGTGAAAATTTTAATATATTTTTCAGCAAAAAATATGCTCGTAGCACTTAACACATCGCTATAGAAAATGGTGTGTTATTGCTTTAGAATAACGCACCCTAATTAAAATTTATCTGAGAAATAGCCCCTAATGATAAGCCGATAAATGTCTGCGCTTTCATAAAAGTACTAAATTTGTTGAAGTACTCTATATTCCCACATCTATATTGTGAATTTTGGTTAGCAATCTGGGAAAGATAAGTTTATAACAATTGATAAACTTTGAAATTATAGAGACGGGTATTCATAATGTCGCCAGAAATATTACCTCAGCAGTCAATACATGAGAGTATATCGACTATTAGTAGTACAACCAATACTAATGAGTCAAATTTACGATTAGAGTCAACGTTGCAAGAATTACCTTCTTGGCAAGTTCACATTGAAATAGAGTGTCCAGGGAATGATTTAGTTACGCTCTTTAAGCAAGAGCCTTTATTACTAGGAATTATCCTCAATAATAATCAAGAGTATGT
Organism: Nostoc sp. FACHB-133; assembly: GCF_014698055.1. Lineage (NCBI taxonomy): Bacteria > Bacillati > Cyanobacteriota > Cyanophyceae > Nostocales > Nostocaceae > Nostoc > Nostoc sp. FACHB-133. Next base: position 211,269 of record NZ_JACJSH010000006.1, read on the forward strand.
AGGGATGATTTCACGGCGGAAATTTTTTGAGTATATGAGTTACCCCTACAGTTTGGCTTTATTTTCTACAAAACCGATTAAAATTCTTTACAAGTTTTTCCAGACAGAGATATTAGCCATTTCTGAGGATACGTCTATTGTTAAAGCCACTGAGATAACTTTGCAACGACCACCTCAAATTGCCTATGAGCCAATTTTGATTAAAACTACGTGTGGAAAATATAAGCTGGTCGATTTTCATCAATTACTCTTAGCCTACTCTCAAATTCATGTATTAACACTCGTTCAGCTACAACAGGTAGAGGAACAATCTAGAGTTGCTAAAGCAGGCTTTCGCGATCTTCAAGAAAACTATACGCGATTAATTCAGAATGAAAAAATGGCTGCATTAGGACAACTTGTTGCTGGTATTGCACACGAAATCAACAATCCTGTCAACTTTATTGCTGGGAACCTTGTTCACGCCATCGAATATAGTCAAAATCTGCTAAATATTATTAGATTGTACCAACAATCTTATCCTGAACCAGAAACGGAAATTAAAACTGCGATCGCACAAATTGAACTGGATTTTTTAACTACCGATCTCCCCCGTCTTCTCACTTCTATGCAGGTTGGTACTAAGCGAATCGAGCAAATTATTCTTTCTTTACGAAATTTTTCTCGTCTTGATGAATCTGAGAAAAAACTAGTTGATATCCATGAAGGTATTGATAGTACGCTAATAATCTTACAAAGTCGTCTTCAAAATAACCAAAGTGTAAACATCAACATAATTAAAGAATACGGCGATCTTCCCCAAGTAGAGTGCTACGCTGGGTTACTCAATCAGGTATTTATGAATATTTTGGTGAATGCTATTGATGCTATAGAAGAGTCATTTGTCACTTGTACTGAGCGTAGTCGAAGTATTAGTCATACCCTGCGGGAAGGAGAAGCGCCTACGTCATTGGTAAGGGATAAAGGAAAAATTTGTATTCAGACTCAACTCACTGATGATAATCAAGTAATTATTCGCATTTCCGATAATGGCCCGGGAATTCCAGAGAGTCTACAAAAGCAATTATTTGATCCCTTTTTTACTACTAAACCTGTTGGTAAAGGAACTGGATTAGGTTTATCTATTAGTTATCAAATTGTTGTGGAAAAACACGGTGGTCATCTGCAATGTATATCAACTTTTGGCAAAGGGACTGAGTTTATTATTGAAATTCCGATTCACCTAAATTCTGAGCTTGTTTAGAAAAAAAACAATAACCAAAGAAGGGACATTCTTAGTCAGTTTTTCTTTATTTAGATATTGAATTCTAACTATAAGTCCCTGCTGTTTCACTTGTTACTGTAACAGGCTCTGACACGATATCATCTATTTTATTAAACTCTCCAGCCCGCCAGCTATCTGTTGTATCCTTGATAAAACTAGCAATAGGAATTGCAATTAACAAACCCAGCACCCCTCCTAACTTTGCCCCCAACAACAAAGAAATCACTACCCATACGGGATTTAAACCAGTTAAATTACCAAGAATTCGAGGTGCAACAAAATTAGAATTAACTTGGTCGATTGCAACGGCTATACCTAATACTTCAACTCCTAACCAAAAGTTTTGCAATGCCACCAAAAGGCTGACTATGGCAATGCCGAATCCTGTACCAAAGGGGAAGAGAGAAAATAAACCAATCCCGATACCAAAAAGTAAAGCTAAGGGAACTCGCAGCGTCAAAAATGCCAGTGTAATTGTCACCCCTAATACGGCTCCCAATGTTGCTTGACCGATAAAGTAATTGTGGAAGTCTTCTCGGAGTAATTCTCGCAATCTTAACCCAATGTTATGGGGAAACCACTGAAATATTCCGTCCCAAAGACGCTCGCCGTTTAATATTAGATAAACAGTTAGCACTACTGCCAGCAACACATTGAGAACAATACCAATGGTATCAACAGCGAAACCAAGAATTCTACCAGTGAAAGACTGAAGTTGGTTAGATAATCGTTCCAAAACTTGGGTAAATAACCCGCTTAAATTAATGGGAAGCTGTTGCTGACTTAATGCCCAATCCTGGAAAGTTTGGAGTTGTTGAGTACCAGAATCAATCCAACTTGGCAAAATATTGGCTAGCTCAACGAGTTGTTGGATAATTAGGGGAACCAAGGTGATGCCTAAAGCCACTAAAATCACTAGAGTTAAAAGTAACACTCCTGCGATCGCTAGGTTACGTTTTACCCCTTGTTCTTGCAAAAACTGGATTGGATAGTTCAAGACAAAAGCCAGTAGAATGGCGGCGGCAATAATACTGATCAATGGCTGAAAATACTGCACCACCTGGAGCAATAGCCAACCGTTGAGAATAATAATCGGAAATGCCAATCCTATAGTTAACCATCGCGGTAGTTTGTTTGCTGATTGCATTAGTGATGACTCCACAAGAGTTATAACTTTATTTTGGCTGCTAGGGAGCGGGAGTGGGGAGAGGAGGTAGGGGGGCAGGGAGCAGGGCAGGGGAGCAGGGGAAGCAGGGGAAGATAAGGGGGACAAGGAAAATAACTATGCCCAATTCCCAATTCCCGATGCCTAATTCCCAATTCCCAATTCCCATTAAGATTGATTTCTCTCCATAAAATCCAACATAATTTGCCGATGCGTATTCCCCAAAGGGCGTACTTCGCGGGCGTTTTGCGAATAACAGTTACCTTGGTGAATATCTTCTGGGGTCAATAATCCCATATCCCAGCCTTCGTTTAAAACCAGTTGATTTAATTCCACCAATAGTGGTGCATGAAAGACATGACGGACAACTCTTTCGTCGGTATAACAGCCAAATTCCACAAAGGGTGGTAGCTCATAGCCGATTTCTTCTAAAATTTCTCGTTTCACTGCGACATCTGGCGTTTCACCAGCTTCAATATGACCGCCAAATAGCGCCCAGTAACCAGGGTAGAGAATACCGGGGATGTTGTCGCGTAGTTGCATGAGAAACTTGTTTTCTTGATAGAGAATTGCGATCGCGACATGCACCGGTTGATTGTTCATATATTATTAATTTTTAATTGCTGATTACTCTTCTTCTAGATAAACTTCCCCCAATTCTTTACCACCTAAAGGGATGCTTTGGTAGCGAATTTTACCCTTAATCACCACTTGCGCTCCCTTTGCTAGATTTTTTTGATTGGTGATAACCCAAATTTTGCCAGTCGAGTCATTAATTTGATAGGCCCATTGCTTCATCAGAGGAGCTTGTTTTTCCACCTGACCTTGGATGTAAACTGTAGCCCGATTGTCTTGTTCTGGTTTAATTTCTCGAATTGGCGTGACATTGCTACCAATTTGGAAATTAGTCCCATTCAAGCCTGATGAGGTTAAATTACCACAACTACAAAGTCCTACCACCAATAAAAAAATTAACCCCAGGCGGTAAGAAACAATACTACGCGTGGATAAGAACGAAAGGGACAAATTTCTTGTTTGTTGCATGAAAGCCACTGATTGAGCAAATTTTTGCTTCACTGCTTGCTTTGTCGCCAGTTTCATTAGGTCAGTTCCCATCTATAATATTCTTTCTCTGTGGTTTCAGAAACACGCTCTCAACTGAGCAAAAATGTTCTGAATTTCATCCTGCAATTCTTTATTCTTCGGATAAAGCCGTTGATCTGAGAAAATAAGCATTATGGATTGACTGTGAGAGAAACGCTACGACATCAAGCAAATACACAATAATAGTTAAAAGTCAATAAGCAATATTTTTACTCTAGACTTTTGGATAAAAAGCGAATTAATTTATAGTTGGGAATTTTCATGGAAACAAAAACTGCCAAACTCCTTGATGGGAAAGCTTTAGCAGCAAAAATTCAGCAAGAACTTTCTGTAGCCATTACACAATTACAACCAGAAATTGGACGACCCCCTGGTTTAGCAGTGTTAATGGTTGGTGATAACCCAGCGTCAGCCGCTTATGTCCGCAATAAAGAAAAAGCCTGTGCAAAAGTTGGCATCGCCTCTTTTGGTAAGCATTTTCCTGCCGAAACTACCTTTGGGGAATTACAAGAGGTCATTGCTGCACTAAACCACGATGAACGGGTGGATGGAATTCTTGTGCAGCTCCCCTTACCTGATCACTTAGATGCTGTGGCTCTGCTACATCAAATTGATCCCGATAAAGATGCTGATGGACTACACCCAGTTAACTTAGGGCGACTAGTACGGGGAGAAATCGGTTTACGCAGCTGTACCCCGGATGGTGTGATGCGGCTTTTGCAGGAATATGAGATTCCATTGCAAGGAAAACAGGCAGTAGTGGTGGGACGGAGTATTTTGGTGGGTAAACCTATGGCGCTGATGCTACTAGAAGCTGATGCTACAGTGACGATCGCTCATTCGCGATCGCATGACCTCAAAAGCATCACCCAAAATGCTGATATTCTAATTGCAGCAGCAGGTCGTCCCGGACTCATCACTGCTGATATGGTAAAACCAGGTGCTGTTGTGGTAGATGTGGGAATGAATCGTGTCACCGATGCTAGTGGCAAAAGTCGCTTAATTGGCGATGTTGACTTTGAATCAACTGCTGGTGTAGCAGGATTTATCACCCCCGTTCCTGGTGGTGTTGGCCCTATGACTGTTGCCATATTGTTACAAAATACCTTCACCAGCTATTCCAGAGCAGCAAGAAAATGAAAGAGAGTGATGAGTTAAAAGTTAAGAATTATTAATCCTAACTCCTGTACAGACGCGATTAATCGCGTCTCAACTCCTAACTCCTAATTCCTAACTCATAATTGTGAACTCTTCATTTTTTCAGCCCCACAGCACCTTAAAATTGTGACGTATAAGACAAAAATCCCAAAGTGTCAGGAATTGAAGAATGGTAGCAACTGATAACGTTCAAAAGACACCACCAGAGGAAGCCACATTTAACTTAGTAGCCTATCTCAAAGAGCGACAAAAGCTTTGTGATAATGCTTTAGATCAGGCTATCCCCATCATTTATCCAGAAAAGATTTATGAGGCGATGCGCTACTCGTTATTAGCTGGCGGCAAGCGTGTACGTCCCATTCTTTGCCTTGCTACCTGTGAAATGATGGGCGGCACTATCGAAATGGCTATGCCAACCGCTTGTGCTGTGGAGATGATCCACACAATGTCTTTGATTCATGACGATCTCCCAGCGATGGATAATGACGATTACCGTCGGGGAAAGCTGACAAATCATAAAGTCTATGGCGAAGATGTGGCAATTTTGGCTGGGGACGGCTTGTTGGCACTCGCTTTTGAGTTGGTTGCCCTTAAAACTCCCCAAAGCGTTAACAGAGAGCTAACCTTGCAGGTAATTGTTCGTCTTGGTCGGGCGCTGGGGGCAGCTGGTTTGGTCGGTGGTCAAGTTGTCGATTTAGAGTGTGAGGGGAAATCAGATATTTCTCTAGAAACGCTAAATTTCATTCATAGACACAAAACATCCGCCCTTTTGGAAGCTTGCGTAGTTTCTGGCGGAATCATCGCTGGGGCATCAACTGAAGATGTGCAGCGACTGACCCGTTATGCTGAAAATATTGGGCTAGCATTCCAAATCATAGATGATATTCTGGATATCACTTCTACAAAAGAGCAATTAGGTAAAACGGCTGGTAAAGACCAACAAGCGAAGAAAGTGACCTATCCTAGCCTTTGGGGACTTGAAGAATCGCGCTTAAAAGCCCAAGAGCTAGTTAAAGTAGCTTGTGCCGAATTAGAACCATTTGGAGACAGAGCCAAACCACTCCAAGCGATCGCTCATTTTATTACTAGCCGCAATAACTAGCAACGCTTTGCGGGATTCTAAATTCTTATACCGTAAGGGTTTCATTGATTGGGAATGGGTGGTTTCTTTACACGATACTGTACTACTACCGCCCAGCAGAATTGAAAATTCAAAATTCAAAAAGCTGATTTAATCAGCTTTTAGTCCATTTTGAATAATTGATCTGTTTCCGCCGTGATGTACTAGGTTAATTTTGGATTTTGGGTTGAATCTAAATGTTTCCTCAACCAAAAACTGCTGCTAATATTTACTAACCTAACCAAAATACCATGCAGGACATAGGCAACATTTTAGACAACCGGGTACTGCTGGTTGCTCTGGTCGCTTGTTTAATTGCTCAAGCATTAAAGCTCGTAGTCGAGATCGTCAAAAATCGCAAACTGAATATCCGTGTTTTGGTAACAACCGGAGGTATGCCCAGTGCCCATTCAGCTTTAGTTACAGCTCTAGCGGTTGGTGTAGGGCAAACACTTGGTTGGGCATCTCCTGATTTTGCCCTTGCGATGGTTTTTGCCATCATTGTCATGTACGATGCAGCCGGAGTTCGACAAGCGGCTGGTAAGCAAGCTCGTATCCTCAATCAAATGATTGATGAATTATTTCATGAAAAACCAGACTTTAGCCAAGACCGTCTGAAGGAATTACTTGGACACACACCAGTTCAGGTAATAGCTGGGTCGGCTTTGGGTATAACCATCTGTTGGTTAGCTAGTTTTGCTTATTTAAACTAGGGTAATAAATCCTTGTTTGAGCGACTATTTTTAATTGGGAACTGGTAATTTGTCAGCTGACAAATTACCAACTTGGTAGATCGCATCAGTATTCTAGAAAACTTAATATCACTACAATCGCACAGTTGAACGCAGCAGAATCACCTTACGGCTATCTACTATGCTGGCAACAAAACCGCCATTGTTCAGCTTCTGCAATGTATTGTATGCTTCACTTTGATTAGTGGTATAAACTGCCAACAAGTAAGGGCGTTGTCCATAAGAAACAAACCCTACTTTACCTCCTACTGCTTGCTGCACGCTATTTACTAGTTCAGGACGATTGTAATAATCTACCAAAACTGCATAACCCTCTCCTAATGCTTGAGGATTATAGTTAACTGTTTGCTGAAGTGGCTGTTGCTGTAGTTGTGGCTGTGTTTGTGGCGGCTGTACATCTGCCGTTGTTGGTCGAGTGGTGATGATAGCAGACAAGCCAACAATATTACTTACATACCTTGCCCATCGATTGGCATCATCAATCTTTTTAAACCCCCCTATCCGCGTCACAGTTTCGTTGAGATATTTGCAGGTAATGGTTTTGAGTTCAGGCGGTAAGGCGCTACGCAACTGCTTTTGATTATCAGCTGTGGGACTGACTACCAATAAAAGATACTCACCCGAAGTCGGTGGTTGACAAAGAGGAATGGCTTGTTGGGCAAAAACAGAACTCATGCCACCAATCAACCCTGCAATCGCTAATCCTAAAACACTTGGTAAAGTCTGAAATCTATGCACAAAAGTTAGATTATGTAAATCAAGGTGTCTTAGAAGATTTTATAAGAAAAAACTGAAAATCTACTTACTTCAGTGTGGGAATGGAAGGAATGTTACAAAACATATTTTGTTATTACCAAATAAAATTGGGGACTGGGAACTGAGAACTGGAAAAGTTGGAGAAGAAGTAATAACTAATGCCCATTCCCCATTTCCCATTCCCCATTTCTAAGATACAGTAGCCAACGATGCCAAAGCATCTGGTATTGTCTCAGAAGGAGCCTGGAATTCTCCAGTAATAACGTACTCTAAACGCAGTTTTAACCAAGTAATAAATTGGGGATTAGTTGAAATAATTGCTACTGATGGCTGGGGACACTTTGCCTTGATTTGTGCAAATTGAGGTGCTTCCAAAAAAGCTGGTTGCTCAACCAACCAAAAATCTATTTGTTTTTCTTGTTCGTGGTAGTGACGAGTGCGTTCTTTGATAACTTCATGTATCGGTTCTTCTTGGAGAAGAAAGCGTTGACTAGCCAAAACGTAATAGTATGTTTGCATTTTCATCCTTTGGTTGCTGTGTGAATAATGTAAGGGCACAGTACGACATTCTGTACCCTTATCAACTAACTCTTACGGGATTTCTTGAACCAAGAACTGAACGGACAAGCACTTCCCGACTTTTGGGCATTTGTCTGCTTGCCACCAGATGTTAGCTTTTCCAAGAACAGATTATTGTCGAAGTAGTGTTCTAAGGAAATAACCTTCAAGTCATCGGTAACTTTTGCAATGCTCATGCCGATAATTTCTATTGTCTCTCCAGTAGGTGCATGGCCTTTATATTCTCCGTTAAAATGTCCCCAATGCCGCCATTTGAATGTGACATTTGGTGGCCCTGAGAAAACTTCCAAAACTTCCCAAGGAAATCCTTGGGGAAATGTTGTGTGGAAGACTTTTGCGGATGATTCAAAGCTTTCTTCTGAAGCCTTATAATACTCTGAATCAGCCATAAATAGATTGTAAGTACCTTGGGCTGATAAATCTGCTGCGGTATACTCTACTCCGCCATTGGTACTCACTCGAAACTGTTCATTGACAATAGATAACCACTGTTGTGGGTTAGCTTTGAAAGATACCTCCATCTCGAAGGTTCGCACTAAGTTTTGTACGATCGCTTCCAGTGTACCTTCAAGGTGATTGTGGATACTTTCTTGGGCAAGATTTTCTTTGGAACGAGAATAATCAGGCGGTGTCTGATAGCGCCACTCGACATCAGTGCTTTCTGCTATCACTTTATCTCTATCCTGTACCCAAAGTGGCAGGTTGTTAGACTGTGTTGCGCTCATAGAAGTTTTTGCTGAAGATTTGATCCCAATTTCCAGATTTCGCAGTGACAACCCCTCTTTTAAGATACGGGAGTGGGGCAGGGGAGCAGGGGGCAGGGAGCGGGGGAGCAGGGGGAGAAAAAAAATAACTTATTCCCATTCCCCATTCCCTATTCCCCATTCCCTATTCCCCATTCCCTCTTATAGCTTGTTTCATCTCGCGGACTGCCCTTTCTATACCTACTAATGCTGCCCGACTGATGATGGTATGACCAATGTTCAGTTCTTCCATGCCTGGAAGCGCAGCTACCGGATAGACGTTCCAATAGGTGAGTCCATGACCAGCATTGACTCGCAATCCAGCTTGAATCGCTTGTTGACAACCTTTAGCTAATATGGCTAATTCTTGGTGGCGATTTGTTTCATCCTTAGCCTCTGCATATTGTCCGGTATGCAATTCGATAAACTGCGCCTGTATCTTGACAGATGCTTCAATTTGTGCTGGTTCGGCATCGATAAATAAACTAACTGGAATGCTAGCGCTTTGCAATTTATCGACTATCTCACCTATTCTAGCAATTTGACCAATAATATCTAGTCCGCCTTCTGTTGTGACTTCTTCGCGCTTTTCGGGGACTAAAGTCACGTAATCTGGTTTGATATCGAGAGCGATCGCGAGCATTTCTTCTGTTGCGGCCATTTCTAAATTAAGATGCGATCGCACTGTTTGCCGCAATATACGCACATCCCGGTCTTGGATATGCCGCCGATCTTCGCGCAGATGCACCGTAATTCCATCAGCACCCGCTAATTCTGCCAGCACCGCCGCCGCCACCGGGTCTGGTTCTACCGTCCGCCGCGCTTGCCGGATGGTGGCAATGTGGTCAATGTTAACGCCAAGTGTAGGCACCCCAAATTTCTCCCAATTCCACAATCCTCAGAACTTGATTTTACCGGAAATTGGGGGAGTTTTGCTTAAGAGCTAAATAGGGATTACGCATCACATATAAAGAGTTTCTTTCTATCTCCTATCTCCTCCCCTCTGCTTCCTCTGCTTCCCCTGCCCCTGCCTCCATTAACAAAACTGAGTTAGCAAAAGCTGCTTTTTGGGCACAATACTTTAAATAAATAGCTAATTTATGAAGAGTTGATGAAGTATGAATATAGCAGTTAAGCCGATGGACAAGCTTTTTAACTATCGAATTAGCGAACAACTTTATGCAGGCTCTAGAACCTTAGTTTATCGTGCAATTCGAGAGGCTGATCAACTTCCGGTTGTAATCAAACTGCTACAGCAGGAGTATCCTACCTTCAACGATCTGCTGCTATTCCGCAATCAATACACGATCGCTAAAAATATTGACCTACCTGGTATTGTCCATCCCTACAGCCTAGAACCTTACCGTAACAGCTATGCCTTGGTGATGGAGGATTTTGGTGGTATTTCCCTCAGAGATTGGATGAACGAAACAATAAGGGGTAAGCAATATACTTTGACAGAGTTTTTGGAAATTGCGATCGCTCTGAGCAATATTCTCGACGGACTCTATCACCATCGGATTATCCACAAAGATATCAAGCCTGCTAACATCCTCATCAACCCAAAAACTCAGCAAGTCAAGTTCATTGACTTTAGTATTGCCTCTCTTTTACCCAGAGAAACCCAAGAAGTTCACAGTCCTAATGTCTTAGAAGGTACTCTTGCCTACCTTTCCCCAGAACAAACCGGACGGATGAATCGCGGAATTGACTATCGCAGTGATTACTATTCTCTCGGCGTTACTTTCTATGAATTGCTAGCTGGACACTTACCCTTCGAGTCTAACGATCCGATGGAGTTGGTTCACTGTCATATTGCCAAGGAACCAGAAAAATTAGGGGGCAGGGGGGAAGAAGAGATTCCTGAAGTTCTTTGTGACATTGTGATGAAATTGATGGCGAAAAATGCTGAAGATCGCTATCAGAGTGCATTAGGGCTGAAATTTGATTTAGAAAAATGTTTGTCTCAATTGCAAGAAACTGGAGAAATCAAATCCTTTCAATTAGGTGAGCGGGATATTTGCGATCGCTTCATCATCCCAGAAAAACTCTATGGTCGCCAAGACGAAGTTGAAAGCTTACTGAATGCCTTTGAGAGAGTCAGTCAGGGAAGCACTGAAATTATGTTAGTAGCAGGCTTCTCTGGTATTGGCAAAACTGCTGTGGTTAACCAAGTCCACAAGCCAATCGTGCGACAACGGGGTTACTTTATTAAAGGTAAATTTGACCAATTCCAACGCAACATTCCTTTCTCTGCCTTTGTGCAAGCCTTTCGAGACTTAATCAAACAACTACTGAGTGAAACTGACACTCAATTCGAGCAGTGGAAGTGCAAAATTCTCTCTGCTTTGGGTGAGAACGGACAAGTGATGATTGAGGTGATTCCAGAACTGGAAAGGATGATTGGTAAACAGCCTCCTGCGCCGGAACTCTCTGGTAGTGCAGCACAAAATCGCTTCAAATCGCTGTTTTTGAAATTCACTCAAGTCTTCACTGCCGTAGAACATCCATTGGCGATCTTTATTGACGATCTGCAATGGGCAGATTCTGCTTCTTTAAAGTTAATGCACTTGTTAATGAGTGAAGTTGACATCGGCTATCTACTATTAATTGGTGCTTATCGAGATAACGAAGTTAATCCAGTACATCCTCTGATGCTGACTTTACAAGAGATTCAGAAGTTGGGTGCTACAGTCAATACAATTACCTTAACTCCTCTCGATCAAACGTCTGTTAATCACTTGGTTGCAGATACATTGAGCTGCTCCCTAGCATTAGCCACACCGTTAACAGAGTTGATATTGAGCAAAACCAAAGGTAATCCTTTCTTCAGCACCCAGTTTCTCAAAGCTCTACATCAAGAAAAACTAATTACATTTAACCCCCCTCAGTCCCCCCTTACCAAGGGGGGACTGAGGGGGGGTTGGGAATGTAATGTCGCTCAAGTGCGATCGCTCGCCCTTACTGACGATGTAGTAGAGTTTATGGCAATTCAGCTTGAAAAGTTGTCACCAGAAACTCAAAAAGTTTTGAAATTAGCGGCTTGTATCGGAAATCAATTTGATTTAGCTACGTTAGCGATCGTCCATGAAAAATCCCAGATGGAAACAGCCGCAGACTTTTGGAAAGCTGTCCAAGATGGCTTGATTATTCCTACTAATGAAGTCTATAAGTTTTATCAGGATTCGTCATTAGTCATTAGTGATTTGCAAAGGACGAATGACAAAGGACAAATGACAATTTACAAATTTCTTCACGATCGCATTCAGCAAGCTGCCTATTCACTAATTCCTGACAATCAAAAGCAAGTTACTCACCTGCACATTGGACGTTTGCTGCAACAAGCGACGACTGTAAATGAACGAGATGAGAAAATTTTTGCGATCGTCAATCACCTCAATCAAGGGGTCACTTTGATTAGTGATCAACAGGAGCAACAGGAACTCGCGCAGTTAAACTTGGCGGCTGGAAATAAAGCCAAGGGTGCAACAGCTTATGCAGCAGCTTTAGACTATTTCAACACAGGTGTTGCCATACTAACGAGTAATTGCTGGTACAGCCAATACAATCTCGCCCTCATGTTGTATGAAGGTGCAACAGAATCAGCTTACCTCTGCACCGATTTTGAACAGATGGAACAGTTAGCTGAGATAGTAGTGAATTATGCCCAATCCTGGCTAGATCGGGTAAATATCTACAGTATTAAAATCCAGGCTTGCATGGCACAACATCAGCAGCTAGAAGCCTTGCAATTAGCACGAGAAATCCTCAAGCATCTGGGAGTGCATTTGCCGGAACAACCCACCTCAGCAGACATCGAACAGGCACTGAGGCACACCCAAACCTTGCTCAATGGCAGGTCAATCGAATCTTTGTTGGAATTACCGCAAATAGCCGTACCGGAGAAAAAAGCGGCAATGGTTATTTTATCCAGTATTATTTCTGCGGCTTATCAAGCTGCTCCTGAACTTTTGCCCCTGGTGATCTTTGCCGAATTCGATTTATCAGTAGAATACGGCAATGCTCCAGAATCGACTCATGGCTATGTAATGTATGGGTTGACCTTGGTTGCCACATTGGAAGATATTGACGCAGGCTATCGGTTTGGGCAACTGGGGATGAATCTTATGCAACGCATTCATGCCCCCAAGCTAACTGCTAAAACCATTTTTGCGTTTAACTGCTTCCTTAGACATTGGCAAGAACCTGCAAAATATACTTTAGAAGGATATTTGCAAGCCTATGCCAGTGGGCTAGAAAGCGGTGATATCGAGTATGTCGCTCTCAGCCTGATGTGTTATTGCTACACAGCTTACTGGAGTGGTCAGGAACTATCTGCCTTAAGACAAACGATAGAAGTGCATCGCAAGGTCATTCAGCAATTGCGCCAGGATAACTGTCTGCACACACAAAGTATTTATCATCAGGTTGTAGTCAATTTGTTAGAGGTTGTGCTTGAACCTGAGCGATTGCTTGGCGAATACTGCCACGAAGATGAAATAATTCAGCTTTACGTCAAAACGAATCAGGGAGCAGCACTATATCAAGTTTATTTCAATAAACTTTTCCTTTCCTACCTTTTCCAAGACTATGAACAAGCTCTACAAAACGCCCAACTTGCAGAACCGTATTTGGGTGCAATCACAGGACTAGTGATGCTTCCTCTGTTTTACTTCTACGATGCACTAGTTCGATTAGCGGTTTACCCAACTGCTAGTGAGACAGACCAAATCAGCATTATGGAACGGGTGAGGGGTCATGAAGAAAAACTCAGCACTTGGGCGGCTTATGCACCAAGTAATCAGGCTCACCGCCATGCTTTAGTTATCGCGGAAAAATGTCGAGTCTTGGGAGCAAAAGCCGAGGCAATTGAGTATTACGATCGCGCCATTGCTAAAGCCAAAGAAAACGAATACCTTAACGAGGAAGCTCTTGCAAATGAACTCACAGCTAAGTTTTATTTAGAATGGGGCAAAGAACGCATTGCCCAAGAATATTTGATTAATGCTTACTATTGTTACACTCGCTGGGGTGCTAAAGCCAAAGTTGATGATTTAGAACAACGTTATCCAACGCTTCTAGCGCCTATTTTACAACAGACGCGTTCACGAAGTGACTCTGCGATCGCAAATATTGACAGCATTACGACCTTGCACTCAAGCACTAATAAATCACCAACATCTAGCAGCAGTGCATCAGTAATGCTAGATTTGGCAACGGTTCTCAAAGCCTCTCAGACCCTTTCCAGTGAAATTGAACTGGATAAATTACTTACGAAGCTGCTACAAGTGGTAATTGAAAATGCTGGAGCCGATAAATGTGCGTTACTACTGTTCAAAGAAGGTAGATTGCTAGTTGAGGCAACTACTGAAGTTGGGCAGCAATCAAGGTTGTTACAGTCCATTTTTGTAGAAGATAGCGCAGACATTCCCCATAGCCTAATTTATGCGGTTAAACGCAGCCTGCAAGCTACCGTTATTATTGATGCTACAGTGCATCCATTGTTGATGGCTGATCCCTACATCATGCGTCAGCAACCCAAAAGCTTGCTGTGTACACCGATTATCTATCAAGGCAAACTATTAGGGATTTTGTATTTAGAAAACAATCTGGTTGCTGGGGCGTTTAGCAGCGATCGCGTCGAAATTCTCAATTTGTTATGTACTCAAGCTGCAATCTCCCTGGAAAACGCTCGACTTTATCAGCAAGCACAAGATATTTTAGAAAACCTTAGACAGACGGAACAATTTTTGCGGTTAATTATCGATAATATCCCCCAGTCTGTTTTTTGGAAAGATCGCAATAGTGTTTATTTAGGCTGTAACCATAAGTATGCTCAAACTTTTGAGAATGGAGTGTCTGAAAATGTTATTGGTAAAACAGACTACGACTTTTCCTGGACTCGTGAACAATCAGATTCTTTTGTAGAGTGCGATCGCCGCATTATGGAGTCTGGACAAGCTGAACTCAACATTATAGAAACCGTGCTGAAAGCTGACGGAAAACAAATCTGGTCGAATACCAATAAAATTCCGCTACGAGATAAAGAAGGAAACGTTTTTGGCATTCTTGGTACTTCTGAAGACATTACCAAATACTACCAAGCACAACAATTGCTGCAACAGCAAAAGCAACAATTAGAACAAGCTTTGCGAGAACTCCAAACGATGCAATTGCAATTGGTGCAAGGTGAAAAAATGTCTGCTCTTGGTAATCTGGTGGCAGGTGTTGCCCATGAAATCAACAATCCTATTGGTTTCATTGCCGGCAACATTGAACCAGCCAAAGATTATATTAAAGACTTGTTTGCACTGATTAATCTTTATCAAGAGAAGTTTCCTAATCCTGGCTTAGATATTAAAGACGAAATTGATGCCATCGACCTGAATTATTTACGTGAAGATTTACCTAAATTACTGGAATCAATGAAATTGGGTGTTCAGCGTATCCGCAGCATCAGTACCAGTTTGCGAACATTTTCCAGAGCAGATAAAGATTATAAAGTTCCTTTTGATATTCATGAAGGCATTGACAGCACAATTCTAATTCTGAGACATCGTTTAAAAGCTAACGAAAACCGTCCAGCAATTGAGGTAGTGAAGAATTATGGCAAACTCCCCCTAGTCGAATGCTTTGCTGGACAACTTAATCAAGTGTTTATGAACTTGTTAGCAAATGCCATTGATGCACTTGAACAATACAATACAGAGCGGAGTTTGGAAGCAATTCTAGCTAACCCCAATTGCATCACCATTCAAACCCGTGTAGCAAACTCAGGTCAGAATATCTTGATTAAGATTGCCGATAACGGGGTGGGGATGTCATCGGAAGTCAAGGAACGAGTATTTGACCATTTATTCACTACCAAGCCTGTAGGAAAAGGCACTGGATTAGGATTAGCGATCGCTCGTCAAATTGTGGTAGAAGGACATGGCGGTTCACTCTCCTGCACTTCAGAACTTGGACAGGGCACAGAGTTTGTCATTCAAATTTCTACTCAACAACAATAATGAATGCTGAGTAATTTCCACTTCAATACTTCTCGGTTTTTGGGGAAAAGGGAAAAGGGACGGAAAAATCTGATATCTCAAGGAGCAAGCACTGTTAAAAATACAGCAAGGTGAGGATGATATTGATAATTGGTTAACCATTGAGAAGACAGAAATTAAAACTTTGGCAAATTCTGTTTTGGTGCGATCGCTATTGCTCAAGCTTTATCAACAAACCTAGACAAAAATCATACAAGTGATTTTTTGGCTAATTTCTACCCTCATTCTCAAAGACGATATACTTTAAGAAAGTTGATTTTTGAATTTAATCTACTCTAACAGCTACTACATCAACTCTCTGAGGTTATATGCTTTTAAAACTGCAACAAATTATTGTTAAACCTGGTCAACAAATGTTGCTCAAAGATATTAGTTGGCAGCAGTTAGAAAACATTTTAGAAGAAATGGGAGAAAAGCGTGCCTCACGTATCTCTTATAGTCATGGCTGGTTAGAAATTATGGTTCCCCTACCAGAACACGAAAAAGATAAAGAACTTATTGGTGATTTAGTCAAAATTTTGTTAGAAATTTTGCAAATAGATTTTGAACCTTTTGGCTCGACTACGCTTAAAAATGAGCAGATACAACAAGCAGTAGAACCAGATACCAGTTTTTATATTCAAAATCAAGCTGCTGTCATTGGGAAAAATCGTATTGATTTAACTATAGACCCACCACCAGATTTAGCAATCGAAATTGATATTACTTCTCGCACTCGATTTGAAAATTATGAAATTTTAGGAGTTCCTGAACTTTGGCGACATACACAACAAGGTTTAGAAATTTACTTGCTAAAAGAAGGAAAGTATATAAAATATAGCTCTAGTCCTAATTTTCCTAATATTCCAATTATTGAATTAGTGAATAAATATGTATAGCAGTGTTTAACAATTGGTAGAAGCCAAGCTATGCGTAATTTTCGAAGTTGGGTTAAGGATAATTTATAACAATGCGATCGCTATTTTTGAATGCCAGAATAAACAAGTGCGATCGCTATTAAGTAAAGTTGCAAAACTAAGGTTTAATAAGCACAAATTCGTATTTATCAGTGCCAGGTATTTGTTGAACTTTGACTAAGAAAATGGCATTATCTTTGCGATCGCCTGATTGTGCAAACTGAATCTTTCCTGTAGCACCATCGATTGAAAAACTTGGGCTGTGCAGTACTTGTTGTAATCCCTCACGTGTACTATTTTGCTGCAAGCTTGCGATAATTGCTTTAGTTGCATCATAAGCCGTAGCCGTTCGCCAATTCACACGCCCACGCCAAAGTTTTTGAGAATTTTTTAAAAAAGGATTATCAGGAAATGCTGCGGGATGCCAAGGCGCAGCGAGTACCATACCGTTGATATTGGCTTTCCCAACTTCTAATGTTTCAATTGTATAAAGTGTGGGACTACTGAATAGTGCTAACTGCCCTTTATTAGCTTCTGCCACTGCTAAACCTTTCTTAATTTGGTCGATGTAGAGACCTAATACCAAACCATCCGCCTTACTATTGATAGCCTGAGAAATGACTACACTAGGGTTGAAATTAGAGGAAGAAACATCACAATTTGTAGTATTAATCTTGCCACCAGCAGCCGTTATTTTTGTGAGTAATTCCTCTTTAAACGACTGATTGTCAACTGCTTTAAAATCAACACAAATAAGAATATTGCTTTTTTTCAGTGTTTTGATAGCATAACGAGACAGGCTATCTGCCATTAAACTAACATTGGGAACAGTGCGGAAAATATAGTTACCAGTATTAGAGAGATTTTGGGCAAAACTGGTAGGAGATATCATCACTAACCCGTTTTTTTGATAGACATAAGCTGCGGGTATAGAAGCATTACTGGCATTGTGCCCAACCACAGCCAAAATTTTGGTATCCTTAACAAACTGATTGGCAATCTGTACGGCATCGGTTGGGTCATTATTATCATTAGCGATCGCCAACTCCAATAGTTTGCCATTAATACTGCTACTGTTATTTACTTCATCTTGGGCTTGAGCTGCACCGCGTAGTATCTCTTCTGCGACAGATTGAGTTGTACCGATAGGTACGCTCACGGCAATTTTGAGCCGATCTACTTTCTGGCGAGCTTTAGCATTGTTTAAGTAAATTAATGCTTCTGGGTCAGTGGAATTAGTTTTTCGATAAGCATCAAACTTTTCAATAGCAGTCTTACAGTCACTGTTAGCAAATGCTTGAACTCCAGCTTTTTTATCTGGGTTTGTATCTGGTTTTAATAAAATTTCTTCACCCAAACTAATTCTATCACCTAAAGTAAACTCCTCTTTGGCACAGGAGTTTTCTATTGGCTGAACTACAGGTTGAGATTTACTTCCTGGTCTAAAAAAGTAGACTACAGTACCGCCAATAATTAATCCGATTACTCCGATAATACTAGCTGCTATATAGTTAAATTTGCTAGGTTCGGGAGGTGGGGGATTGACAATTGGAGGTGGGGTAAGTGGCTGTTCAGCAATTATTGGAGCTTCAATTAGAGCTATATCTTCATCTCTAAGTCCTAACGCTTGCTGAAGACGTTTCAAATTAGCGCCAGTTTTATCGCTTAGAGGAAACCCTTGTCTAATCTCGTCGCGGAACGCTATCTCATATCGCTGCAATTTTATCTTTTTGTTTTCGATAGGTGCTAAAACCTGAGTTTCAATTGTAGCAGCGTCCTCAGATGATAGTTGCAGAGTCTCTTGTAATGCATCTAATGCAGCACGACCAGCAACAGAAATTTCACCATTCCCACCCTCTACCCAATACTCAACTTCTCGAATATATGTGAGTCTGGGATCGTTACTCGGTGCTTTGGCAAGCTTGATTTTAAAGCCACCTTTGACAGGATATATCTCTGGTTTCATGGCTGGCGTACTTTCTTGCACCTTCTTGGCAGCGTATTCATGCAATTCATCGACAGAAATCCAACCATCTTCATCCCAGTCTGCGACACCAGTTTCTAACCCCTCAACTATGTAACTGGTGTAAGTTGAGGTATCAACTCCTTGCTGTTCAAAAGCAAATTGGGTTGAAGTCGAAGATGTGAGAACAGCCCGCCCTTCTCCACCCAATTGGTTCTTGACATCCACAAAACCATCATCTTTTGCTAACATCCCCTCAGCAAATGCGCCACTAAAGCAACAATCAAGAATCACTACCTCGCGTTTGGAACGGCTCTTGTTCATTACATCATGCACAAAGCTAGCTGGCACTGTTGTTGCCCTAGCTGGTACTCCCTTATCGGTTTTGCGGGTGTTATGAGCTGCAAAGTAAAGCTTGCCATCCTCGTCTTTAATGCCGTGACCAGAGAAAAATAGCAGCACAAGGTCATCTTTTTGACGATCATCAAACAAGATTTCGATCGCGACCGCCATCTCATATTGTTGAGGATTTATCAGTACTTTTACATCATCAAAACCTCCAATCTCTGGGTGCCGCAAAACTCGCTGCATGGCTTCGACATCTTTTGTCGCTGCTGGCAATGGAGTAAGGCCAGGTTCATACTCACTGACTCCGATTAGCAGTGCTAATTTCGCCATCTCGCTATTTTTCCTTTCTGCTGAAATTTCTTAGTTACTTTCCAAAAACTTTTGAGCTTGTTCAATGGCTGCGGTTAACTCTTGCTGACTGCTAGCTTTCACCTTGAGTTTTTTGCCGTTAGCCTCGACTTCCAATTCAATGGTTTTGTTGCCCAAGCGATCGCCCAAAAATCCCAACAATTTCTTAAAATTGGCAAGGCTCACCTCGGCCTGCAACACTCCTACCAAAAAGCCACCAACAGATTTGGCTCCTTGAGGTATTTCTGTAACTGCTACAAGTTCAGCACTTTCTACATCTAATTCTTTGATTTCTCGCAGCAGATTCCGTGTTTCCTGCTCTTGTTCCTCTGCATCTAAGTCTGGATTAGAAAGAGCGATCGTCAGTTTGACGTTAGATTCAGAAATCATTTTGTGCCCTTTTAGGTTTTTCAGCAGTTTATAGTCAATTGTATTTCTGTAGTATATCGATTGACATCACATCTTCTATGTAAATTTCCTGAAACTTCTTCAAAATTTTTACAAAAACTTATAAAATTTAGGTAAAAACCTGGTATAGACACAGAACATCTCTCTTCAATAGCTTCAAAACTTAGAGGCAATCAATACTATTTCATCTGACAAGTTGTTTTGATACAGCAGTTTTTTTTACCAACGCTTGCGATCGCAAAGGAAGCTACTGAGGTTATCCTTGCAACTTCCTGGCGATCGCTAGCTCAAACTATTACAGGACGGCGTAAATGCAGCGACGCTCTCAATTAACCAGAAAAGGGGCAAAATACCCTTATTAAAGGCAAACTTGCGCCACTGTTGTCAGGTTAATTAAAACAAGTCTAAATCTGTCACAGCACCAATACTGCTAGAAGATACTAATTTGGCATATTTCGCCAACACGCCTTTGGTGTAACGCGGAGCAGGAGGTTGCCAGTTGGCACGACGACGGGCTAATTCTGATTCAGATATATTCAACTGCAATGAACGAGCCGGTGCATCAATCGTAATACTATCGCCTTCTTCTACAAGCGCGATCGCACCACCTACTGCTGCTTCTGGTGCAACATGACCAACCACCATGCCATAAGTACCGCCAGAAAAGCGTCCGTCGGTAATTAATCCCACAGCATCACCCAAACCAGCGCCGATAATTGCCGAAGTGGGAGCCAACATTTCTCGCATTCCAGGGCCACCCTTAGGCCCTTCGTAGCGGATAACCAAAATATCACCAGCTTGAATTTTACCCGCCAAAATTGCATCTAAAGAGGCTTCTTCCGATTCAAACACCCGTGCAGGCCCGGTAATTACTGGTTTTTTCACACCAGTAATTTTAGCGACAGCCCCTTCCGTTGCCAGATTACCTCTGAGGATGGCTAAGTGTCCTTGAGCATACATCGGGTTATCCCAAGTCCGAATCACATCTTGATTGGCGGATGGTTCTTCGGGGATGTCTGCTAATATCTCTGCAATGGTTTGCCCGCTAATGGTCAGGCTATCACCATGCAATAAGCCATGTGCGAGTAACATCTTCATGACTTGGGGAATGCCACCAGCTTTGTGCAAATCTGTAGCGACATATTTACCACTTGGTTTTAAATCACACAAAACGGGAACACGAGCGCGGATTGTTTCAAAGTCATCCAGGGTTAACTCTACATTCGCGGCACGAGCAATCGCTAAAAAATGCAATACTGCATTGGTCGAACCACCGACTGCCATAATCACAGAGATGGCATTCTCTATAGATTTGCGGGTGATAATTTGCCGGGGTAAGATTTGTTTGCGAATCGCTTCGACTAACACAAACGCTGATTTTTCAGTGCTGTCAGCTTTTTCGGCATCTTCGGCTGCCATTGTGGAAGAATAGGGCAAACTCATTCCCATCGCTTCAAACGCTGAAGACATGGTGTTAGCCGTGAACATTCCCCCGCAGGAACCGGCACCAGGACAAGCGCGACTTTCAACTTCTAATAATTCCTTGTCGTCAATTTTTCCGGCGCTATATTGACCAACTGCTTCAAAAGAACTGACAACGGTTAAATCGCGTCCGTTGTAGTGACCAGGTTTAATTGTGCCGCCGTAAACGAATATTGCAGGGATATTCATTCGGGCGATCGCTAACATTGCCCCTGGCATATTTTTATCACAACCACCAATGGCTAGTACACCATCCATACTTTGTCCGGTACAGGCGGTTTCAATGGAATCAGCGATAACTTCCCGCGACACTAGGGAATATTTCATCCCTTCGGTTCCCATTGAAATCCCATCGCTAATGGTAATCGTGCCGAACATTTGCGGCATCGCTCCGGCGGTTTTAATCCCAATTTCTGCCCTTTGCGCCAGTTGATTGATTCCCATATTGCAGGGGGTGATGGTGCTGTAACCGTTGGCTATACCGACAATGGCTTTGTTGAAATCTTCATCTTTAAAACCAACTGCACGCAGCATGGCTCGATTTGGCGATCGCTGTACTCCTTGCGTTACAACTTGGCTTCTCAAATTATCCGACATCTTTTTTCCTTCCCTGGCATGATCGCTTGTATTGCGATTGTATTACCTGATTTTCTCATGTATACGCAGCGCGATCGAACATAAGTAAGCATTGGTAATTTTCTATTAAAACCAGGACTTACGCACAAGAGATCCACCCTAACCCAATATGCTTCAATACAGTTCAGATAAGACCGAAACACTTGTAGAGATGGCGATTTATCGCGTCTCGAAAACCCAAAATTTTTGCCAGTAGCTCTTGACTGAACCGTATTGCAATATGCTTGGTTTGAGCGTCAGCGTTACCCAACAAAGTCTTGATAATGTTGGGTTTCGTTCCTTAACCCAATCTACGCCAGTTTTAGTTTTTACCCTTAACCCAAGCTAACCCCCATTTTTAAGACTATGGCTCGCTCAAGAAGTCGTTAATAGCGTGTAATAATTGACGGAAAGTGTAAGGCTTCTTCAAAAATATATTGATACCAGCGTTAGCAGCCTCGACTATTTGGCTGTCTGTCACCATGCCGCTGATGCCCATAATCTTGACTTGTGGATTCATTTGTTGCATTATGCCAATTGCAGTTAACCCATCCATTGACGGCATCATCATATCCATCAACACCATACTGATTTGATTTTGATGCTGGGCATATAATGAGATTGCCTCGATGCCATTAATAGCTGTCAGGGTTTTATAGTTGTGGTCTTCTAGCAAAGTTTTGCTAATCTCCAGGATAGCAGCTTCATCATCTACAACTAGAATTAATTCTCCGTTGCCATTGGGCAATTCCAAGTTCTCTGCTTGTTGCTTTGTACTTTTGTTCAAAGCTGGTAGGTACACTTGGAATTGGGAACCTTTGCTTACTTCACTAGACACTTTCACAAAACCATTGTGGTTTTTGACAATCCCAATCACAGTTGACAAACCTAAGCCAGTGCCTTTGCCTGGTTCTTTTGTTGTGAAAAATGGTTCAAAAATTCGCTCCAAAATTACTGGAGAAATCCCAAATCCTGTATCTGAAATAGTTATGACTATATAAGGGCCCACCTGAGCATTTAGATTCATCTTGGCAAAATTTTCATCAACGAATAAATTTTCCGCAGAGATAGATAACGTACCGCCTTTGGGCATTGCATCACGAGCGTTGACGCACAAATTCATTAACACCTGATGAATTTGAGTCGGATCTGCCAAAATAGTCCAGAGTTTATGTCTAGGTAGATTATTGATAATTGTGATCGATTTTGGAAATGTGCTTTGGACAATTTGCTCAATTTCTAACAGTAGGTGTTCTATTTGTAAAGAAATGCCGTTGCCTTCAGACCTACGAGAAAAAGTCATAATTTGCTTGACCAAATCTGCCGCCCGTTTAGAGTTATGGTCAAGAAGCTTCAGCAGTTGTTGATTGCCTGCATCCAGATTGGGAAGTTTGAGCGCTAACATTTCCACTGAGGACAGAATGGGCGTAAGGATGTTGTTGAGGTCGTGGGCAATGCCACTTGCCAACGTGCCAAGACTCTCTAGGCGCTGGGCACGGAGAAATTGGGCCAGGAGTTGTTTTTTTTCTGTAATGTCGGTATCAACAGAGAGGATGGATTTGGGTTGCTCTGCTTCATCACGCATCAGTGTCCATCGGCTTTCCACGATAATTTCCTTGCCGCCCTTTGTCACTTTATGTAACTCACCTTGCCATAAGCCAGAGTTAGTAACATTTGTTAAAGCCACTTGTAACTGCTGTGAGCTTTCTTTGCACAGCAACTCCTCCAGATTCTTTCCCAAAGCTTCATGAGCTTCCCAACCATATAGACGTTCTGCACCTTGATTCCAGAATAAAATTTGGTTTTGGAAATTTCGCACGATAATCGCATCAGAAGCGATATCTAATAAAGCTGCTTGTTCGCGGATTTTCTGTTCTGCCCATTTGCGCTCAATGGTCGTAGCCAACACATTAGCGATCGCTTGCAAAAAGTGAATATCATTTTGGGTAAACTCTCGATGTCTAGTTGTGTGTGCGCCTAAGACACCAAGAGGTTGTTTTTGACCTTGAATGATAACGCTAATGCCACTGATCACTGAGTGGTTAATTAATAACGGTGGCCCTTGAAACCGTGTTTCTTTCCGCAGATCACAAACAATTACTGGCTCATGGGAAATTAGTGTATATGAAGCCTGAGTCTCATTCCCTCCACCTAATTCTAATTTAAAATTTCCTACTAGCCCTGGCTGCCAACCGACTCCCGATCGCAACAATAAGCTGTTCTCATCTGGAAGCATTTCTAAAACTTTACTGTATTCCACCTCAAGGCCTTGAGTAACCAGGGCAACCGCTTCGTCCATTAATGTGTAAAGGTCGATATTAGCTAGAGCTAACTGACCCAATTTAGCTACGGCTGCCTGCTGGCGCACACGCGCTCTTAAACCAGCTTCCACTCGCTTGCGTTCAGCGAGTTCAGTATGTACCTGCTCATAAAGTTGAGATTGCTGGATGGCAATACCCACCTGTACTGCCAATTGTTTGAGAAAATCGATTTCCCACGTCTGCCAATGGCGGGGTGCTGCACACTGGTTAGCAACTAATAATCCCCACAATTTTTTTCCTTGCAAAATTGGAACCGCCAAGTTTGCCCTGACCTGAAACTGAGTAAGTAAATCCCGGTGGCATTCAGTCAGACCTGCTGTATAAATATCTGCAATAGCTTGGATGCGCCCATGTCTGTACTCCTCGCCGCGAGTTTCCATTAAATAAGTGTCTTGAACTTGGGTATTCAGGGTAGCAATCCAACGATCATCAACAGACTCTACCACCACCACCCCACTGTAGTCTGGTTCAAACTGATACATGAACACTCGATCTACTTGCAGGAATTGACGGACTTCAGTAACAGTGGTGTTGAGAACCTTGTCCAAATTCAAACTCTGGCGGATGCGCTGGGCAATTGCCATCACCAATCGCTGCCATTGAATTTGCTGTTGTAGTTCCTCCTCCGCCTGCTGACATTCTGTGAGGTGGCACATTGAATTAAATTCATCATTGTTCATCTGTAATATGCCTGATTTAATCCATTAGGTTGTCAATATCTTTAGTGACTGCTGGTTACGCCTCTGTGCTATTGCCTGTAGCCCATACTTTGTAGAAATAGATATAGTTAAAAGTATCTGATAATGCAAGGATATTAATCTTACGGCAGTTGTTATTTCTATGGCTCTTCCTTAAGAGGTGTGCCTATTCAATATATGTTTTCTTTATTGCACCATAAATTATCATTTGTAACAACTTACAATAACTGTATGTATGTTCAGTTATTGAATGAAATAAGGGGATCAATCTGGCTTGAACACAGTTTTTTACTCTGTTTTGACCATTAAAAATTAAATTAATCCTTACTGATAAATTCTTATAAAAAAAGTGGCATTCATTTGTATAAACAGAATACCACTCTCTATTGCTTAAAATTATCGATGACAGAGATATTTTACCCAGGAAGAGTTATCCCAGTTACAGCGATCGCACCTGCGATCGCACTGGCACAAAGGGAAGTGATCGCTGTGCCAAATATCCACCATGCAGCATTGGCAACGGTTTTTTTGCTTTCTTCGGCTTGCTTTTTAGCTTGCTGTTGGATCGCTTTCAAACGTTTTTGGGTTTCTTTCTGGATGCGTTCGGCTCGTTGCAATACGCCATCCCGCGCCGCTTCTATTTGGTCGATAATCCGGTTAGCATCTGCCTCAGAGATATCCTCACGAGAACTGATAACAGCAACTAAGGTGTCACGATCAAATTCACTGAGGCGATCGCGCAATGCTTCAAATCCAGCTTGCGGATCGTCGAATACTTTGGCAAAGTCTTGCTTAATGCCTTCATAGTTGAGTTCAGAACGATCCAGGGAGTTAAGATAGTTGCGAACTTTGGCAAAAATTCCATCCAGCACTGATTGCACCTTCTGCTGAATCTGCTGAAATTGTTCGACAATGGAACTGCGGACAGAATCAATTTGATCGACAATCCGGTTAGCTTCTTCTTCTGAGATATCCTCACGTTGGGATAACAGCGCCACGATTGTGGAACGGTCAAATCTTGAAGCGCGATCGCTCAAACTCCCAATTCCAGCGCGGGGAGAAGACAACAGCAATTGTAAATCGCGTTTGATTCCTTCAGGGTTGAGTTCGTCTTTGTTGGTATTACGCAGATATTCTTCAAGATTGGCTTCAAAATCTAAGGCTTGTTGAGCAGTACGCTTGGCTAAACGTTGCGGCGCTCTGAGAATATCACCAATGGCATCTTGTACGCGATCAATGATCTGATTAACTTGCTCTTGGCTCAAGTCTCCGCGCTGACTCACGAGTTGAACCAAGGTTTCTCGATCGACATGAGATAAGCGATCGCGCAGTGCTAAAGCTCCAGCTTTGGGATCGTCGAGTAATTTTTCCAAATCGCTTCTAATACCTTCTGGATCGAGTTCTTCCAAGTTGGTATTGCGGAGATATTCGGCGATGGCTTTTGTAGTTTTTTCGTACTGTTCTTTCGCCTGCTGCGGTACTTGCAAAATACTATCTCGGACAGCTTCAATCTGATCGAGAATTTGGTTTACCTGTTCTTCGCTCAAATCTTGACGCTGACTGAGCAATTGTACCAATGTGTCGCGGTCAAATTGCGATAGGCGCGATCGTAATAGGCTAATTCCGGCTTGCGGATCGTCTAGTAAAACTCTAAACTCACGTTTGATAGCTTCGGGATTAAGTTCGTCTTTGTTAGTATTCCGCAAATAGTTTTCAACTCTTTGACGCAGTTCATCGGCTTTCGCTTTTGCTTGTTCTTGCAATTCTCTAGCACGATTCAAGATATTATCGCGGTTGCGTTCGAGTTGACCAACAATATTATTAGCTTCCTCTTCACTGACATCCTGACGCTGTTGCAGCAATTGGACAAAAGTATCGCGCTCAAATTGTCCGAAGCGGCTACTTAAATCTTCAAAACCAGCTTCTGGATCTTCTACTAACTTGGCAAAGTCCCGTTCAATACCTTCAGGGTTGAGTTCTTCTTTCCCAGTGGAACGGAGATAATCTTCGATGCGCGTGCGGAAATTTTGCCCTTTTTCTCGCGCTTCGGCCTGTTTTACAGTCTCTAAAACTTCCAAGCGATCGCTTTGCATTTGTTCAGCAATTTCTTTCACCCTGGGTTCACTGAGATCGCCTCGCTGGTTCAGCAAGTTGGTGAAATATTCTTGATTGATTTCTTCTAACTCCCGTCTCACAGTTGTCGGATCTGCGTTTACGTCATAGATGACTTCTTTAAATTCATCTACTAGCGTAATTCGGTTAAAATGCCAAGGGAATGAATTCAATATGTAATCTTCGACATCTGCTTTAATCGTGTTTTCAAGTGATATTGGTAGTCTTGCAGATACTTGCTCAGTGGCTTGCTCTTTAAACTTTTGAAATTGTTCTGTTACTTGCTCGACATCGACATCTTGAACTTTTTCTTTCAGCTTTTGCAACTGACTTGTAATTTTGTTCACATCGATATTAGAAAGGTTGACCCGTTCGAGAACTGCTGGTGCGGCAGCGCTCAAACCATATCGAATAGCTTGTTTAATTACACCATTACCATTACCACCTCCAACTGTAACTAGTTGTTGAAGCCGTTCACCCAATTGCTCAGAATTGAGTTCTTCAGGAGTAGCAGACTTAAGTAAATTAATTACTTGTTCTGTAGGATTTTTACGATTCAAAGCTTGTTGCCAAGCACCTTGAAGTTGGTCAGCAATACCATTGATATCTTCTTTAGATAAATCTGTGCGAGTGCTGATTAAATCAACAAATGTTTGACGGTTAACATTTTGTAATAAATCGCTATTAGCAACAGATTGTAAATCTGTATCTTTAAGAAGCTGGTCAAATTGGTTGCGAATTTCTTTAACATCCAGCTTTGGCAATTGCAGAGAACTTAAAGAACTTTGGAGAGTATTTTTAATCCCTTCAGAATCAAAACCTGAAGTTAATTCCCGCCGAACTGCGGCTGTAATCTCTTCGGCAGTAGAAACTAACTGTTTTTTTGCAGTATTAGCACCGATACCAGCAGTTGCTGTACCCATAAGAGCTTGAAAACCAGAAGTAACAGTATTAGAAATAGAACCAATTAAAGAACCTACTGCTGATGAACCCAACCAAATTACTAGTGAGAAATAGGTAGACCAGATGACTACACCAATAATTGATCCTAAGAATGCGCTTTCGATTAAGCTAAGTTTTACAGCTAGAAAGCAAGCAATAAATAATGCAATGCTCGCAGTTATTAACACCCAAGCGCCAACTTTGCCTTGAACCTTACGAATTGTCTTACCTAAACTTTCTGATTCATCGTCGGAATCTGAATCAATTTCCCAAGATGAAATTCCGACAGCAACTGAAAAGTTTGTGAATAACAATTGAAAAGCAAATGCCATCGAAACCCCAGCCAGCAATGCCACTAAGAATTTAGGGCCAGAAAAAAGCACTGATGCTTCTTCTGGAGTTAGTACTTCCTGAGCTAAAGTTATTGGCGCTAATCCTAAAATAGTTGGAACACTTTGAAACATAATTTTTTCTCACTTGCATTCAATTAAATACCCATTTATAAAATGGCTTATTTATCAGCTTAATTACTAAATATATAAGCTGACACTTTCTTAGGTAATAGGTTTATTTGCCAAAAGTCGTATTTTAAAATTTATTGTTTTTTTGTTAAGCAAAACTTTTTTATTTGCTAATTTTGTCACGTTTTTACAAAACAAATGTTTTTACTATAAAAGTGAGATATATAGAAAACAATCTAAGTACATAGCAGCTCTTAAAAGGGTGAATTACTGTTTTGAACATAATAAATCGATGTTTTTTATGTCAATCTCTAGCAAAAATTATAAAGTTAGAATATCTAAGTATTTAGAAAAGCACGATTTTATAAATACTCATTTAGATAAAAACACCTATACCTAATGATAGAGACAAAAATTCTTCCAAGCGATTGATGAAACAAAAATCTAAACGTGTATTAATAAGGGTATTACAAGCTATAAATTTGTGAATAATTGATTGTTGCTGAGGAGAAAAAGATAATGGTTGTAGGTGTACATAAACGTGCTGTAGGTGTATTTTCTAATCGTCGAGATGTTGAACATGCGCTACATGAATTGAAAAAAGTCGGCTTTGATATGAACAGAGTCTCTGTCATTACACAAGATGGAGACAGAGAAGATATTGCTGGTGCTGAAGTGCGCGATCGCGTTGGTGATAAATCTGATGAAGGTGCTAAAGTTGGAGCCGCTACAGGCGGTGCTTTGGGCGGATTAACTGGTTTATTAGTTGGTCTTGGTACTTTGGCAATTCCTGGAATTGGGCCAATTATGCTGGCTGGAGCCGCAGCAACTACTCTAGCTACAACTCTTGCTGGTGCAGGGATTGGTGCAGTAGCTGGTAGTTTGCTTGGTGCATTGATTGGTTTAGGAATTCCTGAAGAACGAGCTAGAGTTTATGACGAACGTGTAAGACGAGGACACTATTTAGTAATCCTTGATGGCACAGATACAGAAATCGCTAGAGCAGAAGCAATTCTCCATCAACGTGGTGTCGAAGAATTTGGTATCTACGACAACCCAGATGCGAGAAATGCTGATTATGTCGCTCCAACCCATAACGTAAATGTGGCTCATAGTGGTGTTGCTAGACGCGCGATAGGAGTATTTTCTCATCGCCGAGATGCAGAAGCGGCACTCACAGAATTAAGAGATGCAGGTTTTCCTTTAAGTAGAGTCTCCATCATCGCCAAAGATACAGACGGTCGTGGGATCGCTGGTGTCGATGTAGATAGAAATGTCGGAACAGGTAATAAAGCAGACGATGGCGCTAAAACTGGAGCAGCTACAGGTGGTGTTCTAGGCGGCTTGACTGGCTTATTAGTAGGTCTTGGAACTCTAGCAATTCCTGGAGTTGGGCCTGTGATTGCTGGTGGTGCAGTAGCAACAGCTTTGGCCACAACCTTAGCTGGTGGGGCGATCGGTGCAGCTGCTGGCGGTATTGTTGGCGCACTGGTTGGCTTGGGAATTCCTGAAGACAGAGCGCGAGTATATAGCGATCGCTTCCAAAGAGGCGACTACTTGGTAATTATCGATGGTACGGAAGCTGAAATCCACCAAGCTGAAGCGATTCTCAAGCGTCGGGGTATTGAAGAATTTGCTATTTATGATGCCACTGATTTAGGCGAACATCGGCCAGGTTCCGACCGAGTAATCCATCATGACACAGCAGTAGCCAATCCCATTCACCCCAATCACTCAACAGAGCCTCATCTTAACGATCCTGCTGTAGTGATTGTTGACCGTCGTGATGAAACACTTTAATTCAAAGTAGTTTTCACTGACACTAATTACACACAATTGCAAGAGCAAGAATTCAAAAACTTGCTCCTCACTTCACCGTAAAAATCAACAAATTTCACTTTCCGATTGCGAATTAAATCTATGAAAAAGCTAACCCCCTTCTTAATTAGCACCCTTTTAGTTTTTGGTGTTGCTGCTTGTGATAACGCTTCTAAAACAAGCGAATCTGCACCCAATAATCCTAATGAAGCTCCACAATCACCGAGTGTACAAACAACAGAAGCTTCTCAAAAAGACGCACAAAGTGAAACTCGCAGAAGACAACTTGATTCTGATATTCGTGCCCGCGAACAGCGCAATAATACCACTGGTGGCGATGCAGATAGAGCTAAAGGTGACTTAGCAAGTGAAGTTCGCTCCAAATTAGAGGCAAACATACCCAAGAGTCAAATAACAGTTGATGCCACAAAGGATGGAGTTGTGACTGTCGGAGGAACTGTTAACAATCAGCAAGAGTTGGCTAAAATTGAAACTTTAGCTAAAGAAATCAAAGGCGTGAAAAGTGTAGTTGTTAAAACAACTGTTGCGCCACCAACAAGGTAAGGCAACTAACAATAAATCAAAGTGAGTAGGTAGACAAAAATAAATTTATATTTTCCTACTCAGTCTTAATGGTCAGTTATACTTATTACTGACCATTAATAATTGACAACTGAAGACTTTAATAATTATATTTATTGATGCTCAGTTCAGTTAAAGAAAATTTTGTAATCGTTGAAAAACTATGGAAACCGAACAACAGCAACGTGAATCCATCAATACTTCATTATCACAAGGTGCGCTAGCACTTGAAGGTGTAGATGCAAATTTGCCAAAGTTACCGCCAGCATCGGAACCGGAATCTCAATGGCAGCAAATTAGTAGACAAGTTTCTCAATTTTTGGAGAAACTACCCACATACTTAGGTAGCTTTTTTCAGGACTATAAACAGCCTCTAATAACTGTTGCGTTAATTCTAGCTGCCATTGTTACAGCAAAGTTAGTGCTAGCACTACTGGATGCAATCAATGATATTCCATTACTATCACCACTCTTTGAATTAGTTGGAATTGGTTATTCCAGTTGGTTTATTTTCCGTTATCTACTAAAAGCTTCAACTCGGCAAGAATTAGCTGATGAAATTCAATCCCTCAAAAATCAGTTTGTGGGCGAATAAACTTTCTAACCATTCAACTATTACACTACATTATGGTAGAAGTTTATCTACCTTTAAGACAAGGGGCTTAAACTCCTTGTCTTAAATAGTAAATGTAAATTATTAGTATTTAACCTAAATTAATATTAATCTTTTGATAGACCGGAAGATAGAGGATGTAATCCTCTTTTTAATTTTAAATCACTTCTAAAGATAGTAGTTCGGAGATTAAAAAAAGCTTAATCTAGTTTTTGAAGTTATTTAATAGATTCTTTTACGAGGACATAAATTATGGCTAATGAAGCAGTTAAGAGAGATATAGATTCATCCGATCGCGCTGAAGTAGATAGTTATGATCGCGGCATTATTCCAGCGGAAACTGCTGCTCGGATCGAAAGAGAAGGCGGTAACTACAAAACACTCCCTACAGAAGAAAGGGAGGCAGATGCAGCTACAGATGACCAAACCGATCCAGAAAGTATACGCACTACTGACGGATACACCGTAGACAAAGAAGGTTTGTTGAATAACTATGCAGTTGAACCGGAAATGTACTACGAAGAACCAGGTGATGCACGCAAACAAGCAGCAGAAGATACAGCACAACGTGTTGAAGAACTTGGAGAAGTTAATCAGGATGAAGAAGGCAAGTTGACCGAAAAGGGTGACAAACGCGGTAGAGGCCCAGGAATAATTTAATTAACAACTATCCTTTTGGTGGGTGCAATTACACGTAAAAAGGCTAAATAGACAGTTTGTAGAGACGCAATTATAGTTATTGCGTCTCTATTTATATAGCAATACGCTTGGGTTAACGCCAAAGCCCTTTAACTGCGTTGGGCTTTGTGCAACCTATATAGCTCAGTGCAATTGCGTAACTAATTTTACAGGCGACGAAGCCAACTTGTTAAAAGTAGACTCATCTTTATATCCACACAAATTTTGCTGGATATAAAGTAAGTACCTGATTGAAATAATCTAAAAATATGGGGCTTTTAATATTTTCTGTAGCTTTAGTTGCCATTGTTGCTGTAATTATCATTAATAGCTACAACGATTTAGTCAAGTATCGCAACCGTTACAAAAATGCTTACTCTCAAATCGATGTTCAATTACAGCGCCGCTATGACTTAATTCCCAACTTG
Source organism: Nostoc sp. FACHB-133 (assembly GCF_014698055.1). Taxonomy (NCBI): domain Bacteria; kingdom Bacillati; phylum Cyanobacteriota; class Cyanophyceae; order Nostocales; family Nostocaceae; genus Nostoc; species Nostoc sp. FACHB-133. The sequence goes on from NZ_JACJSH010000006.1 coordinate 243,672, forward strand.
GTGGAAACTGCCAAAGGGTACATGAAACATGAGCGGGAAACCTTAGAAGCAGTTATTGCAGCTCGGAATTCTGCAATTAATGCTAGTAGTCGTGCTGCACAAAATCCCGGCGATCCCCAAGCGATGCAACAGTTGGGCAATGCTGAAGGAGCGCTGACAGGTGCGTTAAGTCGGTTGATGGTACTTTCAGAATCTTATCCAGAATTGAAAGCCGATCGCGCCATGACTCAGGTGATGGAAGAATTATCTTCCACTGAAAACCGGATTGCTTTTGCACGTCAGGCTTTTAATGACGCGGTAACACTTTACAACACCAAGAGCGAATCTTTCCCCAGCAATCTTGTGGCAAATACTTTTAACTTTACTGTTGCAGAATTGCTCGCCGAAGCTACTCCAGAAATGAGAAATGCTCCACGCGTGTCTTTTTAAATATCTATGAATTTCTTTGAACATCAGGATCGGGCACGCCAAAACACGCAACAATTAATTGGGTTATTTTCCCTGTCGATCGCAGTCATGATTATTGCGATTTACATTGCCACTTTATTTCTGCTCCGCATGGCTCCACGTGTTTGGTGGCATCCAGGGATATTTCTCTACGTGACTGGGATTACAATAATTGCGATCGCAGTGGGAAGTCTCTATAAAATTGCCTGTCTCCGTCAAGGAGGAAGCGTCATTGCTCAGGAGTTGGGGGGAAGACTGTTACTCCCAGATATGGCAGATGAACAAGGGCAACAACTATTAAATATAGTCGAGGAAATGGCGATCGCTTCTGGTATTTCTGTCCCAGAAGTTTATCTCCTGGAAAGAGAAACCGGTATTAATGCCTTTGCTGCCGGATTTACGCCCAATGATGCTGTAATTGGTGTTACCCGTGGGACTTTACAACACCTGAACCGAGATGAGTTACAAGGAGTCATCGGCCACGAATTCAGCCACATTCTTAATGGAGATATGCGGCTAAATTTGCGTTTAGTGGGACTCTTGCACGGGATTTTGTTCATTTATTTAACCGGAGAATTGTTGTGGCGAATTCGCGATAGCTTCCGTTTAGGAAAGGAAGATAAGGGTTTACCTATCTGGGCTTTTGGTTTAGCACTAATGGCAATTGGCGGTATCGGATTACTCTGCGGACGCTTGATTAAAGCCGCCGTCTCTCGCCAACGCGAATTTCTTGCCGATGCTTCGGCTGTACAGTTCACTCGCAACCCCAACGGACTTAACGGAGTCTTCCAAAAACTCCAACAGATGGATTCACGCTTGATTTCGCCTGGTGCAGAAGCCGCTAGCCACATGTTTTTTGGTAATGCGCTCAACCCCTCTTTCTGGGACAATATGTTTTCTACCCACCCACCTCTGACAGAACGTATCCGTCGCGTTGGGGGTTTGAACGTCAGCAATTTGCCAGCAATGCCATCTCGCAATCAAATGCGTTCCCCTTCCCAGGAATCTCTAACAATGGGCTTTGCTGGTGGTTCGAACGCCACGCCAGAACAGGTTGTCAACCAAGTTGGAAGTGTTACACCAGAGCATTTTACCCATGCTCAAGCGCTGTTATCGCAGTTACCAGAATCCCTACGCTTGGGTGTGCGAGAGCAGGAAAGCGCAATGGCGATCGCTTTTGCCCTAGCATTAGATACAGAAAATATCGAGATCCAAGAACGTCAAATTGCTTGGTTACGCGAGGTGCAGCCTGCTGAGTTGGTAGACAAAACTCTAGAATTTAGTAACGAAATTAGCCAGTTAGATGCCAAAATTCGCTTACCACTTGTGGATTTGGCAGTACCCGTATTACGCCAAAATTCTGCCAAAGAATGCCAAAGACTATGCAAATGTGTCCACGGTTTAGCTGTAGCCACCGGAAGTTTATCACTGTGGCATTTTGTGTTGCAGTTAATACTGTGGCATCGCCTCCAACCTAGTATAAATCCTACATCTACAACAGTAGAATACACCTCCATAGAACAAATTTGGCCAGATAGTCTATTAGTACTGTCCGTAATTGCCCGCGTTGGACACTCTCAACCCGATGCGTCCACCGAAGACATCGCCTATGCTTTTCGTTCTGGAGTTTTTCGGCTTCCCAAGGCCGCAGAACAAGAAAAACCAGACACGCCACCAAGCTGTAATTTCACTGAACTTAAGAAAAGTATTGAACGCCTCCGCCTTGCCAGTCCCAAACTCAAGCAAGCTATTGTTGATGCCTGCGCTCACACGGTACTATTAGATAACAAAGTTACACAGTCAGAAGCAGATTTGCTCAGAGCGATCGCTATGACGCTAGACTGTCCCATTCCCCCATTTTTAAACCCTCAGCGTGGCATTTCAAAACATAAACAATCTTCTCCGAAGTGAAGTTAATGTAACGAGTGAGACACAATTATTTATAACTAAACAAGAAAGTCCGTTTTTGCGGACTTTTCTATTATTCTTTTTTATAGTTAGAAATAGCTGTTTAACAGGAAAATAACCCGTTGCATTATCATTACATTTACAAGCAATTAATTTATTTTCGATCTCGTTTTTTCTTAGCGTTATTCTCTACGAGACGCTGCACGTTGGCGGTTCGTTCATTTTCACAACTCAAATAGGATTGCTATCTGGGCAAAAGAGTATCATATTGTACAAAAACTCTTGGCATTGCCTAGAAGTATTAACTTGCTTAAAAAAGTTTAGACAAAATGCCAGCATTCTAGAAATTTGATTGCTATATTAGATTAAATAACTATTCTGGCAAGGATTAAAAAGCTGTGCGGGATGATTTACAGGGCTTGGAAATTAGTCAGAATGAACTGCAAAAGCTGACTAATTTACCTGTCAATGATCAACTTTTAATCATTACAAATCCTCTCAAAAACTTTGCAAAATTATACATCCAAAAAATTAAAAGTTCGGAAGGAGCAACTGTAGTTTTTATTGGATTTGCTACATTTGTTTTTGGCTATCTTTTATTTGATATAATTCTCAAAATATTTGTATCATGGATAGCAATTCCATCCTGGATAGTATTAATTATATTAGGTCTTTGGGTTGGCGGTCTTACGCAAACCATCTTATATTTAATATGGAAAAAGAGAAGCAGAATTGTCAAGCTAAACATGACAAATTCTCTCCAAATCCTGTTAAACGATGTTGAAAGATATAATACTGTAATTAGAGCAATACATATCAATGACCAAATAGAAGAAGCTGGTAATCCAGAAGTGCTGATCAAAGAAAGAGAGAGTGTTCTCGCAGCGCTTAATCTTACCAAAGCTGATTTAGTTCGCGCTTTGAAGACAGAAAGGATTTTGAGAGAAAATAAGAGCTTTATCCTTAGTAATACAGAACTATTCGTCAACAATTTAGCAACTTTAACAGCCATGCAAGTAAATGAACAGGCTACTGAGCATGGAAGGTTGCTTAATGAAGCCTTACAGATTGCATTAGATGTACAACACGAAATGAAACGATTACAGACTCAGGGTTAAAATAATTTTTGTCATGACTCTCTCTACAAGACGCTTAACGTAATCACGTTCGTTTACGAACAGCGTATGCAGACAATATCTCAGTAACGTAATTCGTAATCGAAAAATAGGTCAGACTAAAAAACCTTTTATGATAGCCCAGTTATGGCTATGGATTTAGACCTCAACTGTAACGTAATTACCAATCATTCGTAGCTTTTTCCATAATCCTTCCCACGGTAGCGATCCCCGGTCTAACATAAAGAATATCAAGAAAGTGATCGCTTATCGGCATGGACTGGAAAGAAGTCAGAGGTAACTGGGTAATCATTCCCCGAAATCCCATAGGTATCATCCATTTTTTAGGAGGTGCATTTGTCGCCACTGCACCTCACATCACTTATCGCTGGTTACTCGAACAACTAGCAAGTAAAGGCTATGTTGTAATTGCTACACCTTTTGTCAATACATTGGATCATACAGCGATCGCAAAATCCGTGCTGTTAAACTTTGACCGCACCCTGGAACGATTACATGATTCTGGAGCATTACGCAAGCTTTACTTCCCCATCTATGGTCTTGGACACAGTATGGGCTGTAAACTTCACTTGCTAATTGGTAGCCTCTTTAAAGTAGAACGTGCAGGCAATATTTTAATATCCTTCAATAACTACGCTGCCAAAGAAGCTATTCCCCTAGTAGAACAGTTCAATTCTACTTTGAAAATCGAGTTTACTCCTTCACCGTTGGAAACTAACAAGCTTGTCCAAGAGCGTTACACTATCCGACGTAATTTATTAATAAAGTTTAGTAATGACACCATTGATCAATCAGCAGCTTTAACCAAAATCTTACAAGAACGCTTTGATGACATGGTGACAGCACAAACGTTACCAGGAAATCATACAACGCCTTTAGGTCAAGATATTAAATGGCAAACTGGAACGTCTTTTACCCCCTTTGATGCATTAGGGCAATGGTTCAAGCAAGAAGCATACCGCGACTTGAACCAGTTAAGAAGTTCTATCCTATTGTGGATGAATCCTCTTGCACCTCCATAATGTTTTATGACTGTCCAAAAGTTATAAATTCGACTGGGAAATATAGAAAAATTCCAGATAAATTAACTAATGTAATAATATTGACATTAGTTAATAGTAGGGGCTTTCAGCTTTTTCTTCTTTACGAGAGGCTATGCGAACAAAGTAGGTCTAAAACCCTTACAGCAAACTTTGAATTATTTACGCTGTCCTACTTATTAATACAGAAATACAGCAGGTTGCAACTAAGTACATAATTTAGGAATAAAAATTTAGATAAGTAAGCCGTGGGAAAAATTTATAAGTATGTAACAAAAAATTAAGCAGAAGAATTGGAGTTAAATCTTATACGCTGTGTACTATATTTTCCCTTCTCTG